>JAZQNE010000050.1:0-2195 GCA_045627185.1 Lachnospiraceae bacterium
TACGATTTATAAAATAAACCGATAAGGTTTTCCATTGTAATTTTTGGCTTTTTATGATATCATCATACGCGTAAATAAAAAGGGACGTTTTGGTTGATTCAAGGCGTCCCCCAATTTTACGTTTGGAGGTTTGGTAATGGCAAACAAGGTCAACGCGCCCGCAAAAGTTGAAATTCTTGTGCATATGACGCAAAAGCAGCGTAAATCCATAGCTGAAATCAGTTATGACCATGGCAAAGATACATTCACCGAAAAGGACCATATTGACTGGTTCGTTATTCTGTGCGGAATTTTTGCACTCGGCTGCCTTGCTTTCAGTGCTTATAATGTGTTCATGAACGGTCTTGATGTGATTTTTGGCGTTCTTATGGGCGTCTATGCCATTGTTGCGATTTTCTGCTTTTCAAAGCCAATCCAGATTTCCATTCAGCGCGGGAACTGGACAAAAAGCCTTAAACGCCGCATCGTTTTTGGCAAGAAAAATGGCGGTGTTGTTACCTTTGATGACTTTGCTGCATCGTTTACAAACTCACGCGGCAAAGAAAAATACTATTATTATGAGAAAATGTGGGATGCTTACGAAACCGCGGAATATTTTGTTTTCCATGTAAGCGACTCATGCATTATCCCTGTTTCCAAGAGCGTTATTGTAGGAATGGAGCAGGACGGAAGATGCGACCTGATTGATTATTTCGGGAACCTTGTTGACCGTGCGGCAGTTCGCGGGGGGAATGAGGAAGACATCCCTGTGATTGTTAAATAAAAAGTGTTGAAAAAGCAACAAAAAGCGGCATTGGAAGGCTAAAGATACAGCGTGTAAAAGCCGATATTTCAGGTTGACAAGGCCGACATCATAAGCTATAATGTCACAAACAAAGTTGCGGTCGTAAGATTGCGGCTTTGAATTTTTTTACGCAATGAATGCAATGAATGCAATGAATGAAAGAAGGAACCGGGTATGGCAGAAATCAAGAAAAACATTATTACTTACGAAGGCGTAAAGGCACTCGAAGCTGAACTTGAGCACTTAAAAGTTGTAAGACGTAAGGAAATCGCTCAGGTAATTAAGGAAGCACGCGAGCAGGGCGACCTTTCCGAAAATGCTGAGTATGATGCAGCAAAGGAAGAGCAGCGCGAAATTGAGCTCCGTATCGAAGAAATCGATAAAATCCTTAGAAACGCCGAAGTTGTTGACGAGGATGAAGTTGGCGACAAGACCGCAAGCATCGGATGTGTTGTAACCGTTCTTGATACCGAATTCAATGAAACCCTCACCTATCAGATAGTTGGTGCAACAGAAGCCAACGTTCTTAAAAATAAGATTTCCAACGAATCACCTGTCGGCAAAGCAATCATCGGGCACAAGAAGGGCCAGACCGTATCTGTTGAAACACCTGCAGGCATTATCAAGTATAAAATTACCAAGATTGAGAAATCAAACTAATTGGAGACATTATGGCAGACATTGAAAATCAGGTAAAGGAACAAACCGCAGAGGAGTTAAGCTCACTGCTTCAGATCCGTCGCGACAAGCTTGCAGCATTGCAGGCAGCCGGCAAGGATCCTTTTCAAATCACAAAGTTCAACGTAACGCATCACACAACAGACATCAGAGACAACTTTGAGGCTCTTGAAGGCCAGGTAGTTACCATTGCCGGCCGTATGATGTCAAAGCGTATCATGGGCAAGGCTTCCTTCTGTAATGTACAGGACCGTCCGGGCAACCTCCAGTGCTACGTGGCACGCGGAAACGCTGAAAACAACTTTGAAGACGGAATAGGCGAGGAAAGCTACGCTGAGTTCAAGAAGTACGATGTTGGCGATATCATCGGCGTTACCGGTAAGGTTTTCGCAACAAAGACAGGCGAAAAGAGTATCCATGCATCAAGCGTTACGCTTCTTTCCAAGTCACTTCAGATTCTTCCCGAAAAATACCACGGTCTGACAAACACTGATATCCGTTACCGTCAGCGTTACACAGACCTTATCATGAATCCGGAAGTTAAGGAAACCTTTGAAAAACGCTCAAAAATCATCAGCAACATCCGTAAATTCCTTGCTGAGCGCGACTTTATCGAGGTTGAGACTCCCATGCTTGTTTCGAACGCCGGCGGCGCTGCTGCACGTCCCTTCGAGACACATTACAACGCACTTGACGAAGACGTACGCCTTCGTATTTCCCTTGAGCTTTACCT
>JAZQNE010000051.1:0-6168 GCA_045627185.1 Lachnospiraceae bacterium
GCGATTACAACCGCGGGCAGCAATTTTGCGGGAAGCGGGGCAGCAGCCATACCCGCTGTAATAGTGTATGGCTTTATAAGAACCGGGCTTTCGGAAGAAATCGTATTCAGGGGATTCTTAGGAAAAAGGATTGCCGGAAAGATTGGATTTGTAACAGGTAATATTATTCAGGCCGTTTTGTTTGGCTTCATGCATGGAGTCCCTTTCGGACTTGCCACACATAATATCCTCGTAACTGTTCTTATGACAATACTGCCCGGTTTGTTCGGATTTTATCAGGGGTGGCTGAATGAAAAAAGATGTGGTGGAAGCATAGTATCAAGCTGGTTGCTTCATGGCACCATGAATACAATTGTGACTTTGCTGGCTTTGTAATTCCCAAAACAGATAAAGGAGCTTACGGTTATGGCTAACAGAGCAATCAAGTACAGATTATATCCGACTTCCGCACAGGCGGTCCTTTTTACAAAGACCTTCGGTTGCTGCCGCAAGGTCTATAATCTTATGCTTGCTGACAAAATCAGTTCCTATGAGAGAACAGGTTCGTTTGGGAAGCAGACACCTGCACAGTACAAGAACAGTGACATTATCCAGACCGGATTCAACGATCTCACGGCTAAAATCTACGATTCATCCGCAGAAGCACTGGACAAGTCCATTGAAGCCCACAAACGAAATCATTGAACTTACCATCGGAGGAGGCTGCATGATTCAACTGAACGGAACACTGATTGAAAGATTGGAAACAGCGGTGCAACTGGTTTGTGCCGCTGTAACAGAGGAGCAGGTACAGCATTTTCATGAAATATACAGGCGGGCCGGTATAGAGCCTTCTGCAGCGGCTGCAGAGTTTTTCAAAAAATACGGCGGCGCTTACCGGGAAAACTATATTGTGCTACCTGACCCCAAATATAACAAAGCTGTTTTCTTTAGATGCTATGGCAACGATGAGAAAACAGACAATCTTGATTATGCCATGCAAAACATTGACATGGTTACGGATGTGGCGGAACAGAACGTCTGCCCGGTCGCTTTGATCGGATACGATATTCCCGCCGATGTTTACGTGGGAGAAAACGGGCTTTTATACTGCTTATATGAGTTCAAAGAGGAAATAGACTGCTTTGAATCGCCTGCGCAGATATTGGAATACTATTTGAAAAATCAGGTTCCGACAGGGGTTGACAGAAAGCCATCTGACGGGAAATACTGAGGACGGGCAACATGATTCCCTATCCGTTCTTCAGGGTGTATGACAAGATTAAGCGGAAAAGCCTGAAAACAAGGTAAACAAAACTGAAAACAGCTTATGAAAATGAGGTCAACAAAAATGAAAATAACTTATGAATACGATACACAATTGGATGAACAGGAAGCACACGACAGGGGCTTTTGGCCGGGTGTCATCGTTGAAGAAAACGGGAAAAAGTTCAAGCTGTTCGTGACTTCGCTCGAGAGACTTCAGCGTGACTTTGAATGCGAAACGCAAAGTTGCGACTACTTCCTGTCTGAGCCAAACACCATACTTGTTAAAGAGGTGACAAAGGAAGAAATAGAAAAAACCATTCTTCACCTGAGCAAAAACAAGTATTTTGAGGCGTTGGAGAAGTACGGATTTTGAGGTTTCCGTGCGCGGCCGTTCAATCAACAGAAAGAGGAAAAATCATGAAGAAACATAGTTTATTACTTGCAATTCTGCTTGTCAGCGCAGTTGCGCTCATCGCCTGCGGCGATGCGGGCAGCGACACAATCAGCGGCAATAAAAACGGTACGGAAACAACAAATGCGCCTACCGAAGGTCAGAAACCGACCGATGCCGGACAGGATGTAACACCTACCGCTTCCGGTAAAAACGGAAACTCGGAAACAAGCGGCAAAACAGACAATAAAAACACGCCTGCGCCAACATCTGCGCCCAAGCCGCAAAAGCATGAATGGGCCGGAGAAACACCGTCCCTTTCGGACGAGTGGACGGCTTACTACTGCAATTTTGAAGACCCGAAACCCGGTGATTACCTGTATGTTCTGCGGGTTAAGCATTATTTCGAAAAGCCCGGCAACATAGGCAAATTTGAAGTAATAGAATCAACCTACGAAATAACAGAACAGCTCAACTGGGAATATGTATATTTTGATGACATCAGATACGCCCTGATTCCCGATGGGGGCGGCGAGTCCCTGATGTACGATTATTCCGATGTTGCAACCGGCGTTGAGGAATTTGCCAAAGTAGACAAAATAGGCTTCTTATATGACGGGAAAACCCTGCAGTTCGGCTACTGCGATAAGGATCAGGCAACCATAATCTATAAAACCTATTACCTTAACATGCTTGAATATAAAAAATAATGGAGGAAAACACATGAACTTTCCGAATTATCTGCTTGTATTTGCGATCTGCTTTGCCGTAAGCGGGGCGCTTGGAAGCTATGGGTGGTTGCGCTGGGTTCTGCAGTGGCGGCGGCGCTTATTGTCCAACTGAAAAAAGCTGATTTCGGCAGCTTTGAGAAACAGAAAACAAAGAAATCAAGAGATCATTGAGCTTTTAAGTGACAAAATTGGAGGGCAATTCTGCACATTGAACATGATGGAAACCTTTATTAAAAAATACAAAAAACTTCTGACCCGGAAAAAAATCCTGACCATCGGCTGGTTTGCACTGATGGCGCTTGCGCTTCTGGGCGGCTTTACGGGAATAATCATTAGCGGAGCCCGCAACAACGATTCACTTCTTACGATCAGCATACTGCTTGGCTTTTTCCTTCCCGTGGCGATGTGGGTTGCATACCTGATTTTTCTTGTGGCTTCAAAAGATAAAAAGCGAAAAGCCCTTGACCTGGAGCTTGAAAACAGCGCGCTGACGGCGGAAGAAATTCTGCAGGCCGGAACAGCGCTGAAGATAGATTTATTCGGCGTAGCAGTAAACAAAAGAGTCAAAGAACTGCGCCTTGCCTACGTCCCCGAATGGTGCGTCAGAGACGGCGTACTGCCCACCAAAGAAGATGTGGAGGAACAAAAATGAAAACAAACAGGAAAACGGAGCAATCATGAATACAGTAACCATCAGAAAAGTGCATCCCGGCGATGAGCATATACTTGCGCACATCCAGACCGAAAGTTGGAAGACCGCCTTCAAGGATATCATGCCCGCTGACATTCTGGCCCGCCTGACAGTGCCCGAGCGCGCTGCGGACATGTACAATAAGCTGCTGGAACAGAACAAGGGGAACGGCTACATCCTTGAAATAGACGGCAAGCCCCACGGCATTGCCTACTGGGACGCCACCCGCGAGCCCGACCTTCCCGGCTACGCCGAACTCATCTGCATCCATTCCCTGCAGCCCAACTGGGGCCGCGGCTATGGCAGCATGCTGATGGAGCGGATTCTGGCCGATGTATCCGCAGCCGGCTACACCCGAATAATGCTCTGGGTATTTGAACAAAACCTCCGTGCCATCAATTTCTACAAAAAGCACGGCTTCGCCCCGAGCGACCGCAAAAAGGACACGCACGGCGCCGCCGAAGTGATGTACATCAGGGAAAACAGATAACATCCCCAAAACCCTGGGCTGTGCAACAAGCAGCGTTTCCGTCGCTATCAAGGATGTGCCGCAGGCCGACTGGAAAAAAGAAGTGTGGGACAAATGCATAGTCCCGGATGAAGAGTATTTATATAAAAAGCCCGGATATACGTGCAGGGAGTGAGAACAGCAGGGGACTGCTGTTTTTTAGTTGGGGGGAGAAAGGTGATTGCATTAGGAAAGGGAGGATGAAAGGAACCTTTAAGCCAAAAGCATGACAATATGTTTTGCCATTACCAATTGTCAACCATATAAACAGATTCCTCAGAAATGAGGGTGGGCCACAGGAAATATTTACGATGAGAGCAGATCATTGGTATTCTGGCATTGACAAACTATCAATTGAGGTGTACACTATCAATTGATAGTAAATGCGCTGGAGGTGATTAGAATTTTCCTTGGTTACCAATCTAAAAAAAGAGAAGTAGTGGCTTTCTTAGATGAGTTGCATAAATTGCTTGAGAGTGACGATTTTGATATTAATACCGATTTGAACTTGGTTCGTAAGCAGAAGCAGGGGGATGATCAGAAATTTTCGACACCATTTACATTGTTAGATCTTGGGTATGATGCAGAGGACGTTGTTGAAAGATTAAAGGAATTGAAAGTTGAAGAGTACTCAGAAACTAAAATTGATAAAGATAATGTGGATCCACCTATATTATTTGTATTTGGAAAGGGAATAAATGGCAAACTGATTTATGTGAAGTTGAAAATTAGAAATCAGCAGAAACAGGTGGTATGTGTGTCATTTCATTATGCGAAGGATAAAATGGAATTCCCGTATGCATAATGAATTATGAAGGAGGTAAGACAATGGAGGCCAATACATTAATTAGAAAAATACATATGTCTTGTCCATTATGTGACAAGACACATGAAATTGAAGAAAGAAAAAGAAGTACAACCATTAATTTAAAAGGTGAGGAAGTAACCTACGAGGAGAGATTTTATTATTGTGCAAATGCTGATGAGGATGAGAATGAATTTGAGACCGGAGCAATGACAAATGAAAATCTCCTTAATGCAAGAAATGCATATAGAGTAAAGATGGGGCTTCTTACATCGAATGAGATTGTTGCAATTAGAGAAAGTTATGGCCTTTCTCAGGTTGATCTTGCAAAACTTTTGGGATGGGGAGAGGCGACTATTTCACGATATGAAAGTAAAGCAATCCAAGATGAGGCCTATGATACTATGCTTCGTTTGATTAAGGATAATCCGTTACAAGCATTGGAATTCTTGAAGAAGAATGCTGATAAATTTCCGCTTATGAAATATTATGAAATTAGGACAAAAATTGTTGAGAAATTAGATTCTTATGGAAAAGAGTTCCTCACAAGACAAGCATTTGAAGGAGAATATGTGAACTTCGAAGAACCATCTGATTCAAACGGTTTCACATTGCTTAATATTGATAAAATTGAAGCAATGATTTCATATATTGCGGAAAAAGTTAGTAATCTGTTTAAGGTTAAACTAATGAAAATGCTTTGGTATTCGGACGTATTATCATTCATAGAAAATGGACGTTCAATGACCGGTATGGTATATCGACACGAGCCTATGGGAGCTCTTCCCATTGGACATTATAGTTTGATGAACTTAGAAAACCTAAATGTTCAAGAGGAAATGAGTTACAATTATGATACTATGATTCATGTATATCCAACGGCTAACACGGATTATTCTGTATTGTCGGTTAAAGAAAAAGCTATACTGGATAAAGTGATTGCGAAGTTTAAGGACTACAAGACAAGAGATATTGTGGATTATATGCATAATGAAAAAGCATACGTGGTGACAAAAAATGGAGAGATAATTCCATTTAGTTTAGCAAAAAAAATAAGACCTTTTTAAGAAAAAATGTTTGAAAAATGAAAGGACGAGAAAAATTCGGACGTGTATAGACTGGTTTACTTTGTAGGAGCCGTGATTAGGCAGTTCTATTTACCAAATCCGTTTTTACCATTGGGAGGCATTGGAGAACATATAAATATAATTGCGAGCATGGTGTTTATTCCACTTTCGTAGCCTACTACAACCAAAACGCCGCATCTTTCTTTGCCGGATGCGGCAGCGGCCGTGACAGCCGTGCTTTCAAAGAGCATGGCTTTTCTGCGGCTGCCTTTGATGCATCCTCCGAAATGTGCCGTATGGCTTCACAGTTTGCCCAAATTGACGTTTTGCAGATGAAGTTTGATGAAATAGCCTTTGAAGATGAATTCGACGGAATTTGGGCCTGTGCGTCGCTTCTGCACGTTCCGTTTGAGAAGCTGCCGGAAAACCGGCAGCTTTTAAGGACTCCGATTGTGCGTAACTGCAGGCTGGCAACTGTCGGTTATCAGCCGGATGTATGGAAAGGATGGTTGTGATGAAAGACGATATAAACGATTTAATGGAAGCCGACTGCTGGGCACATATGGTAGATGTCCCCAAATGTACTAATGAGCAGCTAAGGGCAAGATTTGCTACGTTTTCAATGCGTGCAAAAGAAATGCTGCTTAACGACTGGGAAAATGTGTCGGGCGAACGCATGAAAGAGGTAGTTGAAATCCTGAAGGAAAGTATGAAATAAGGGCTTAAA
>JAZQNE010000052.1:0-13565 GCA_045627185.1 Lachnospiraceae bacterium
GGTTCTGCTTTTTGGGGCTGATTGTGCCTATAATGGTTGTTGCGGAGGGCAGTGCCATCAGCCGTAAAAACCGCATGGAACGCTATCGAAAATCAGCAGAGGAACGTGTTTCAAAACTTGAGGAAGAATATGAGAATCTGCTTGAAGCACTGGGACGTCAAAGCAATGAAGACGCCAGACAGCTTGAAAGAATAAATAAAGAAGCCGGGGACCTGGCTGTGACCGTGAAACGCCGGGAGACAATACTTAAAGAGTATCGGAAGCAGGTTGTGGATGATGAAAATCTTGAGCAGGAAATTCTTGCGCGTGAAGAGCAGATTTCCGAACTCAGAAATGACAGCCGTGAGCCCGACCGCTCCATTGGCGCTATTCTTGCCGAAATAGGTGAGGCCCGCGAAAAGCTTCAGGAATATGAAGATTATTACGCTGCTCTTGAGTTGGCTGCAGAGGTTATGGAGGAATCCGCAGAGGAGCTCCGCAGAAACTTCGGACCCCGCCTGAATGAGTGTACCGCTGAGATTTTCAACAGCCTGACCGGCGGTCATTACAGAAATGTCAATGTTTCCAAGGATTTTGGCATTCAGGTGCTTGAAAATGACGATGTTTTCTATCGCGAAGGCGGCTACCTCAGCAACGGTACGGTTGACCAGGCTTATTTCGCCCTTCGCCTTGCGATTGTTGAATTGCTTCTCGAATCTGACGGCGGCAAGCTTCCGCTTCTTCTTGATGATATTTTTGAGCAGTACGATGACACTCGCACAGAGGACGGCCTCAGGTTCCTTCGCGATTATTCGAAGGAACAGCACGGTCAGGTAATTCTTTTCACCTGCCATCACCACCTGCTTGACAAGGCACGTGCTATCGCCCCTGAGGCAGATTTCCTTGAAATTGCAAAATAAATAACTTCTTTGAACCGCTTCCCGAAAATGACGGGCAGCGGTTCTTTTGTTGCAGGATAACTTTTTGTAGGATTTATTGATTACAATTGCTTTTTATGATACTGTAACACTTTGTGGGGAAATGTCCCCAAAGGGAGAAGATAAATGAAAAAGATGAACGTTAAACGCGTAATGACAATATTATTGGCAGTTCTTTTGCTTACGGAGAGCTTAAGCTTCATTAAACCAATGAAGGCAGAGGCACATCTTTACGGACACTTAGAGACAATAGGAACATGGGAAGTATATCCCGGAGCATCGCAGGCAGAGATTATTGCCGAACAGATGGCTTGGATGCATCATTTTATTCTTGATGGATACGGTTGGCTGGAAATGCTCATGTGGCCTGATTATTTTGAGGAGATGTATCCGGAAAGAAGTGAATGGTTCCAGTGGGTCGTTGCATATTGCCTTCTTGAAGAAAACCAGGAAACCTCACGTGATGACATGCAGCCCAAGACAACGTGGAAGAAGGACCTTCTTCAATGGGCAAAGGAACACGGATACTGGGAAGAAGATTATGTGGCACCTTATGAAACATGGGACCTTAACTGTCTCCGTGACACTTACTATCTTCAGACAAGAGGAAAAACATCACCGGCTTATCCGTATATGTATGATTATGGTCCTACGGATTTCAGTATCACGGATTATGAAATCATAACCTACGATATCGCAGCAACAGGTATTTTTGAAATAGATTATCATCCGTCAACCATAAAATACATTGACAGACCTGATTTTGTATATACGGAACGGTACACTAATCCGACAATCTCGTGGCCCTTAAAGGCGGTTCATGAATATCCTGTTTATCGTGATAAAAATGGAGAGTTCAGGGGAATCGGATATACTGATGAATGGGCAAATAAAATGGAACGGACGTGTAATACTCCTATCAGGTTTGAGTTGGTAGATGCGGAGCAGTGGCATTTTATGTCCTATACACAAGATGAGTTTCAGATTGATTCCTTCATTTTGGCACTGTCGCGAGTTGGAAGAACAGGGGAACATGCCCTGAAACTTACCACTGGCTGGGTTTTTGAAGAAGAAGCTCCAGATTACACTCTTGAAATAATGGCAGAGATTCTTCCTGCAGAAGCTTTTACGGGAACTCGCTATGAATCATGGTACAAGGAGTGGCTTAAACAGTATAAAGGCACTGCGGGAAACTGGCAGATGATTAATGAAATAAATAATCTTTACGAGGAACGTTACGGGGAATGGCTTGCTGAAAACAAACCGGGAATAAGTCTTTATTCAGGACAGCCTACCGCTACACCTACGGTTACCCCTAAGATATCTGTAACCAATACTCCTACACCAACCATTAAACCTACGGAAACGGTAACGCCAAATCCGGAAGTGACTAAAGCACCTACGGCAACACCTGAAGTTCCGAGCGTAACGCCTGAAGGGCCTACATCTGCTCCGACCGGAGCTCCTACGAATGCACCGACTCCGACAACAGCGGAAATAACCAACACGCCGATACCTACAAAAAGCGGGGCAACACCGACCCTCGTACCAAGTAATGCTGTAACCCCTACACAGGGTGAAGAAAACAAGTCGGGTGGAAAAACAAAAGATAATAGCAATACTGTTCCGTTTCTTATAGGCGGAGCAATTGTTCTTGTAATAGCAATTGTAACCATTTTTATTGTTAAGAAAAAGAAACACAGATGAAGAAAATGCGCAGTTTGTTTATATAGGGACATAAAATGGACAATGCCGTATTCCATAAATTAAAATTATGATTATGATAAATAACAGTAATTTTACTTATGAAATGCATTGTGCTATATTTATTTGCGGTGGGCAAGAGTGACGCCCCGTGAAGGCAGACTGCAGGCGCATCGGCTGAAGAACCGGACGGAGAAAACTCCCGCCAAAGGAGAGAATTATATGGAACGATTAATCGGAACAGTATCAAGGGGTGTGCGTGCTCCCATTATCAGAAGCGGCGATGATATCGCGCAGATTGTTATCGACAGTGTTGTTGCAGCAGCAGAAAGCAGCAATTTTGAACTGAATGACAGAGATGTTGTTGCAGTTACAGAGGCTGTTGTAGCGCGTGCACAGGGCAATTATGCTTCAACTGACCAGATTGCAAAGGATATTGAGAACAAATTCGGTGAAAACACCATCGGCGTAATTTTCCCTATTCTCAGCCGTAATCGTTTCGCAATGTGCCTCAAGGGCATCGCAAAAGGCGCAAAGAAGATAGTTCTCATGCTCAGCTATCCTTCGGATGAAGTCGGAAATCATCTGGTTGATCTTGACAAGCTTGATGAAAAGGGCGTTAATCCCTGGAGCGACGTTCTTACAGAAGAAAAATACCGTGAGCTTTTTGGCTATGAAAAGCACAGATTCACAGGCGTTGACTATATTGCATATTACAAGGAGCTCATTCAGTCACAGGATTGCGATGTTGAAATCATTCTTGCAAATGACTGCAGGTCTATTCTGAAATATACTGACAGCGTTCTCTGCTGCGATATCCACAGCCGTGCAAGAAGCAAGAGACTCTTAAAGGCAGCAGGCGCAAAGCTTGTTTACGGCCTTGATGAGATTATGACCGCTTCTGTTGACGGTTCGGGCTACAACGAAAACTATGGTCTTCTTGGCAGTAACAAGGCTACTGAGGATTCCATCAAACTTTTTCCCCGCAACTGCCAGCCTGTTGTTGACAGAATTCATGAGGGCCTTTATGAAAAGACAGGCAAGAACATTGAGGTTATGATTTATGGCGATGGCGCCTTCAAGGATCCCGTAGGCAAGATTTGGGAACTTGCAGACCCTGTTGTTTCGCCTGCATACACAAAGGGGCTTGAAGGCCAGCCTAATGAGGTAAAACTTAAGTATCTTGCCGATAACGAGTTCCCGAACCTTGAGGGTGAAGAACTTAAGGCAGCCATTTCGGAATACATCCGTCACAAGGACGCCGATCTTGTTGGAAAGATGGCTTCTCAGGGCACAACGCCCCGCCGCCTTACGGACCTTATCGGTTCACTCTGTGACCTTACATCGGGTTCCGGAGACAAGGGTACACCGATTGTTCTTGTTCAGGGTTATTTTGATAACTACACAATGTAATTACGGAATTTTGCGGATAAAATGCGGACGGGCATGTTTGAAGGAACAGGCCCGTTCTTTTTTTGCGGATGAAAAAGGGTATTTCACTGCGAAGTCTTGAGTCATGTGAAATACCCTTTTATTTGTTTTCTATAGAAACTGTGTCAGGCCGAAAAGCCGTGGTTCAGTCGATGCCTGCTATCTGCCTTGAAAGACGCCTGAATACGGTTACAAAGCAGAAGAAGTGGATGGTTGTAGCGGCTACCCATGAAATCGGGTAAGTCCAGTAGAGAAGCTGAAGCGAAGGTGCTGCTCTGAAAACCGTTAAAATAAGAATTATACGGAGAACACATACACAGCAGAGGGAAACAATCATAGGCAGAATGGATTTGCCCATGCCGCGCAGCGAACCTACAAGAACATCCATTGTACCGCAGGTGAAGTAAGTCGGGCAGATGATTGCCATACGAATCAGACCGTATTTTACAACAACCTCGACATCTTCGGGATCTGCGTAAATTGTAAGCAGTCCGCGGCCGAAAAGCAGCATGATGAGCGAAAGGCCGAGACCGAAAATTGTAACGAGTGCAAGACATTCAATCAGAACTTTCTTTACACGGTCCATCTTGCCGGCGCCGGTGTTCTGGCCTGTGAAGCTGACAGCCGTCTGATGGAAGGAATTCATGGCGGTATAGACAAAGCCTTCAAGGTTGCAGGCAGCTGTATTTCCTGCAATGGCATCGGTTCCGAAGGAATTGATGCCGGACTGAATCATAACATTTGATATTGAGAATAGGCAGCCCTGCAGCCCTGCGGGGAGGCCTATTCTTATTATTTGGACAAGAATCTTTTTGGTGATTCCAAGTTTTTTGAGGCTGAGGCGGTAAGGCGCATCGTCGCGTATCAGACAGAGCATTACGCATGTTGCGGAAGCAGCCTGGGAAATAACCGTTGCAAGTGCAACACCCGCAACATCCATTTTGAATACGATTACAAAGAAAAGGTTCAGCAGGATGTTGATGACTCCGGCGCAGGACAGGAAGATCAGCGGACGCATTGTGTCGCCTACGGCGCGCAGGATGGCACTTGAAAAGTTGTATAACAGAATAACGGGCATTCCCGCAAAGTAAATCCGCATATAGAGAGTTGCAAGCGGAAGAACGTCTTCGGGAGTTCCCATAAGGATAAGCAGGGGCTTACAGAATACAATGCCGATGATTCCAAGGATAACGCCGCTTATCAGTGCAATCGTTATGGAGGTGTGGACCGTGTCGGAAATCTCCTTTTTCTTTTCCGAACCGTAATAACGGGCCACCAGCACGTTACACCCTACAGAAAGCCCCATGAAGAGGTTTACAAGCAGGTTGATAAGTGATGATGTTGAACCAACGGCAGCAAGCGACTCCTTGCCGGCAAACTTTCCGACTACAATCATATCGGCTGCATTGAACAGCAGCTGCAGAATGCCGGAGAGCATAAGCGGAAGCGCAAACTTCAGTATTTTAGGCAACAAATTGCCGTTGCACATATCAATTTCAAATTTTTTATTTGTTTTCATGCGGCCTATTGTAGCACAAAGTTTGCAAAAAGAACAGTTGTTTTCTTTGGACGCAAATGATATTATTGTAGGTGAAAGATTTTGTTATAAAAAAGTTTTTTATCGTTGCTATGGGGATTATTTGAAAAGGAGAAGGATATGCTATCTGTTCAAAAGTATAAGGAATTAAAGGTTAAACTGTATGATACCCTTACGGACAAAAAAGGCGCTGAAGGGACATCGGATGAACAGCTCAAAAAGCTGATATCGGCTGAAATATCAAATAAAAGTGAGTGCAAGCTGCTTTGTGCCTGCATTGACGTAAAGATTCATAACTGGATTCTTAACGGTGTAATGCGTTATGATATGTACGAGGAACTCATTGAAAAGGTGGCTAAAAAGGCAGGCACCCTCAAATTGTTTGCAAAAAAGGGAATTGAATGGTGGATTGACACCCTTGAGGAAGATGTTCCTTCAAAACCGAGCAAAAAGAAAAACAAACCGCTCAGAGGCAAAGTCGCACAGCTTCAGGGTGATGTAGCAAGACCCATAACCGAAAGAGACAAGCCTGTAATTGATGAGCCTGAAATGGGCAAGATGCTTGCATCTAATGATTTTGAGATGGGTGAGCCGCCCGAAATGCCTGATAAGCCTCCCGTGTTTACGGACATTCCTCAGGTTATGGGAAGCATGCCCAGAGTTGATTTTGATGCGAAATCCCAGGAAAATAACGGTTTCAGCATGCCAATCAATCCGAGTGCCCAGCCCGTGGAGCCTGAACAGCCCGCACAGCCCCTCACGGGTGCTGTTGCACCTGTAAAGCCCAGATCTGACGGAAAACAGATTTGTGATGAACTTCGCGTTTTACGTAAGAAAGTTGCTGATGAAAACGGTATCCCTTATGAAACAGAACCGTGCACATATGACGGACCGTGCGCCGGAACCTGCCCGAAATGCGATGAAGAAGCTGCTTACATTGAAAAAGCATTGAGCGAAAAGGAAAATAAAAAAGACTGATGTTTCATGTGAATGCAATCAGCAGAATAAGGAAAAACACAGACGGAGAGGGCATCCGCACGCTTATTGCGTTGCAGGGGTGTCCGCTCCGTTGTAAGTATTGTATAAATAAACAGACAAGGAAAATGGACAGAGCAAATGGCGATGGCACCCCGCAGCAACTGTATGATGCTATCCGCCTTGACCGTCCCTATTTTATTCAGACGCACGGCGGCGTGACCTTTGGAGGCGGAGAACCGCTCCTTCAGGTTAATGAAATCGCTGATTTCGTGAAAATAGTTGATGGGAAATTTACCGTGTTTGCTGAAACATCCCTGAACGTTCCTGAGGAAAATGTTCTGAAAGCCGCAGAAGTTATTGACTTTTTCTATGTCGATATAAAAACGCTCAATGCGCGTATTTACAGTGACTACACGCACGGTGAACTTGCCCCCGTTATTTCGAATCTGAAGCTTCTCCTGCAGAAAAAAGGTCCGGAATGCATATGCGTCAGAGTGCCCGTAATTCCCGGCTTCACAACAAAAAAAGACTGTGATAAAGCAGTGAAAGAGTTAAAAAAAATCGGACTGACAAAGTTTGATGTTTTCACCTACAAAAAGAAAACAAGAGATGAATGAGACATTTGTTTTCATTCATTTTTTTGCATTTTTTTTCGAAAATAAGCTTATTTTTCGTTTGGATTTTCCGATACAATCTATATGGTGCATATATACGGGAATGACCGGAAATATATGAATCCGTTATCGGCCGCAAATTAACGGAATGTTGGTTAAATCAGTGTGAAAGAGGTAAAAACATGACAGCAAAAGAGTTTTTTGACGAAATCCATGAAGATTACAGTGCAATTTTTGAACGAATCGGTAATGATGCCTGGATTGTGAAATACCTCAGAAAGTTTACAAACGATGGCTGCTTTGATGCGCTTAAAACAGCAATTTCCGAAAGTAACTGGGAAGAAGGCTTCAAAATGTCACACAGCCTTAAGGGTGTTGCCCTGAATCTCGGACTTGTTAAACTTTCAACTGTGAGCAGCGATTTGTGCGAAACAATGCGTTATGGTGCTCCGCAGACTGATGTTACCGAATTGTTCAACGCTGTTGCATCGGAATACATGCTGGTTATTGATGGTATCGGACGATTGGAAGGCTGATTTTCAAAAAGCATAAGCTGTTATGAAATTAAAATTGCAAAAGGAAATTATCGGAGACCGAATGGGATTACAACTCAAAAGGTCTCTTATTTTTTGCGTGACAAAATAAAGGTTTTGTGCTATAAATGTGGTAATTAAATTTAATGCAAAGGAAGAATAATTATGAAGGGCAGAAACTTAGTCGGTGACCGCTTCAAAGAGCGTCCCGCAGATTGCGTTATTGACAGCCATGCACTTATGGTAAAGGGCGGATATATTAAGTATGTCGCAAACGGCATCTACTCACTGTTCCCTCCGGCAAAGCGCATAACTAAGAAAATTGAAAATATTATCCGCGAAGAAATGGACAAAATCGACGGCCAGGAAGTTCTCTTCCCCGTTGCACTTCCCGCAACTCTTTGGGATGAGTCCGGCCGTTATGAATCTGTAGGAGATGAACTCCTTCGTTTCTCAGACCGTAACAAGAGCCGCATGGTTCTTGGTATGACCCATGAGGAAGCTGCTGTTCAGCTTGTACGCGATTATGCAAAAACATATGCACGTTATCCTTTCATGATTTATCAGATTCAGACGAAGTTCCGTGATGAAGCACGTCCCCGTGCAGGACTTATTCGTGTTCGTGAATTTACCATGAAGGATGCTTACTCCTTCCATACCTCACAGGAGGACCTTGAGGAGTACTATCAGCGCTGCTATGACGCTTATCACAGGATTTTCGCCCGCTGCGGTATTCCCGAAACCGTTGCCGTTAAGTCTGATTCAGGCATGATGGGTGGCAATGTATCACATGAATATATGCTTCTTACACCTTGTGGTGAGGATTCCATCGCCATCTGCTCCGAATGCGGTTATAAGGCAAACATGGAAGCTGCCGACAGCATTATTGATAATGCAGGTGCTGCTCCCATGACGGACCTTGCAAAGATTTCAACACCTCATACGGCCACAATTGAGGACCTTTGCAAGCTTGTGGGCTGCAAGCCTTCAGATACCTGCAAAGCCGTTGTTTACCAGAAGAATAACGATGACTGCTATGTTATCGTATTTATCCGCGGGGACCTTGATGTTAATGAATCAAAACTTACCAAGATTGTTAAGGATAACATCCATGCAGCCGTAATTACTGAAGAAAGCGGCATTGTAGCAGGATTTATCGGACCTAAGGGCCTTCCTTCACATGTTCAGGTAATCTTTGATTCTTCACTTGTCGGCCTTAACGCTGTTGTTACAGGCGCAAATGAGAAGGATTTCCACTACACCGGATTTAACATTGAACGTGAAGTCGGAAAGGTTGATTATGTTGATGTTGCCAAGATTATTGACGGCGGTATCTGCCCTTGCTGCGGCAAGAAGTCAATCACTATTTCAAGAGGTATTGAGGTAGGTAACATTTTCCAGCTTGGAACAAAATATTCAAAGACAATGAACCTTACCTATACAGATGAAAAGGGCGAAAGCCATTATGCAATCATGGGTTGCTACGGCATCGGCGTTGGCCGTCTTGCTGCATCTGTTGCAGAAGTACGCCACGATGATTACGGTCCCATCTGGCCTATGTCAATCGCTCCCTGGGAGGTTCAGCTCTGCTGTCTCCGTGCTGATGATGCAGAAGCAAAGGCTGTTGCTGACAAGCTTTACGATGAGCTTCAGGCTGACGGTCTTGAGGTTATTTATGATGACCGTGATATTCGTCCGGGCGTTATGTTTGCGGATGCCGATCTTCTTGGCGTTCCCGTACGTGTTGTGGTAAGTCCCAGAAACCTTGCGGAAGGTGTTGCGGAACTTGTAACACGTGATAAGAGCGTATCGAAGAAGGTTGCTCTTGCAGACGTAAAGGCTGAAGTTAAGGCTCTTGTTGCTGAACTGTATGACAAATGCAGAGCATAAAGGATTCAAAGAGGCAAAATTATGTTTAAGATAACCAAAGATACTCAGATAGGTGAACTGCTTCGTAATTTTCCTGAGGCTGCAGGCATACTTGCAGAGATGGGAATGCATTGCCCGACATGCCCGTCGGCACAGCATGAAACACTTGAACAGGCCTGCGATGTCCATGGGATGGATGTTGATGACCTTATTGAAGACCTGTTGGGCTTTCTCGAATAAACAGGCGGTCGCATTCCCGTGACTTTGGCCGTTAGAGGTTCATTAACACCGCTGATGTATTTTCAAATCTTCACTTATTAACAGGTTTACGTATAATTCCGGGAGTTTCTTATGAAAAAACGAACATTTCAGTTATGTTCCGCTATTTTGTTAATATGTCTGATTTTATCACAGACCGGCTGCATCTTTGATGCGGCTCGGTCTGTTTTCAGTCCGACACCTGTTCCCACGCAGGAAATACAGGCCACACAAACACCTGCGCCTACAGATGTTCCTGCAGCAACGGCGACAGGAGCACCTACGGCTACACCTACAGCTGTTCCGGCAGCAACGGCGACAGGAACACCTACGGCTACACCGGCAGACGTTTCGGTAATAACGGCGACAGGCGTACCTACGGCCACACCGGCTGATAATCCTACGGGCGCTCCGACAAGTATTCCGACGAATACACCAACACCTGTCCCGACAAGTCCGGCGCTTCTGACACCATCGACTGCTCCTGTGAACAAGCCAACATCGGTTCCGACGAGCACGCCAACGCCGATTCCGACGAACAAGCCTACATCGGTTCCGACGAGCATGCCGACGCCGATTCCGACGAACAAGCCTACACCGATTCCGACGAGCACATCAACGCCGATCCCGACGAGCACGTCAACGCCGATCCCGACGAGCACGTCAACACCGATTCCGACGAGCACGTCAACACCGATTCCTACTAGTACGCCGGTTGTTACACCGGAGGCCGGCCATGTTACGCCTGCACCGAATGTAAGCTTTTCGGTAAAGCCCGGCATTTCAACATTCGATTATGGTGTAACGGATTCATCCATCAGCTCGGTTGATAAGGTTTTCGCGGATTATCTTTCGTCACTTCAGAAAAACCAGGGATACAGTTTTCAGCGCTTTTACATTATGGCCGATGCGGATGAGGCAATAACTGTGGCCAACAAACTGATTGGTTACGGCGGAATATCGCAGATTACGGTAAAAGAAAATACAAGGTATGCGAATGCCTCGCAATTTGAGATTTCTCTGGATAGCAGATGCTCGTTTATCTATTACTATGCTGCAAAATCCGGAGACAGAAACGGATTAATTTCCGAAGAAATCAAAACACTTGATAAAATACTTGAGCTTGTAAATAATGCAAAAAAGCTTAAAAGTGACTATGAAAAAGAGCTCTATTTCCATGACTGGCTTGTGAAAAATATTGCTTACGGGAATCCGGACGTTGGGCTTGAGTCAAGAAATAAAGGTAAAAAACTGGGCGGACAGACACCGTATGAGGCATTGATTCTGGGTGAATGCGTATGTGCCGGATATTCATCGTCGTTTGAACTGCTAATGAATCTTTCGGGAATCGAGACAGTTTATGTGACGGGTTGGGCAGGAGAATCCCACGCGTGGAACAGGGTTAAGCTTGAAGGAAAGTGGTATAACGTTGATGTCACCTGGGACGATCCGTTTCCTAACGTTGAAGGACGTGTGATTTACACATATTTTAATGTGCCTGATGAATTCCTGCTTCAGGACCATACGCCTGATGATAAATCGTTGCCAAAGGCTACGGAAACCAAATATAACTATTATGCTCAAACGTGTACGCCGTGCGAAACGCAGGCCGATGTGAATGCTTATTGCGCCGAAATGAAGCAGAAGGGTGAAACAGTAATTACCGTCCTCTTCACGGGAACAGGCGATATAGATATTTATGAAGTCAGCGGTGCTTTGAACTGCGGATTTTCATACAGTCCGATTGTGCAGTATCCGTTTGGAAAGATATTAATAATTTATTTGTAATTATTGCAACAAAATCAGTTTAATATTTGTATATTAAGTAATGGTGCTTTTGAAAACAGATGAAAGCACTATTGCATTGTACGGCAAAATCCGGTTTTCCCGGTTTTTGAACGACGCAGTGGTGAAATGATATGGTTTTTTTTCAGAGGAGACAACTTACACGGGAGGAAGCAGAAGAGCTTGCGGGCCGTTTCTTGAACAGTTACGGTAACAGCATGCTTCGCTTTGCGTACGCTTTTGTTCATAATTATGAAGATGCTGAGGAAATTGTTCAGGATGCCGTCATCCGTGTTTTGCACGCTGCTCCTGAGTTTGAAAATGAACGGCATGAAAAGGCATATCTTCTGTCCACGGTTGCAAATCTCAGCAAGAACAGGATTGATTACAACAAAATCCGTATGACGGATGAACTTGATGAGAACCTGCAGGAAGCTGAAAGAGAAGATTTGGCCTTTGTCTGGGATGCTGTCCGGCTTCTTCCCGAAAAATACAGAGTGGTGATTCATCTTCACTATTATGAGGGCTATTCAACAGAGGAAATATCCAAATGCCTGAAAAGAAATCATTCAACAGTAAGGTCGGACCTTAATCGCGGAAGGCAGAAACTGAAAGAAATATTAAAGGAGGATTTCGATTTTGAATAAGTACCAGCAGACAATTGAAAATATTGAAATGTCGGATGAAATGAAAAACCGGATCCTCGGAAATGTGCGCAATAAAATTGACATTGAAAACCGTTCACGTGTGCTTTTCAGAACGGAAAGAATTATTAAGAGAGTTTCACTTGCACTTGGTTGCTCTCTGGGACTGATTATTATATCCTGTACACTGATGTGGTTCATGGGTATGTCCGGAGGTGGAAAGGCAGCCTGTCCTTCAGGAACTGAGAACGAAAGGGTTAAAGTATATTGCTTATACGAGGATGCCGTATCGGAATACAGAAAGGCAAATTCCGGTTATTACCAGAAGTACAGCTACACAAGTGCAGGAGAAGACAGGTCGGACATAAGTTCGGATGATGGCATTTCGTATGTAAATGTGGATATTTTATCAAATGATATTTGCAATTTGGGTTTCAACGCATCAAATAACAAGTGGGAGGAGCTTCTCTGTACGGATGATACCGTCATGAAGTTTGATGATGCAAGTGAGATGAGTGCTTTTACCGGAATTGATGCATCACTTCTTGTTATTCCGGTGATTTCTAAAAGGACATATGAACTTCGTATTAATGGCATTGTATCAATTATTTACGGTATTGATGAGAACGCAGTAGTGTTTTCAACCGCATCTGCGGAAAAAGTGAACCTTGGCGCGGTATCCGCCAATGACAGTGCTGTAGTTGTTGAAACAAATCGTGGCAATATTTCCATGACGGACGACAGTTCGAATTATTTTGCCGCATGGTGGACCGAAAACGGGATGTCCTTCTGGCTGTATTCCCAAAAGAAGAAAACCACCGAATGGCTGAAAGAACTTTTTGATAAAGAATAGAGGATGATTCTTGCGAATTCCCAACCGGAGCGGGAAGATAAAGCTGTAAAATAACTCAGTATATAAAACAAGTTTCGCGCCATAATATGCTTTTTGACATTGTCAGTCAAAAGCATATTATGGCGCGAAATTTATAATGTGTTATTTAAGTTGTTTTACAGCCTTTTATGTTTGAGATTGCTTATTTCCCGGCAGCAGCAAACATAGCAGCAATTTCATCAGGTGTAAGAGCCTTGTTGGGGTCACCTGACATTAATTCATCAAGCGAAGGACCGGCTGCGGGAGCAGGCTCGGGCTCGGGAGCGGGAGCTTCAACAACAGGCTCGGGAGCAGGAGCGGCAGCAGAAGCGGCTGCAAACATAGCAGCAATTTCATCAGGCGAAAGAGCCTTGTTGGGGTCACCTGACATTAATTCATCAAGTGAAGGACCGGCAGCGGGAGC
>JAZQNE010000053.1:0-3534 GCA_045627185.1 Lachnospiraceae bacterium
ATCCGCCGCCGGACAAAGTGAATAAAGCAGTGAGTTGCTTTCGGCTTGGAGAAGTACCCAAGTGGCCGAAGGGGCCCCCCTGCTAAGGGGGTAGTGCGTCTTAAAAACGCAGCGAGGGTTCAAATCCCTCCTTCTCCGCCAAATAAAAGCAGTTAGGAAGTTTTGAATTTCTTCCTAACTGCTTCTTTTTTGCTTGTTCCTTGCTCAAAATGTTATATATTCATGTTCACCATTTTTGGGTTTCCCTTATTTTTCCCCTTACCAACTTTATTATATTGATTCAAGCCATGCTTTTTAGGCTTTCAAAATAGGACTGCATTCGGCTTGCTGTGTCTTGCCTCATTCTGTCTGAAGCGTGTGCATAGACATCCAGTGTAAAGCTTGCTGTTGCATGCCCTAAAAGCGCCTGAACTGATTTTAGATCTGCTCCTGATGCAAGCGCTACAGTGGCTGCTGTGTGCCTTAAATCATGCGGACGCAAATCAGATCTACCTATGCTTTCTGCAATTCGTTTGAAATGAGAGTAGAAAGTGAATATTGTGCATCGACTTCCCCAGTGTTGGTAGCGCTGGGGGAGTTTTTTATTTTATCCGTCTGGAAGCGTTTCAGCGCCTTCAGACGGCTTTTTTTCTTTTCAGATATGAATCCTTTACTCTGCTTTGTATTCAGGTACGAAAGTGAGCTCATCTATGCGCTTGGCTGCCTCTTCTTGCCCATCCTCATTCAGCTCGGAAAAAGAATTGATGATTGTACTGCCATAGCATGAAAAAGACTTTATATTGACATTTGGGGTGGATGCGCAGAAAGCGTCCACCCCGATATTTCACATAACCCAAAGCGCCCCATTGATATTCCTCACAGCCCTCTATAGAATATTGCCATCTATGGATCTAAATCCGCTCTTGAAGCAGGTGCAGCGGTATATTACATTGTCGGCCGCAGGTTGAATGACAGCACGACGGACAGCAGAGTGTACAAACGCTCTGCACCGGCGGAAACACAAAAAATCTGCCAGCTATGGACAATCAAATTTAATCATGCTACAATACTCAATCAGAGTTCACTTCAGGAGGAAATATCATGGATAATAAACGAGAAAGCCTCGGCAGCCGGCTGGGCTTCATTCTGCTCTCGGCAGGATGTGCCATTGGACTGGGAAATGTATGGAGCTTCCCTTATAAGGTCGGCCATAATGGCGGAGGCGCTTTCGTATTTATCTACATTTTCTGTGTGTTATTGCTCGGAGTTCCGATTATGACGGCTGAATTTGCCATGGGCCGTGCGTCCCGCCGGAGTCCCATCAGTATGTCCCGTGCTCTTATTCAGAACGAAAAGAGCCCGTTCCATCTGCAGGGCTGGATCAGCTTGGCCGGCAATATCTTTCTGATGATGTTTTATACCACCATCGCCGGTTACTTCTTCCATTATCTTACCGGCTTTCTTTCGGGGAATATTGCTGCGCTGACATGGGAAAACACTGTATCCAACGTCGGAGTTAATGTCGGCTACATGGTTCTGGTCGTTGCCCTCGGGTTTATTATTCTCTCCTTTGATATCCAAAAAGGCCTTGAAAAGGTCACCAAATGGATGATGCTGGCTCTGTTTGGCCTCATGTTCATACTGGCTGTTCGCAACTGCACTCTCGCGGGATTTGCCGAGGGAATCCGTTTTTACCTGAAACCGGATTTTTCTGTTGTAACTCCCGGCGTGGTCATTGCAGCCATGTGTCAGGCATTCTTCAGCTTGTCTCTGGGTATGGGCTCTATGGCCATATTCGGAAGCTATACGAATAAGAACCGCACACTCCTCGGTGAAGCGGTGAATGTTTGCGCTTTGGATACGCTGGTTGCTATTTTGGCCGGTTTTATTATCTTCCCGGCTTGCTTTACATTCGGGATCAATCCGGATGCGGGGCCTCCGCTGCTGTTTACCACCATGGTAACGGTATTCCAGAATATGTCCGGCGGTCTTGTATGGGGTTCCCTGTTCTTTATCTTCATGATCTTCGCGGCTATGAGCACCGTGGTCGCCGTATTTGAAAACATTCTCGCCATGGTACGTGAGCTGACCGGATGGAGCCGTAAAAAGGGCTGCCTGCTCTGCTGCCTGCTGATGATCGTTCTGTGTACTCCCATGGCACTTACCGGAAACGTTCTTTCTAATGTCCACCCGCTCGGCGGGTCCAGCGGCTTTTTGGATCTGTGGGATTTCTGCGTAGAGACTGTCATCCAACCCATTGGCTCTGTATTGTTCCTTTTGGTCTGCACCAGCGATAAGCTGTGGGGATGGGATAAGTTTGAGGCGGAGAGCAACACGGGCACCGGCCTGAAAGTTAAACCATGGATGCGGATTATCTTTAAGTACGTGACTCCCATTATTGTCTTCTGCATCTGGGTCTATGGCATTGTTACGTACTTTTGAGGGCGTGTGATAAAGGAACCGGATACCTGTTTTGTTCAGACGCTCCTGTGCCTGAATTCATAGGTGATTTAGTCCCTGACGGATGCAATCCTGCGTCTGTCGGGGACTTGCTTTGCCTGAGAAAAGCGTGAAGTACAGAAGATTGACCATTTCAAAGGCAGCTGTTTTATGAAGTTGATTAAAACGGTTTGAGAAGAAAGCAGAAAGGGTGTGTTGCAAAATGCGGGTTTTGCAGAAATGCCCCATGCAAAAAGTTATATATAGCGGGAGAAAATACGAAAATTCGTGATTTCTCCCGCTAAAATATTAGGCGGTTTTTCGCAACAATCTATTTTGCAACAGCCCCTTTTGTAATTTGTATCAGAAGGCCGCTTTCGGCGATGCGTACATAGAACGGCAGCCGGGTATTTGCGTACCCTGCTGCTATTCCTTATAGATGATACTTCACAATGTTTTCACAGTTCATATTTGCTTTTCAGTCAAATTGATAGTTACTCAAACTTTCCGTATTGTCAATGACAATTTGGGGATTATTATGAAATTTTACAATACGTTATGCTATAATTTATTATGAATAATTGTAAGGAGTTAAAAATGGGCATTTCCGATGTGCTAAAACTGTATCTGGACAAAACGAAGTGTACTGCGAAAGATTTGTCCGCTGCTTCGGGTATATCTACTTCTGCCCTCAGCAGATACCGTTCAGGGAAGAGAATTCCTGAACAGGAACAGATTGAAAAGCTGATTTGCGGATTTGTTCAGCTGGCAAGTGAGAATGCCCCGGAACTTGATGAAGTAATCATCAGAAACGCTTTTTCAGCGTATACGGAGAAGCCGAAGCTCGACTATCAGACCATCATTAAAAATCTCAATGCTGCAATTGAAACATTGGATATCAGTGTTTCAGGTCTTTCAAGAGCGCTGAGTTTTGATTCATCCTATCTGTCGAGAATTCGGACGGGTCAGCGCAAACCTGCCGATCTGGATAAGTTTATTATCGAAACAGCAGGGTATATCGCAAGAACAAGTTCACCGTCGGCTATTGCGGAGCTTATTGGTCACTCTGCAGAAGAACTCGTTCCGGTGGGTCAGTGTGCAACAAAACTATGCAGC
>JAZQNE010000054.1:0-27237 GCA_045627185.1 Lachnospiraceae bacterium
ATCCGAATCGGTAATCCGCGGAATCAGGGCTTTATGTGAAAAGAAGCCCGATGTAATAATTATTGGGCGCGGAGGCGGTTCAATAGAGGATTTATGGGGATTTAACAATGAAGAGCTTGCCAGAGTTGTTTATGATTGCGAAATTCCCATTATTTCTGCCGTAGGTCATGAAACCGATACAACAATTACCGATTATGTTGCTGACCTTCGTGCCGCGACTCCTTCGGAAGCGGCAGAACATGCGGTTTGTGAAATAGACAAGGTTCTTGCGGGAATTGTTGACCTTCATAGTGACCTTTATTCCGCAATGATTTCCAATATAGAATACGCAAGGCAGAAAACAGAAAAGCTTGGGCTCCGGCTTAAAATCTGTTCGCCAAGAGGCCGCCTTGACGGCAATAAGAAAGATATAGCAGCTTATTCCGAGAAAATGTCAAAGCTTGTCCGTGACAGACTGAATCGAGAAAAACAGATGCTTGCGCTTAACGCAAAATCTCTTGAAGGGCTTTCACCGCTTAAGAGGCTTGAGGCAGGTTATGCATATGTTACGGATAAAAACGGTCATAATGTTAAGTCGATTGATGATGTAAATGAAAATGACGATGTTTCCATTCGCGTTGCCAACGGTTTTATAAATGCAAGGATTACAGAAACCGAAAGATTTAACGGCAATTGATGCCGGATAGCGCATCATAGTATGAAGCTACGGATGAAAGGATACCGATGAAAAATAATAACAACGAAAATCGTACACTTGACGGTGCAATGCAGGAAATCCGCGAACTGATTTCAAACATGGAAAATCCCGAATGCACTCTTGAACAGTCCTTTGATTATTATAAAGAAGGCATTGAACTGCTTAAATTCTGCAATGATTCGATTGATAAAGTTGAAAAGGAACTTGAGATTCTTGAGACCGGTGAATGAAATGGAGAACTTTATGGATTACAAGAAAAAACTTTCGGACCTTACCGAAAATGCCAACAGAATACTTGCTGAGTATCTTCCCAATCCCAAAGCATCCGTTACTTCCGATGCCGTAAATTATAGCGTAAATGCGGGCGGAAAGCGCTTAAGACCTGTTTTTCTGCTTGAAGTATTCAAGCTTTTTGATGATGCCGAATGTGAATATAAACTTAAAACAGCCGAATGCTTTGCGGCTGCACTTGAGTTTATCCATACATATTCTCTTGTTCATGATGATCTTCCCGATATGGACAATGACCTGTATCGCAGAGGCAAACTCACAACGCATGCGAAATACGGCGGTGCAATGGGCGTTCTTGCCGGCGATGCTCTTCTGAATGAAGCTTTTTCAATTGTTTCGCGTAAACTGATAGAATTATCTTCGGCGGATAATATTGACTCCGATTTTCTTGCAAGGGCTATTAAGGCAGAGAACATTCTTGCTGAATTTGCAGGTATGAATGGCATGATTCTTGGTCAGGAAATTGACCTTAAATCGGAAGGCAAGAAAATTTCAGACGAAAAGCTTCTGCAGATGTATGAGCTGAAAACTTCAAGGCTTTTACAGTCTGCATTTGGTATAGGTGCTGTTCTTGGCGGCGGTTCCGAAAAGGAACAGGATAGTGCTTTAAGGGCTGCTCTTTGCCTTGGAAAAGCATTTCAGGTTCAGGATGACATTCTTGATGTTACAGGCGATGAAAGAAAACTTGGAAAGCCTGTATTCAGTGATGTAAGAAATGATAAAAAGACTTATGTTACACTTGTTGGTCTTGATAAGGCAAGAGAAAAGTCAAAGAGCCTTACCGATGAAGCTGTTGCCGCTCTTAAGGAACTTCCGGGTGACACATCGTTTCTTGAGTGGCTTATGCTTATGTTGATTGAAAGGGAATCATAATAGTACCATGCATATTTTAGACAACATTACAAAACCGAATGATATAAAGAAGGTTGCTCCCGAAGATTATAAGCGCCTTGCAACTGAACTCAGAACCTGTATGGTTGAGAGTGTAAGCAAAAACGGCGGACATCTTGCCAGCAATCTCGGTGCAGTTGAACTGACCATGGCTCTTCATCTGTTTCTTGATTTTCCTAAGGATAAGCTTATTTTTGATGTCGGTCACCAGTCTTATGCACATAAAATTCTAAGCGGAAGAAGGGCTGATTTCAAGACTCTTCGACAGTTTGGCGGTATCAGCGGATTCCCCAAGCGTTCCGAAAGTGAATGCGATGCATTCGATACAGGACACAGTTCAACTTCAATTTCAGCTGCCCTTGGTATGGTGAAAGCAAGGGATCTTCGCGGTACGGATGAGAAAATAGTTGCCGTTATCGGTGACGGTGCACTGTCCGGAGGCATGGCTTTTGAGGCCTTAAATAATGCCGGAAGACTGAAATCCAACTTTATCATTGTTTTGAATGATAACAATATGTCTATTTCCGAAAATGTGGGCGGCGTGGCAAATTACCTTGGCAAAATCCGTACAAATCCCGCATATAACCGTTTGAAACAGAATGTTGTTGATATATTGAATGTAATCCCTGAAAAGGGCGAGCATGTTACGAAAATTATCAAACGTACCAAAGCCTCTATGAAGCAGCTCCTTATTGACGGAATGCTTTTCGAGGATATGGGAATTACGTATATCGGACCGATTGACGGTCATAATATTGAGCAGATGCGCCTTGCATTTGAGCTTGCTTCACGTAAACCGAATGCAACACTTGTGCATGTGGTTACCAAAAAGGGAAAAGGCTATAAGATAGCAGAGCAGAATCCCGTTAAGTTCCATGGCATCGGACCTTTCGACAGAACTACCGGCGAAACATTTTCAAAGAGCGGTGAATCTTTTTCCGAGGTTTTCTCAAACAAGCTTATTGAACTGGCTGAAAATGATGAAAAAATCTGTGCTATCACTGCTGCCATGCCAAGCGGAACCGGACTTACGGCTTTTTCAAAATGTTATCCCGAGCGGTTCTTTGATGTAGGTATTGCTGAGGAGCACGCGGTAACCTTTGCCGCAGGTCTTGCCGCAGGCGGTTTCAAGCCTGTTTTTGCTGTTTACTCAACCTTCCTTCAGCGCGCATATGACCAGATAATTCACGATGTCTGCCTGGAAAAGCTTCCTGTTGTTTTTGCGGTTGACAGAAACGGTATTGTCGGTAATGACGGTGAAACACATCAGGGAATATATTCCCATACATTCCTTGGGAATATTCCGGGACTTACGGTTCTTGAACCGAAAGACAAACCTGAATTTGAACTTATGCTTGAATATGCATTTGAACTTAATGCTCCGTGTGCGGTTTGTTATCCGCGCGGAAATGTTTCCGATGATTATCTTCAGTTCTATAAAGAGGGCAGGGCTCAAAGGATTGAAACCGGAAAGGCTGAAATTCTTGCCGAAGGTGACGGAAGGACAGTTATTTTTGCATCCGGAACGGGTATGGACAGTGCGCTTGAGGCTTATCGTCTGCTTGATAATGACGGAATTTCCGCATCTCTTGTCAACTTACGTTTTATTTCGCCTCTTGACAGAGACAATATCCTGAAGCTTTCCGAAAATGCTGAGGTTGTTGTCTCGGTTGAGGAAAATATTAAAAGCGGCGGTGTGGGGGAGAAGATTTCATCCATGCTGGCCGACAACGGAATCAATTCCGTGAAATTTATTAACTGTGCGCTTCCCGACTGTCCTTTAAGACAGGGTTCAATCAAGGAACTTAAAGAATTCACGGGTACAGACGGAAAGAGTATCGCAAAAGCAGTTAAGAGTGCACTTGCTTTATATGACTGAGCATGAAGAAGCGGGCAGCGCTTAATCTGAACTTGAGTTTCCAATATGGATTGAATTGCATTTCATTTAATGAAAAGGGTTTTTAACAATGAAAGAGCGTCTTGACGTTTTATTAGTTAAATACGGTATTGTTGAGTCTCGCGAAAAGGCCAAGGCTTATATTATGGCCGGAGAAGTTTTTGTTGACGGTCAGCGTGAGGACAAAGCAGGCTCAATGTTTCCGGAAACGGCACATGTTGAACTCAGAGGAACACCTATGAAATATGTGAGCCGTGGCGGCTTCAAGCTTGAGAAGATGGTTGAGCGTAACAGTATTGACCTGACAGGCAGGGTATGCATGGATGTTGGTTCTTCAACCGGCGGTTTTACGGACTGCATGCTCCAGAATGGCGCCGAAAAGGTTTATGCAATTGATGTCGGAACGAACCAGCTTGTTTGGAAACTCAGAACAGATCCGCGCGTAATCAGCATGGAGAAGACCAATATCAGAAATGTAACGCCTGATATGATTGCTGACAAAGCAGATTTTGTTTCTATAGATGTTGCCTTTATTTCGCTTACTAAGGTGCTTCCTCCTGTTAAAGAACTGATTTCCGAAGACGCAAGGCTTGTCTGCCTGATCAAGCCGCAGTTTGAAGCGGGACGCGAGAAGGTTGGGAAGGGCGGCATCGTGCGTGAGCCTGAAACACATCTTGAGGTTCTTCAGCAGATTGTAGGTTTTGCCCTTTCAATGGGATTCAAACTTCTTGATTTAACATTTTCACCTATTAAGGGTACAGAAGGTAATATCGAATATCTTATGTATCTGCAGAACGGCTTTACACCGGAAGAAATTCCTTCCGATGATGTTCTTAAAGCGCTTGTAAAAGAGGCACACGGCAGTTTCTAAGGCTAATATGAATTCCTAAGTGTTTATATGAATTCCCGAGTGTTTATATGAACTTCTGAGCGTTAATTGATTTCAAGGTGTTATCGGGGAATACTTTGAATAAATATGTGTTTATTCATCGATTTATGCATTTTCTGCTTGTTATTTTTGTATTTTTATGATAACATAACGGGGATGTTGCAAAAATGTTTTCGGAGGCGGTCAGATGAAGAAATTCTGTATTATCACGAATGCGGATAAAGACAGGGATTTTTCCATTACCTCGCGTATCGAAAGATGTATCGCAGCGTGCGGGCTGACATCGTACAGAGCCATCCAGAAGGACGGCTTTCCGTATGGATTTATCCATACAAGTGCAATTGAGCCCGGAACCGATTGTGCGATTGTCCTCGGAGGCGACGGAACACTGCTTCATGCTGCAAGCGGGCTTTGCGGGTATGATATTCCGATTCTGGGAATTAATCTGGGAACGCTCGGATTTCTTGCAGAGGTCGAGCCGGATAATATTGAAAATGCAATCAAACGGCTTGCCGGCGGTGATTTCAGAACTGAGGAGCATATGATGCTCCATGCGAAATGCAATGATTCTGAAATTGATTTCCTGAATGATGCTGTTATTTCCTGCAGCGGGTTTTCAAGACTGATACGTCTTCAGACTTATGTTAACGATACTCCCATGCAGCTTTATTCCGGTGACGGACTTCTTATTGCAACACCTACGGGTTCTACTGCATACAATCTTTCTGCGGGCGGTCCCGTTCTTTCACATTATTCAAAGATGATGGTCCTTACTCCCATCTGCCCACATTCACTTGGCAGCAGAAGTATTGTTCTTTCGGAGGATGACTGCATCGGAATCGAAGTAGAAAAGGCAAAGAAAACCCAGACAGAGGAAGCTATTGTTACAGTTGACGGTATTCTGCTTGGGAAGCTTGCTGTCGGAGATTATCTTGAAATAAGTAAATCTGCGAAGGTAACACGCCTTATCCGCTTTGAAAAAGAAGCTTTTTACAAAGCACTTCGTAATAAACTGGGGTGGGGAAACAATTAATAGTGAATTGTATGGCAATTTGCCTCTTGTTAATTGAGGTTTATGAAATGAAGGAGTAAATTATGAAGGTCGGAAGACAGGCAAAGATTCTCGAAATCATTACAAAAAAAGACGTTGAAACGCAGGAAGAACTTGCTCAGCTTCTTCTTGACAGCGGGTTTGACGTAACTCAGGCTACTATCTCCAGAGACATCCGTGAGCTGAAGCTCACAAAGGTTTCAACAGAGGGTGGAAGACAGAAATATATTGAGCTCAGTAAGCCCGGCGGAGAAGAGGTTTATCTTGAGAAATATGTTCACATTCTTCAGAACGGATTTGTTTCCATGGACAGAGCAATGAATATTATTGTTGTCCGTACTGTTCCGGGAATGGCTATGGCTGTTGCAGCTGCACTTGATGCTCTTCATCTTGACGGCATTGTTGGCTGTATTGCAGGCGATGATACAATCATGTGTGCCGTACGTACCATGAAGGATACCGATACGGTTATGGGTAAACTCCGAAAACTTGTAAAAACCAAATAAGCCGGAGCAAAGGATTTAATTTTGTACATTTTAGCGGAGGCCACCGGACTTTTTCGGAGGCCGAAACAATTAAATACAACAAATGAAATGAGGTTTTAGTATGTCAGGTCATAACAAATTTTCAAACATCAAACACAAAAAAGAGAAAAATGATGCAGCTAAAGGTAAAATATATACCAAGCTTGGTCGCGAAATCGCCGTTGCAGTAAAGGAAGGCGGTGCCGATCCTAACAATAACAGTCGTCTTAAAGATATTATCACAAAGGCTAAAGCACAGAATATGCCCAACGATACCATCGACCGAAGCATCAAGAAAGCAGCCGGCGAAGGTGCAAACGTTAACTACGAGCACGTAAGATACGAAGGCTACGGCCCGAAGGGAACAGCTATCATCGTTGACGGTCTTACAGATAACAAGAACCGTACCGCAGCAAATGTTCGTGCAGCATTTTCAAAGGGTTACGGTAACATTGGTGCACAGGGCTGTGTATCTTTCATGTTCGATGAAAAAGGCCAGATTATTATTGATAAAGAAGAGTGCGAGCTTAGCTATGATGAACTTGAGATGATGGCTATTGAAGCAGGCGCAGAAGATATTTCGGACGAAGACGACAGCATTGAAATCATCACTGCTCCGGAAGATTTCAGCACCGTTCTTGAGGCATTCTCAAACGCAAAGGTTCCCATGCTTGAAGCTGATATCACAATGCTTCCTCAGACCTGGGTTGAGCTTACCGATGAAAGCGACATCAAGTGCATCCAGAGAATTATTGACCTTCTTGAAGATGACGATGATGTACAGAACGTTTACCATAACTGGGATGAATGATTCGGCCCGGTTTTCAGCAGTTTATAATAAATGATGTTGCTTGCTTTAGAGCAATTCGTAAAAACAGGAATCAGACGTAAGAAGCCGATTTTTTCGGCTTCTTTTTTGTTGGAATTCAACAAATTAGCGGCTTTAGAAATGGCATTATTGATAATGGAAAAAAATAGTTCTTATGCTATAATAAGGAAACTTCAAAATGGAAAGATAATATAATGTCAAATGATATGTCACATGAAAAGATTATGAGTATTTTGAATATGATGAAAGTATTTTGGAGTCAGGCAGGTGTTTATAAAAAGAGAGTACTAAAAAGAATTAATTTATTGAAAGAAAGGAGCAAAAAAATGAATCAATTTATTATTTCTGAAATCTTAAAAGAAAGAACAGAACTGGAGCAAATGATTCACAAGCTTGAGAAAGTCAATTTACATGCACCAAAAGGCAATTTGCGTGTTATGACTTCGAAAGGCAAATATTATCAATTTTATTTGGTCGAAGATAAAACTAAAGACATGTATCCGCATGGTCGTTATTTGAGAAAAGACGAAAAAAATCTTGCTGAAAAAATAGCACAAAAGGAATTTAATCAAAAAACAATTGAGGCATGCAGGGAAAGAATAAAAGCTATTGACAGATTTATATATGATTTTGAAAAGTTCAATCCGGAAACTATTTTTGAAAGAAGCTCTCCGGCAAGGAAAAGCCTTATTGTTCCTACATATGTCAGTGACAATGAGTTTCGAATACAATGGCTGGAAGAAACAAAAGGGAACCAGAATGGCATGCCTTATACAAAAGAGTTTATAACCGGAAGAAATGAAATAGTCAGGTCAAAATCTGAAGTTATTCTGGCAAACCTATTTGATAAACTAGGAATTGATTATGTTTATGAACCTGCTTTATATTTTGATTATTCCTGCTTTTATCCTGATTTTGGACTTCTTGATATTAAGAACAGAAAGACTGTTTACTATGAACATTTTGGAAAAATGGATGATCCGGATTATTCGGTACGTGTAATGGAAAAAATGAATATGTATATGAAAAATGGAATTCGTCTTGGACAGGACTTGCTTTTTTCTATGGAGTCGCTTGATAATCCGTTAGATATTAGAATAGTTGAAAAAATGCTGAGAACATATTTTCTTTAAGCTATTTTACCATTTTTTTCGCTGTTTCTAAAAAATAAAGGTAAGGAAAAAAACGCGTACCTTAAAAATATAAATATAAAAAATATTATGGTACGAAAAAAATTGTGGTTTTTACTTTTTACCATAAAATAATAAATTTAGCCTTAAACAAGGTATTTTCAATAAAAAAAATGAACTAAAGAAGACTTTTCGGGTTTCAAAAAGAACACTACAAGAATAAAACCAAGAAAACAAACGGGAATTTACCGTAAAATTATGATGTGAGAGAATAAAAAAGGTAATTATTTTTTTATGTTAAATTTTTCTTACCTTGTTTTTTGAAAAAATTAAAAATGTAAGGTAAGCCAAATTTTTGTTACCTGTTTTTTAAGAAAACGAAGAAAATTATGGTAATTTTATTATTCTTTTTATTAAACATCTGTACAATATTTTGTGGATTAGGTATAATGTAATCAATATATATTGCCGATAATCTGTTTGAAGTCCATTTATGGGCTTATTATGCGTACAATAAAATGTAATTTGGGTTTTTCTCTTGAACTTGGGGGATGAAAATGAAGAAACGTAGTACCTTCGCAAATGTATTAATCAGAATCCTGCTTGCAGTTGAAGTGCTTCTTCTTACTGCAATTTCCGGAAGCATTATTGACGATTACAGTGATGATAAGCTTGCCGCAAACGCTGCTCAGCTTACGGACGCTGTTGGTCAGTATGTAATTAATATTGGTTCGGAATATTACAGACAGGGTTATGAAATCAACATTGACCGAAACACAACAATTCAGCTCATGTATGTTGATGCCAGCGGAAATGTGCTTCCTATAGCACTTGAAGCTGACAAGTTAATGACTATTGAATGGAATGTTGTTGATGACGGCGGCGTTGCTTCCGATACTGTTATACGTGCACACGGTGTTTCAAAAAATGCCAGCGGCCTCTTGAATTACTGTGATATTACCGTTGTCGGTGTTGGTTATACAAACCTGACGGTTCGTGTAAACGTTACAAACACCATAACAGGTGATACCGAATTCATAGATTATTCCTGGAAATTCAGAGTTTCTCTTGCTATTGACAGTGATAATATTTCAGATGATGACCATGTATACAACGGTGAATATGGTCTTCGTTACGCATTCAGTACAGATAAGGCAAAAAACACTCTTCAGATTGCCGGTCCCGAAGTTCTTACAGATTCAGATCCCACAAATGATAAATATAACAGTTACCTGCTTCTCTTAAAGAAAGCAAACCTTCTTTATGCTCTTGATGACGGACATGGCGGAACAATTGTACTTGATAACTATAGCCAGCCCGAAGATATTGAGCAGTCCGAACAGCTCAAGACATTACTTGGTGAAAAAGTTGTCTGGACAACAAGCGACAGTACCGTTGCAACCGTTGAGTACGGTGTAATTAAAGGTGTTGGCGCAGGTACTGCAACCATTACGGCAGCAACCGAATCGGATGACGGTATTTCAATGGAATCCGTAAGCGTTACAGTTGTTGTAATGCCAAGAGGTTATATTGTTGATGCAACAGAAGATTACAGAACCGATTTTACAGAGGTTATAGATACAAACCGTTTCACTGTTGAAACAAACGCTTTAAGTGCAAATCAGCTTATTTGGACAGTTCATAACATCGATCAGAACGGTGAAGTTATCTGGACAAATGAAAACACAAAAACAACGGATAAATTCCATGTTGCTCTTTATAATTCCGACAGCAAGGCATATTTCACCGGCGTAAAAGCAGGCGCTTATTATGTTACCGCACAGGTTAAGGGCGGCTATGGTGAGAGCAATACAAAAATCAGCAAACTGGCCTTTACGGTAATTGTGCCGGTTTCTGTTGCTGACGGTCCGATTTATATTAACGTTTCGGATACTTATGACATACTTGAAAACTCATCAATTCCTATTTCAACCTGGTACAATTATTCATCTGATGATGATGGAATCGCATCTGTTCATAACGGTGTCATAACCGGTGAAGGTTCCGGCGAAACAATCATTCATATGTTCCGTGTAAACGGTTCAGGCTATGAAGATGTATTCACTCCGGATGAAATTGCTGCATTTGTTCCCGAAACAAAGGATATCCTGGTTCGTGTAATTGATACAATTACACTGAATTACTCGTCATACACAATGTATGTCGGCGGTGTTCTGAAGCTGAAAGCAGAAACTACCAACAACACATTCGTTACATGGGCATCAAGCTCTCCCGAAATTGCGAAGGTTGATACTGTCGGTACCGTAACAGCCCTCAAGGAAGGCACAACTGTTATTACAGCAACTCAGCTTGTAGAAGGTGTAGAAAAGACTGCAAAATGTAAAATCACTGTTCGTCAGAGCGTTGAAGGCATTGTTCTTGACCCTGTTTCAAAGGATATGAACCTGGGGGACAACCTTACAATCAATGCATTTGTAAGTCCTTCACTTAACGGAGTAAGCCTTACCTGGAATTCATCAGACCCTGATGTAGTGAAGATTACATCCTTTGATTCACTCAGCTGTACCGTAAATGCTGTTGGCGGCGGTTCTGCAACAATCACTGCAATTAACCCTGATAACGAAATAGTTGGGTACTGTTCAATTAATGTATATGCACCTATCACGCAGATTGTGCTTTCACAGACATCAGTTTCCCTGCCGCTTTCCGAAGGCTGGTTCCAGCTTTATGCAACCATTCTTCCCGAATCTGCAATAAATAATGAGATTGTCTGGACTTCCATGGATGCATCAGTAGCATCTGTTGACCAGAACGGTATTGTAACACTTAAAAAACCCGGCTCAACATCAATCCTTGTTTCATCAAAGACCGATGCTTCCGTATTTGCCGTATGTAATGTTGAAGTCACCAAGTCCGTTTCCGGAATCAAACTTGATTCTTCAACTCACGATATGTACGTTGGTGACACCTTCCGTCTGACCTATACAATTTCTCCTGTCGGAGCAAGCAATGCAGCTGTATCATGGAGCTCATCCAATACAGCAGTAGCTACTGTTGACCAGAACGGTCTTGTTACCGCAAAGGGTGTTGGAACCGCTGTTATCATTGTAAAAACAAACGATGGCGGATATACCGCAACCTGTACAATCAATGTTGGCCGTGTTGCTACCGGAATCAAGCTTGATGTTACAAAACTTGTTCTTAACACGGGTGATTACTATTATCTTGAATATACACTTACACCTGCTGATACAACTGAAGGCAATGTTTTGTTTGAAAGCTCAAATGCTCAGGTTGCAACAGTAAGTAAAAACGGTAAAGTAACAGCTGTTAAGGCCGGCGAATGTGTCATCATGGCAAAGACCGATAACGGCTCGATTGCATATTGTTCCGTAACCGTAAATGAAGGTGTAAACGGAATCAAAATCAGTGAAAGAGAGCTTGAAATCAAGGTTGGCGAAATCTATGAGATGGATGTAACCTTTGAACCGAATGAGCCTTCAAATAAGAACTTTACGTGGGCATCGTCAAGACCCGATGTCGCTACCATTGACTCAAAGGGTAACCTGAAGGGTATTGCAGGTGGTGTAACGGTTGTAACATGTACATCCGAAGAGCATAATTTTGTTGATTACTGTATTGTAACCGTAATTGAGGAAGTAACTGAGGTTACACTTAATGAGCATTATTACAGACTAGGTAAGGACAGAACATTCCGCCTTATTGCTACCGTAAGCGGCCTTACAGCTACGAATAAGGATGTCACCTGGCGTTCAAGCAATCCTTCCGTTGTTTCCGTAGATGAGAACGGACGAATCAGAGGCCTTGAATATGGTGAAGCTACAATTTACTGTACTGCAACAGACGGAAGCGGTGCAGAAGATTTCTGTGAAGTTGTAGTTTGTGAACTTGTAACGAAAATTGACCTTGATGTTACCTACATCACTCTTATCCAGGGTCATTCCTTTACCCTAACAGCCAAGGTTTCACCCAATTCGGCCACATATAAAGAGGTTCTTTGGACTTCAGACGATAATAACATTGCTATCGTAAACCAGAAGGGTACAATCACCGCTCTTAATCCCGGCAGCACCACCATTCGTGCTACTGCCGATGATTCCGGCAAGGTATCCTCCGTATGTTATGTAAATGTTATTGCACCTGTTTATACAACAGCCATCAAATTCGCTGAATCCGAGCTTGTTATGGCTCCCGGTGAGCAGAGAACAGTTCAGTATGCACTTGTTCCCAATAATACAACCGAAACCGTAAGCTGGAGCAGTGATAATACCATCGTTGCAACTGTTGATCAGAACACGGGCCTTATTGTTGCACATTCCGTTGGTACTGCAAATATTGCAATCATGACGGAAACAGGCCTGAAAGGTACAATAAAAGTCTATGTTGTAGGTCTTAGCAGAAGCTATATTGAAATACAGCAGTATACATCGCTTCTGATTCCGCTTACCGTTGACGGCCTTGGCGCATCAGGAATTACGGTCCGCTGGGATGTTGATAACCAGAACATTGCTGAGGTACAGAACGGGCGTGTTATTGCAAAAGCACCCGGTTATACAACTATCTATGCTGTTGTTAACGGAAGAAAGCTTGAATGTATAATTCATGTAGTAAAAATCAAGTAAAAAAGTGCTTGCCTTAACCTTTTCAGAGTGCTATAATGATTAAGGTTAATGGTTTATTTGGAAGTGGACGCAAGTCCACTTCTTCTTTTTGGGATTTTTAAGGAAAAAAGATTGAGCTTTTTCCCGTCATCCCCGTAAAACAGATAAAGTATTTTCCAATGATTTTCCGAAACGGAGGGCAGATTTTGAGTAAAAAAGAAGAATACGAATCCAAATTCGAAAAACTTGTTCAGCCTGTAGTTGATAAGTTTAACTATGAACTGGTAGATGTTGAATATGTGAAAGAAGGCAGCGATTATTACCTTCGCGCATATATTGACAAAGAAGGCGGAATCACAATTGACGATCTTGTTGAGGTTAACCACATTCTCAGCGACAAAATGGATGAAGAAGATTTCATCCCTGATGCTTACATTCTTGAGGTAAGCTCTCCCGGACTCGGAAGACAGCTTAAAAAAGAAAAAGACTTTGTAAGAAGCGTTGGTAAACAGATTGACGTCAAGCTTTACAAAGCACAGGACAAACGCAAGGAATTTTCGGGTATCCTTAAGGAAAACACCGAAAATGCTATAATCCTTGAAGAGGAAGGCACTGAATATACTTTTGAAAAGAAAGATATTTCACTTGCACGCCTCAGCATTGATTTTTGAAAAATTAACGATTAAAAAAAGTCGTATTAAGGAGGATATTAAGAAAAAATGGACGCTAACAAAGAATTGATTGAGGCATTGAATCAATTGGAAAAGGAAAAGGACATCAGCAAGGAGGTCCTGCTCGAGACTATCGAGAACTCACTTCTTGCAGCATGCAAAAACGAGTTTGGCAAAACTGAGAACATCTCTGTAAATATTAACAGAGAGACAGGTGAAGTTAAGGTTTTTGCTACACGTGTTATTGTAGATTCAGTTACCGAGCCCGCTGATGAAATCAGCATGGAGCAGGCAAAGAAGCTTCATCCCCGCAAGAAAATGGCTGTTGGCGATGAACTCCTTGTAGAAGTTACTCCCAAGAACTTCGGACGTATTGCTGCAGGAAAGGCTAAGCAGGTTGTTGTCCAGAAGATTCGTGAGGAAGAGCGTAAAGCCATTTTTGATCAGTTTTATGACAAGGCACGTGAGGTTGTTACCGGTGTTGTTCAGCGTTATAACGGTGAAAATTATACCATCAACCTTGGAAAATGCGATGCCGTCCTCACCAAAAAAGAACAGATTGAAGGCGAAGTATTCCGCCCCAATGACAGAGTTAAACTTTATGTACTTGATGTAAGCAGCACAGGCAAGGGACCTAAGATTCTTGTTTCAAGAACTCATCCCGAACTTGTTCGCCGTCTTTTCGAAGCTGAGGTTACCGAAGTTCGTGACGGTGTTGTAGAAATCAAGGCAATTGCCCGCGAAGCAGGTGCAAGAACAAAGATGGCAGTCAGCAGCAACGATGTCAACGTTGATCCTACCGGTGCATGTGTTGGTCTTAACGGCGCCCGCGTAAATGCTATCGTTGATGAACTTCGCGGAGAAAAAATTGATATCATTAACTGGAGCGATGACCCCGCAATTCTTATCAAGAACGCACTCGGACCCGCAAAGGTACTTTCCGTTGACGTTTATGACGACGAGAAATGCTCAAGAGTTATTGTTCCCGATGACCAGCTTTCACTTGCAATCGGCATCAAGGGCCAGAATGCAAGACTTGCTGCAAAGCTTACCGGTTACAAGATTGATATCAAGAGCGAATCTCAGGTAGGTGAAATTTATTGATTAAAAATCAAAAACAGCCTTTGAGAAAATGCATTGTATGCGGCGGACAGCTTGAAAAAAAAGAACTTATCCGTGTTATCCGCACACCGGAAGGCAATATTGAACTTGATCCAACCGGCAAGAAGAACGGAAGAGGCGCATATATCTGCAGGAAAGCTGAATGCTTTGAAAAGCTTCAGAAATCAAAAGCTTTGAACAAATCCTTCTCATGTGAGATTCCATCCGCTGTTTATGAACAGCTGAAAAAGGAGTTGAGTAATCTTGAGTAAACAGGAAAAAATTAAAGCTCCTGCAACGGATAAACAGGTTTTCTCACTTCTTGGTCTCTGTGCAAGGCAGGGAGCCGTAAAAAGCGGTGAATTCCTTACAGAACAGACAATTAAAGAAAGAAAGGCCCTTCTTGTTATTGTGGCCGGTGATGCATCGGACAATACAAAGAAGAACTTTAAGGATTCCTGTAATTTTTACAAGGTTCCGTACAGGATTTTTGGAACAAAAGATACGCTCGGACATGCAACCGGCCATGAGACGCGTGCTTCAATGGCACTTACGAATGCAGGTCTGGCAGAAAAAATAATCAGTATAATCGATGAATTACAGTCAGGTACATCACTTTGACAGTGATGAACAGGAGGAAATGATAATATGGCCAAAAAGGTCCACGAAGTAGCTAAGGAATTAGGGGTACAAAGCAAAGATGTCATCGCTTTTCTCTCAGAAAAGGGAATTGATAAGAAGCCTGCAAGCAATCTTGATGACAGTGAAATTGTGCTTGTAAATTCCAAATTCGGAAAAGCTGCCAAACCTGCTGAAAAGCCGGTAAAAGCAGACAAAAACGATAAAACCGAAACAAAACAGAAAACAGATAAATCTGTTGAAAAAAAGCAGGATAAACCTGCAGAAAAGCCTGTTGAGAAAGAGACAGAAAAGCCTAAGACAAATACGGCTTCCACAACTGACAGGGATACAAATGATGCTCCCAAGAAGCTTCGCCCCGTATCAGTTGACGGTCGTCCCGTAATGCCTGACGGAAGACGCCCCGGTCAGTCACAGACATCAACAGTAAAGCGTCCCGTTGCTGTTGACGGCCGTCCGGTAATGCCTGACGGAAGACGTCCCATGCAGGGCCAGCAGGGTCAGCGTCCTATGCAGGGTCAGCGTCCCGTAAACGGTTCTTCAAACGGTCAGAAAATTGATATCCCGAAGGATAAGGCTCCTTCGAGTTCATTTAGATTCGGAGATCCCGAAAAGCCTAACAGACAGCAGCCTAAGCAGCCTGTTCAGCAGCCCGCTCAGACTCAGCCCATTGAGAAAAAACCTGTACAGCAGCCCGTTCAGCCTGAACCCGTAAAGCCGGTTGCTCCCGCTGAACCCGTTAAGCCTGCTGCAGGAACTGACTTCCTTATTGGAAAGAATCAGTCATCTGTTGTAATCAAAGGCAATGTCTTTGAGGAAATGAACAGACGTGAGGAAGAGAAGAAGAAACTTCGCCAGCAGAACGCTCAGAATGAGCGTCCCGAAAGAAATGAACGTAATGACCGCGGTGATCGCAAGCCTTATCAGGGTAACCGTGACGGTCAGCAGGGCGACCGCAGACCTTATCAGGGAAATCGTGACGGCCAGCAGGGTGACCGCAGACCTTATCAGGGAAATCGTGACGGCCAGCAGGGCGACCGTAAGCCTTATCAGGGCAACAGAGACGGCCAGCAGGGCGATCGTAAGCCTTACCAGGGCAACCGTGACGGTCAGCAGGGTTCACGTTCATTTGGTCAGAACAGAAACGGCGGAATGCCCGGATTTGTTCCGAAAGACGGAGATGAACCTACACACAGCTACAAAGCAAATAAAAACGAGCATTCAAGAAAATCAAATGCTGCCAATGAAATCAGTGCAAAAGGGAACAGCACAAGCAAGCGTAATGACCGTCTTGCAAACCGCAAGGCTTATGACGGCGGAAAGAATTACGAAGATGATGATCTTAAGGGCAGCAAGAAGAAAGATCCCAAGCGCGCAGGCGCTTTCCAGAAGCCTGTAGCCAAAGCTGTTGAAGCAGAAGATGATATTAAGGTAATCACTATTCCCGATTCCCTTACAATCAAGGATCTTGCAGACCAGCTGAAGAAGAATGCTGCAGAAATCATTAAAAAGCTCTTCATGCAGGGCAAGATGGTTTCTCTTAACCAGGAAATCTCTTTTGAAGAAGCAGAAGAAATCGCAAGTGATTATGACTGCCTCTGCGAGCATGAAGTAAAAGTAAATATTATCGAGGAACTTATGAAGGATACCGAAGATCCCGAAAGTTCACTCGTAAGCAGACCTCCCGTTGTCTGTGTTATGGGTCATGTTGACCACGGTAAAACATCACTCCTTGATGCAATCCGTTCAACTAACGTAACAGCACGCGAGGCAGGCGGTATTACGCAGCACATCGGTGCATCTGTAATTGAAATCAACGGAAGAAAAATCACCTTCCTTGATACACCCGGCCATGAAGCATTCACATCCATGCGTCTCCGCGGTGCAAAGAGTACAGATATCGCAATCCTTGTTGTTGCTGCAGATGACGGTGTAATGCCTCAGACAGTTGAAGCTATCAACCATGCGAAGGCTGCCGGCATTCAGATTATTGTTGCAGTTAACAAGATTGATAAACCTGCTGCCAATGTTGAAAGAGTAAAACAGGAACTTACCGAGCATGGCCTTGTAGCTGAAGACTGGGGCGGTGACACAATTTTCGCACCTGTTTCCGCAAAGACACATGAAGGTATTGAGCAGCTTCTTGAAATGGTTCTTCTTACAGCAGATATGCTTGAACTTAAGGCAAATCCCGACCGTCGTGCAAGAGGTATCGTTATTGAGGCAGAACTTGATAAAGGCCGTGGCCCCGTTGCTACAATCCTTGTTCAGAAGGGTACACTTCATCAGGGCGACATCATTTCAATCGGCTCGGCATTCGGTAAAGTTCGTGCCATGACAGATGATAAGGGCAGACGCGTTAAGGAAGCAACACCTTCAACACCTGTTGAGGTTATCGGTCTTAACGAAGTTCCCGGCGCAGGCGACCTCTTCATCGTTACCGATGGTGAGAAAGAAGCACGTGAAATCTCTGAAGCATTCATTTCACAGGGCAAAGAAAAACTTATTGCCGATACTAAGGCTAAACTTTCACTTGACGGTCTGTTCTCACAGATTAAGGCCGGCAACATTAAGGAACTCAATATCATCATCAAGGCAGACGTACAGGGCTCTGTTGAAGCTATGAAGCAGAGTCTCCTCAAGCTTTCCAACGATGAAGTTGCTGTTCGTATTATTCACAGTGGTGTTGGTGCAATCAATGAATCCGATGTTACCCTTGCCAGTGCATCAAATGCAATTATCATCGGCTTTAACGTTAAACCTGACAACACTGCAAAGGATATTGCTGAGCATGAGAAGGTTGATGTTCGTCTGTACCGCGTAATTTATAATGCAATTGAAGATATCGAAAATGCCATGAAGGGCATGCTTGATCCTATTTTTGAGGAGAAAATCATTGCTCATGCTGAAATCAGACAGATCTTCAAGGCGAGCGGTGTCGGCAGCATTGCAGGTTCCTTCGTACTTGACGGTAAGGTTACAAGAAATGCTTCAGCCCGTATTACCCGTAACGGCGAGCAGATCTTTGACGGTAAGATTGCTACTCTTAAACGTTTCAAGGATGATGTCAAGGAAGTTGCTGCAGGCTATGAATGCGGTATCGTATTTGAGAAGTTCAATGACCTTCAGGAGCTTGATATTGCCGAGTTCTATGTGATGGTAGAGGTTCCCCGTAAGTAACCTGATTGGAGTAAAAGTTGAGAAAAGACAGTATTAAAAATATCAGGATCAACCAGGAAGTTCAGAAAGAACTGAGTGAGCTGATCCGCAGTGAAGTAAAGGATCCAAGAATTCATGAGTTCACTTCGGTCACCAGGGCCGAAGTGGCTCCGGACCTTAAAACAGCTAAGATTTATATAAGTGTTCTCGGTTCAAAGGAAGAACTTGAAACAACAGTAAAGGGCTTAAAGAGTGCCATGCCTTTCTTAAGAAGCCGCCTTGCTGCTACAATGAACATGAGAAACACCCCCGAGCTTCGTTTTATTGCCGATGATTCAATAGCATACGGCATTGAAATGAGCAGGAAAATTGAAGAAATCGTTGGTTCATCGGAACAATCCGAGGATGACGATGAAACCGAACAGAACTGATTTCGAAAACTTGGCAGAAATGCCGGACAGAAGATTATTATGAATGGAATTCTGATAGTAAATAAACCACAGGGTATCACGTCAAACAAAGTAATAGGGAGACTTAAGCATGCCTGCGGTCGAATTAAGACGGGGCACACCGGTACGCTTGATCCAAACGCAACCGGGGTGCTTCCCGTTTGTTTTGGGAATGCCACAAAGGTTTGCGGCTTCCTTACGGATACAAGTAAAGAATATCGTGCAGAACTGATTTTAGGAATTGATACGGACACTTACGATATAACCGGAACAGTTCTTTCCGAAAAAACATCTGAGGTAACTCCCGAATCCTTTGAAGAAGCGGTTGCCGGCTTTGTTGGCAAGCAGATGCAGGTACCTCCCATGTTTTCGGCAAAATGGGTTAACGGAGTGCGTCTTTATGATCTGGCCCGTGACGGTGTTGTAATTGACCGTGAACCCAAGGAAATCACCGTAGATTACATCAAGATTGAAAATACCGAACTTGAAAACGGTTTTGTAAAACGTGCCATACTTCTTATAGGATGCTCAAAGGGAACATATATCAGAAGTATCTGTCATGACCTTGGTGAGAAGCTTACGTGCGGAGCATGTATGGGAAATCTGATGCGGACAAAAGTAGGTGTTTTCAGACTTGAAGATGCTATTCCGCTTGATGAATGCATTAAACTTGCAGAAGAAGGCAAAATAGAAGAGCATCTTATTTCAGCCGATACCATCTATGATTATCCGTCAATCACAGTTGTAACGCCCGAAGAAGCGCATCTGCTCAGAAACGGAAACAGGATTTGCAAGCGGAATCTTGACCCGGTGCCTACTCCCGGGCTTTATAAGATGTACCTTGAAGATGGCAGATTTGCTGCTATTTATGAACTGCGCGAACATGCTAAATACATGTATCCCTTTATTGTTTTTCCGGAATAAGCATTGTTGTGACGGAAATAAATATTTTGCTCCAAAAATCAACATTGTTGTACCGGAAATAGAGTTTTATTTTTTAAGGAATTACTATGACTGTTGCCCATGGATTAGGCGAAAAAAGAATAAAGAACAGTGCCGTAACAATCGGCAAATTCGACGGTGTACATCGCGGGCACGGCCTTTTGCTTGACATGCTTTCAAAGGAGCAGAAACTCAGACGTATTGTTTTTACCTTTGAACCTTTTGAAGGAAGCCCCATCAGTTCAGATAACAGGCTTTGTAACGATGAAGAAAAGGTCAGCCTGCTATCTGCATATTCCCCGGATTTAATATTGTTTTATCCTTTTGGACGAAAACAGGCTTCCATGAGTCCAAAACGTTTTGTGAAAACAATTTTGCTTAAGAAACTTGGCATGAAAAAGCTTTTTGTCGGACCGGATTTTACATTTGGAAAAAATGGCAGGGGAAATGTGTCACTTCTTCGCAAAATGGCTGAGAAATACGACTTTGAGCTTATTGTTCCGGATAAAGTTGAATTTGAAGGTGAAGCAATCAGCAGTACAAGAATAAAAAAAGCTCTTGAGGAAGGTCAAAGAGAAGAAGCTGAAAATATGCTGGGACACAGGTTGTGAAGCAGATATAACGGAATCAGGCGGTTGAAATTATTATAGCTTATAAAATGCAGGAAATTATCCTGCATTTTTTTTCACATGTGTGTCGACTCAGGAAAAACATATCGGTTATATTAAAGATTCAGTTTATCTGAAGATTAACCGATATAATAAGTGTAAAAGAGAAATAATAATAGAAAAAAAGTACATTTCGTTTTTCTTGTTGCAAAGACTGATAATAACTGTAATAATGATTTTGAGAGGAATCAGGAAAGGATGGAAAACAGTATGAATGACGCATATTCTTTTTTCACCGGGAATGGTGATATAACCGATTCAATTTCATATGCTGCCGAAATAATGCATCTTGGAAATAAAGATGATTTATTTACCGGAATAGCTGCTGCCCATGCCTTGAGCGTTATGTATGATATAGGCCTTCAGAAGGAAGTTAACAAATGTGTTGATTTCCTTAAGCATCTTTCGGAAAATAATTCTGAGAATGCCGGAATCAAGCTCCTGACTGACATGAATCTGATGAACATTTATGCAGTCTTAAAAGACCGTCCTGCATTCGATGAAATAGTTGCTGATGTGGAAATGCAGCTTGCTACGGATGTAAATCTTTCTTTTGCTGACTCTATTCATTATTACCGTTTGAGCGATCTTGCCCGTTTTGAGGATGCTATACCGAATATCAAAGCATATACTGAAGAATTTGTCATCCTTATGGACCAGTTTGCATTCTGTCCGGAACTTGTTGATGATGTATGCTTCACATTCCTGCCTATTTTGAAAAAGGTTAAGGACACTTTATCAGCATCAAAAATGATTGAGATTGTGCGCATGCTGATTGCTGCATCGAATGAAACATCCGACAAGCTTTCTTTCTATGAATTTATGCTTTATGAGTGCAAACTTGATAAAAAGCAATATGCAGAAATGTTCCATGAACATTATGAGCTTCTCCTGAAGTATTATCGTAATAATGCAGCTGCTGAGGAACTTACCGTAAAGAACCAGCTTATGTCATATCAGATTGAACGCCGTTTCATCAAAAATGCATCAACTGATACACTTACCGGCCTTGGTAACCGTTATGCTTACAAATCGGGCCTTCAGCGTGCACAGGAAAAACTTACCCTTAAGCATAAAAAGACATCCAACCTTATTATTTCGGTCGCTGATATTAACGGCCTGAAATACACCAACGATACATTCGGCCATCAGGCAGGAGATGAACTGATCCGCAATGCAGCTGACTGCTTAAAGCAGGTATTTGGCAATATAGGTGAACTTTACCGAATAGGCGGAGACGAATTTACAATCATTATGAATGCTGAACCGGAAATTGTTGATTCCTGCATTGAAAGACTTAAAGACCTTACCGGGCAGGTTGAATGTCATTTCGGTGAACAGCTTCACATTGCAATCGGTTATGCTACAGCAAAGGAAATCAGAGGCGTTTCCGTTGAAGAAATTGTTGATCTTGCTGACAAACGTATGTACACAGACAAGGACAAGTATTACGAAATAACAGGACTTCCGAGAAGATAAAAATAACAATATTACAGGATTTCCGTGAAAATCAGAATTACAATATTACAGATATTACGGAAATATAAAATTTATTAAAACCTCAATACCGGTCAGCCGGTATTGAGGTTTTATTCAAGGTAACTGTTTTATTTTGTAGCAGTTTCTCCATTGACATCAATGAAGTATGAACCAAACTGATTTACGGGAACAACGGAATCCTTAATTGTTCTTGTATATGTAGCTGAAATGGTTTCATAGTACTTTGACATTTCTTCTTTTTCTTTTGTTGAGATGGCACTGCTTACTGCGTTATCGTAATAATCAGGTGAATCTGTATCTACCATTTTAATAATGTAGAGGCCTTCTTCACCCTGAACGAATTCAGAATACTGACCGTTTTCAAGCTTGATTGCAGCATCGATATATGCTTGTTCAGATGTTGCTCCTTCATAAATATATCTTGTTCCGATTACGAAAGAAACCTTGTCGGCATATTCTGTCTTAATTTCTTCAAATGTTTTTCCTTCTTTTGCTTTTGCAAGAGCTTCATTAAGATTATCTTTTGCAATCAGTAAGTCTTTTTCGGAGATAGGAGTGGATTTACCGTCTGCATCTGTTGTTGTAGCTGCAATTGCGATATATTCGGTTTTTTTGCATGCATAATCCTCACGTTTTATACTTGCTTTAATTGCATCTTCATTTACACTGAGTTTTTTAACGAAAATCTTTTCATATTCAGTAACCAGAAGCTGACGTTCAAGGGCTATCTGGAAACCATGAAGTGTAATACCTGATTTTTCTTTTTCGGAATCGCTGAAATCATTAAAGAATTCTTCAGCATCAGCATGGGCTGTTTTGATTTGTTCATCGGTAAGAGTAAATCCTGCTTTATTTGCAAGGTCTGACATTATTGCCATGTAACTTACCTCAGCAAAAGCTGTAGTATAGATTACTTCACGGTTGGTGTCACCGTTTTCATCTGCTTCATCCCAGTAGGCAGCAGCATTATCACTGTAAGCGGCGGAAAGACTTCCGAGAACTTCATAATAAGCAAGATAAAACATCATTTCTTCACGGGTAATTTCGATATCACCGACCAAAATGGCAGTATCAGTGGGCTTTTTGCCACATGCGGTTAATGAGCTTATGCAGAGAACTGCTACAAGCAGAAGAGCGATAATTCTTTTTTTCATAATAAATCTCCCCAAATTAAAGATATGCCTCATTCTATTGCAAAAAAGCAAATTAGTCAAGATGGCAGTTCGTGAAGTAATTGTGAAAAAAGTTTTTGAAGTCGTGTGTTTTTACTGCTTTTTTATAATTTATTTGGATGTTAACGGATGAGGATTATTTTTATTGACAAAAAAAAATAAATGTGTAAGTATTATGACTGTCGTGTTTAATGATTTGAAATAAACCTGAAATTAAATTTTTCAGTCTAAAAATAGGAGTGAGGATTAATAATTATGAAATTCAAAAACCTTTCCTGGATAAAAGTAATTCTTTTTGCTGTAATTACCGGCTTATATACAGGCATTATCTGCCTGATTCCTGCAATCAGGGACACATCGTTTCATGATATTGCTGTTTCTTATGAATGGTGGGTGTTATTTGCAATTATCATTATTATGGGCTGCGAAAAAATATGGGAGGCATCGCTTAAAACATTTGTGTTCTTTCTGATAAGCCAGCCGCTTGTTTATCTTGTACAGGCAATTTTTACGGAGCAGGGCTTTGGTATATTCAGGTTTTACAAGTACTGGGGTGTAATTACGCTTCTGACTATTCCCGGTGCTGCTATTGCCTTCTTTGTTAAAAAGAAAAATATCCTGAGTGCCGTAATTCTATCGGTTGCAACAGGATTGGTCGCAAATATCGGTGTTACTTACCTTTATTCCTGTGTTTTCGGATTCCCGTGGCATTTACTTACTGTTATTTTCTGTTTTGGGCTTGTTGTGTGGCTTATTCTCAAGCTCCTTCCGGGAAAACGCGAGCGTATTATTGCATTTGCGATAACAGCTGTTGTCTTACTGGTGACTGTATTTGTTACATTCATCAAGCGCCCCGAATCAAACTTTTCCTATCCGCTTGATTCTCAAATGGTCGGACATGTACTTACTGCGGATATTGAGGATCCTGAATTTATCAGAGTTGAGTTTACGGATGAATCAATTGTTGTTTATGCCTCAAAGCAGGGTGAAACAATTGTCACGGTAAGAGATGATGCAGGAAACACAAAGAAATATTCGGTTTCTGTCGGCAAGGGAAATTATACGGTTATTACGGAAATTGAATAAAAAACTGTTTACAAATCCTTGGATTTGTGCTAATATCCTCAAGACGAGTTAATTACCGATGCTGCGTTTGCGGATTTCTGTGAACCCAAACCCGGCACCAGGCAAATTGTCAAAGGTTTATATTTGAAAGGAGATCAATTATGATCAGCACAGAAAAGAAACAGGAAATCATCGCTGCATACGGCAGAACACCTGAAGACACAGGTTCACCCGAAGTTCAGATCGCTCTTCTTACCGAGCGCATTAATGAGCTTAATGAGCATCTTAAGAACAACCACAAAGATTTCCATTCACGTCGCGGCCTTTTAAAGATGGTTGGTCAGCGTCGTAACCTGCTTGCTTATCTCAAGAAGACCGATATTGAGAAATATCGTTCACTTATTGAAAAACTTGGTTTAAGAAAGTAATCCTTAGGGGGCACGAATTTCGTGCCCCTTTTTTTCTGTCTTTTTTCAGATAACATCTTGCAAAGATTTTGGAATTGACTATCATTATTTTTTAGGAAAACAGGTTGAGAGAGAAGAGAATATAATGAAGAACGATTCAATTCAGAAAAATAGAAAAAATCGCTGGCTGCCGGATATGAATCCGCTTTTTCAGCTGGCTCTGGCAGGTATGTTTATAGCGCTTGAAATTGTTCTGGAACGCCTTCTGGCAATTGAGGCGGGGCCTGCAAGCAGATACAGTGCTGCTTTTATTTCAAGAGCACTTACCGGGTATTTTCTTGGCCCTGTTTATGGTGCTGTAATCGGTTTCGGAGCGGATTTTATCGGGGCTGTCATTAAGTTTGGCTCGAGCAACCCGCTTCTTAGCATAACAGCTGTTGTAAGAGGCTTTCTTTACGGTCTTTTCCTATTCAGAAAAATCAACTGGAAACGTGTTACAGCCGCAGCTTTATCTGTTGAAATAGGCTGCTCGCTTTTAATTAACAGTTATATTCTGACCATGATGTACGGCGGAACATTTTTGTCTCGTTTTACTTTGCGAATTCCGCAGTCGGCAGTACTTATTGCGGTTCAGATTCCGCTGATTCTTTTAATGGACAAATATCTTGTCCCTGTACTTGAGAGAACAGTTTCGGGCTATTCCGAACGTGCAATCAGGAATGTTAACAGCGTTCTTCTTATGGGAAGCCATCTCGGACTTAAGCGTGTACGTGCTTTCAGTGAACTTCTGGGGTCTCCTGAAAACGGTCTTAAAATTATTCATGTTGCCGGAACAAACGGTAAAGGCTCAACATCGAATATGCTCGCGCAAATCCTTAAAGCGTCAGGGTATAAGGTTGGGATTTTTAACTCGCCTTATCTTAAAACTGCCCGTGAATATTTCAATATAGACGGAAAACTGATTTCCGATTCGAAATTTAAGGCTTTAACCGATGAACTCACTGAGATTATCAGGGAACATTCATCAGAGGAAGATTTTGAAGCTCCGACCGAGTTTGAGTTTTTCACCTGTGCCGCGTTGAAATATTTTGCTGATAATAAATGCGATTATGTTGTTCTTGAAGTAGGAATGGGCGGAACGGAAGATGCTACCAACTTCATTCCTGCACCCGAAATCAGTATTATTACAAACATCGGAATTGACCATGAGAAATATCTTGGCAGTTCTCTTGCTGAAATTGCCGGAAATAAAGCAGGAATCATTAAAAAGGGCTCTGCGCTTGCCTGCTATCCGTCAGCTGATGAAGCAATTGCCGTTATTGAAGCAAAAGCCGCAGAATGCGGTGTGCCGTGTGTAAAGGCAGATTTTGGCCGTCTGAACAGTTTTGCTGTATTTGGTGATTCGATGTCACAGACGGTTTCTTATACAACAGAGACCGGAAAATCATATTCCTTTGTGCTTCCCACACCTGCATCGTTCCAGGCAAGAAATGCAGCTGTAGTGCTTGAAGCGGTTGAACTGTTAAGGCAGCGCGGCAACATTATTCCTGATTCTGCCATTGAAGAAGGTATGAAAAGCTTTGAACTTCCGGCACGTTTTGAAATCATTTCGAAAAAACCGCTTATCGTTGCTGACGGAGGCCATAATCCGCAGTGTACGGATGCCCTTCTGGAATCTTATAAAATGCTTACGGGCGACAGAAAATCAATAGTCCTGACAGGCGTAATGCGCGACAAGGATTATACGGAAATGTATAAGGAAATTGCTGAAATCTGTTCGGAGTTTATTGTATGTGCCCCGGATATGGACCGTGCACTGAAGCCCGAAGAACTTGAAAATGTTCTTAAGGTATTCGGAAAGCCCGTTACTCAGGCTGAAACGCCCACAAAAGCAGTAGAAATTGCAAAGTCCAGACTTAAAAATGACGGCTGCCTTCTGATTACAGGAACCTTCTACATGATGGATGAGGTCAGAAAAGCGCTGTCAAAATGAATATACAAGTGAATAGGAAAGAGAAGTGAGCTTTCCGCATAACCGCCGTAAAGTAAACGGCATCCGGTTTGCGGTTAAAATAAACGATATTCCGAGAGGAGAATTGTTATGCTAAGACACATTATCAGTCCCCTGGATCTGTCGGTTGAAGAGATGGACTCTTTGTTCAATCTGGCAGATGACATCATGGCAAACCGTGAAAAATATTCTGAGATTTGCCATGGTAAGAAACTTGCAACACTTTTTTATGAACCGAGCACAAGAACAAGGCTAAGCTTTGAGGCTGCAATGCTTAACCTTGGCGGAAATGTTCTGGGTTTTTCATCGGCTGATTCATCATCTGCCGCAAAAGGCGAGTCTGTTGCCGACACAATCCGTGTTGTTTCGGGCTATGCCGATATTTGCGCAATGCGTCACCCCAAAGAAGGTGCGCCTCTTGTTGCTTCAAAATATGCTTCAATTCCCGTAATAAATGCCGGAGATGGCGGACATAACCATCCTACGCAGACTCTTACGGACCTTCTTACCATCCGGTGCCTCAAAAAGCGCCTGAACAATCTTACAATCGGTTGCTGCGGTGACCTTATGTTTGGCCGTACCGTGCATTCCCTGATCAATGCAATGGTTCGGTATGATAACATTAAATTCGTTTTTATTTCCCCTGAAGAACTGAAAATTCCTGATTATCT
>JAZQNE010000055.1:0-3386 GCA_045627185.1 Lachnospiraceae bacterium
TGTTGAGCCGTCAACCTTTATCGGCGCCGGCGAACAGCATATTATTGACCTTCTGAAAGGTAAGGACACTCCCGTAATCCTTGTCATAAATAAAATTGACACAGTGAAAACAGAGGAAATACCGCCCGTAATTGAGGCCTACAAGAATGTCCTGGATTTTGCGGAAATTGTGCCTGTATCGGCACTTAAGGGCAAGAATAACAATGAACTTCTGAAGGTTATTATGAAATATCTTCCGAACGGCCCCATGTATTACGATGAGGACACCATTACGGACCAGCCCGAACGCCAGATTGCTGCCGAGCTGATTCGCGAAAAGGCCCTTCGCATGATTAACGATGAAATTCCGCACGGAATTGCCGTTATGATTGAGAAAATGAAGTGGAGACCGGACGGTGAGATTTGCGATATTGATGCAACCATTATCTGCGAGCGCGATTCGCATAAGGGCATTATTATTGGAAAACAGGGCGCAATGCTCAAAAGGATTGGCACCGCAGCCCGCAAGGATATTGAAATGATGCTTGGCGGCAAGGTTTTCCTGCAGCTGTTTGTTAAGATTAAAAAGGATTGGCGCGATTCCGACGTTCTGATTAAGAATTTCGGCTATCGCGATGAGGATGAAGACCGGTGAAAAACGGAATTACCGTGACCGGCATGGTGTTATCGTCCATGCCGATAGGTGAATATGACAGACGGATAAGCCTTCTTACAAAGGAGCTTGGTAAAATATCCGTCTTTGCAAAAGGCGCACGAAAACCAAAGGGCGCCTTTGTTGCATGTACGCAAAGCTTCTGTTTTGGCGAATTCACCGTTTTTCCCGGAAAGGCCTATACTCTGATTGGAGCTGAGATTAAGAATTATTTCCCGGAGTTTCGCGAAAACTTTGACTACATGTCACGCGGTTTGTATTTCTGCGAGGTTGCGGATTATTTTGCGCAGGAGGGTCAGGACGAAGGCGAACGCCTGAAGCTTCTGTATGCATCGCTTAAGGCGCTGACAGCCGGTAAAATGAGCCCGTCACTGATTAAAACGGTGTTTGACCTGCGCATGCTTGTGCTTGAGGGCGAAGGCCCGAACGTGTTTGAGTGCGTAGCCTGCGGAAAAAAAGAGGAAAGTGACTACCTTTATTTTGGCAATGAGGAGGGCGGCCTTCTCTGTGAAGACTGCAGGCTTGCGGATTCCCTTAAAATCAGACGCGGCACGGTTTATGCCATGCAGTATATAAGCACTGCACCGCTTGAAAAGCTTTATTCCTTCACACTTGAGGAAGAGCGCGCAAGAGAACTGTCAGACGTGGTGAAGCAGTTTTGCAGCGCGCATGTGGAGAGAAGATTTAAGGCAGAAGAACTGTATTCGGTGTGAAACGGGTGCGACAGGATGCTGCGCGTAATCGAAAAGTTTTGGTTGATTTTTTGAGAATATAAGATTACAATACGTTTCATATATTTGTTCGGTAAAACCGAGCTTAAATAAATGTCCGGGCGAGCCAGTCCCGGCAAAGAAAGGAATTAAAACTATGGAAAAAACAATGGAAAAAATCGTAGCTCTTGCAAAGGCCAGAGGTTTTGTGTATCCCGGCTCCGAAATCTACGGCGGTCTCGCTAACACATGGGATTACGGTAACCTGGGCGTTGAGCTCAAAAACAACGTTAAGCGTGCATGGTGGAAGAAATTCATCCAGGAAAACCCCTACAACGTAGGTGTTGACTGTGCCATCCTTATGAATCCCCAGACATGGGTTGCATCAGGTCACCTTGGCGGCTTTGCAGATCCTCTTATGGATTGTAAGGAATGCCACGAACGTTTCCGTGCCGATAAATTGATTGAGGATTACGCACAGGAGAAGAACGTTGAGCTTCCCAAGCCTGTTGACGCATTTTCACAGGAAGAAATGAAGAAATACATTGATGACAACAACATCTGCTGCCCTTCATGCGGTAAGCACAACTTTACCGACATCCGTCAGTTCAACCTTATGTTCAAAACCTTCCAGGGCGTTACAGAAGACGCAAAGAGCGTTGTTTACCTTCGTCCCGAGACTGCACAGGGTATTTTCGTAAACTTCAAGAATGTACAGCGTACATCACGTAAGAAGGTACCTTTCGGTATCGGTCAGATCGGTAAATCCTTCCGTAACGAGATTACACCCGGTAACTTCACATTCCGTACACGTGAATTCGAGCAGATGGAGCTGGAGTTCTTCTGCAAGCCCGGCACAGACCTTGAGTGGTTCCAGTATTGGAGAGCATTCTGCCGTGACTGGCTGGTTTCCCTTGGTATCAAGGAAACAGAGATGCGTCTGCGTGACCATGACCCTGAGGAGCTTTGCTTCTATTCAAAGGGTACAACAGACATCGAGTTCCTGTTCCCGTTCGGCTGGGGCGAACTCTGGGGCATTGCCGATCGTACGGATTATGACCTTACACAGCATCAGAACGTATCGAAGGAAGACATGAGCTACTTCGATGACGAAACAAATGAAAAATACATCCCTTACGTTGTTGAGCCTTCACTTGGCGCAGACCGTGTTGTTCTTGCATTCCTTTGCGCCGCATACGACGAAGAAGAGCTTGAGGGCGGAGATGTCCGCACCGTTCTTCACTTCCATCCGGCGCTTGCTCCCGTTAAGGTTGGTATTCTTCCTCTTTCCAAGAAACTTAATGAGGGTGCGGAGAAGATTTATGCCGAACTCTCCAAGTACTGGAACTGCGAGTTTGACGACCGTGGAAATATCGGTAAGAGATATCGCCGTCAGGATGAAATCGGTACTCCTTTCTGCGTAACTTACGATTTCGATTCTGAGAATGACAACTGTGTAACCGTTCGTGAGCGTGACACAATGGCGCAGGTTCGTATTCCTGTTTCAGAACTTAAGGCTTATCTTGAAGAGAAGCTGGCATTCTAACATTATTTTACAATATTATTCTTGAAAAACATATAAAATTGCCTTATACTGTAAATAGAGTAGAAAGAGACTCCATTCGAAAGAATGGGGTCTCTTTGTAACAAGGGAGAATTATTGCTGAAGGCAAGAAAAGTGCTTGCGTTACAGCGAAAGGGCTATAATTTGATTTTTCCTGATGTTTTAAAAATTGAACGTGAACTTATGAAGAAATAATTTGAATAGCTCGGCTGCCGCATTCTTGTGACTTTAGTCGTGAGTTAGGCAGCCGATTTTTTTACTCATTCAATCGAACATATGGTTGCTTTTTTGCCATGCTTATGGTATAATAAATATATGAAAAAAGATATTTATAGCATTAACAATTCTAAACTTACATATGGTCGTGGATATGTATACTCTATTCAGTATCATATCGTATGGTGTGTCAAGTACAGAAGGTCAGTTTTGATCGGCAAAATCGAAGAAGATTTAAAGACTA
>JAZQNE010000056.1:0-24925 GCA_045627185.1 Lachnospiraceae bacterium
AACTTCATCGATAACATATACCGGCTTCATTGTCTTGCCAATCTTTACAAGCCAGTCAAAAGCTTCCTGAATTTCGTCCTCGTTGTTTGTGTTCATAGAATATCCGAGCTGTTTAAAAGCAATCATGAACATATCTCTCTCCGAATCATAAACATAGATTCTGCCCTTGTAGCGGGTATCCTTAAAAATGTCATAATCTTCTTTCTCAAGATCGGCAAGCGATACATTATTGTGGTTGTATACAATGCCTACTGTTCCGAAGAAGTAAGGAACAGAATATGAATTGTCGGGATCGTAAGGAAGTCCCTGAACCTGGGTTGAAAGCTTGCTGAGATTGGGAATCATGCTCTTGTCAAGCTTCTGAAGCTGATTCTCCTTCATCAGACGTTCAATCATGTAATCCGAAGGAATAAGTACGTCGTACTTATCTCCTGCAGCTACTTTGGTATACATCATCTCATTCGAATCAAAAAGTTCTACGATAACGTGAACACCGAACTCTTTTTCGAAGTTTGATACAAGATTCTCACCCATGTATTCACCGGGAAGAAAAATTTTCAAAGTATCTGAACCATACTTTTCCTTGGCTGCATCGCTTGAAGCACTGCTACATGCAGCACATCCGAGGCATACAGCCATCACAACAATTAACACAACAATTCTCTTACCAATTCCTTTCATTCTTACTTTCCCTCCGTAATATTAAAATTATTTATCTATAGATTCAGAAGTCCTGCGCTTCTTTTCTATACGTTTTTCAGCGATGACCGGCGCAATATTCGTAATCAGCAGTCCTGTCAGAATAATCAGAATCATCAGAGATGAAACTGCATTGATTGAAGGATTAACGCGCTTGGACATCGTATAAACGAATATGGAAATATTCGTTACACCGTTACCGGTTACAAAGTAGGAAATTACAAAGTCGTCAAACGACATGGTAAACGCAATAAGCGCGCCCGAAACAATACCGGGCATAATCTGCGGAACAATAACCTTCGTAAGTGCCTGCCATGGCGTTGCACCAAGGTCCATGGCTGCTTCCGCAAGATTCGGGTTCAGAGTACGAAGCTTAGGCATAATGCTTAAGATTACGTACGGAATACAGAACATAATGTGTGCAAGGAGCATGGTTACAAAGCCCTTGCTGTTCTTTGGCAGAACGGCACTGAAGAACATCAGGAGGCCGATAGCGGTTACAATTTCCGGATTCATGATGGGCAGCTCATTTACCTGCTCAATCAGGTTTTTCATCACCTTGCGTGACTTTGAAAGACCGATTGCGGTAATTGTTCCTGCAACCGTGGAAATGATGGTTGCAAGAATAGCGATGAGAATTGTATAGCCAAGGGCTCCCATCATATTTTTGTCAGCGAACATTTTCTCATACCACTGAAGAGAAAATCCCGTGAATTTGGTGAGTGAACGCGATCCGTTGAAGGAATAAATAACCATGTAAACGATGGGTGCATAGAAGAAAATGGTGACAAGAATCATTATGATTTTGCCAAGTATACGCTTGTTTTTCTTCATCAGTCCACCTCCGCATCGGAAACTTCCGATTTATCAAATTTACGGGTAATATACATGGAAATCATGATAATTATCGCCATAATAAGTGAAACGGCACTACCGAAATTCCAGTTTCCAGCCGTCAGGAACTGCGATTCGATAAGAGTTCCGACCATTACATACTGGCCGCCGCCAAGGAGCTTGGGAATAAAGAAGCTTGATACAGCAGGCAGGAAAACAAGTGTAATTCCGCTGATTACGCCCGGTATCGAAAGCGGGAAGGTAATGCGCCAGAAGGTCTGGAAGCGGTTTGCTCCAAGGTCATTCGATGCCTCAAGAAGTGAACCGTCCATCTTGGAAAGTGATGTCTGTATCTGCAGAATCATAAACGGCAGGAAGTTGTAAACCATACCGAGAACAACTGCAAAATCCGTATACAGAAGTGTCACCTGTCCAATACCGAAAAGGCCAAGGAACTTGTTGATGATGCCGTCATCCTGAAGAATGCCGACCCATGCATATGTACGTACAAGCATGTTGATCCAGGTAGGAAGCGTAATAAGAAGAACAAGCCTTACCATGCTTACCTCACCTGATTTTGCAATAAAATATGCTGTAGGATAACCGATTAAAAGACAGATAATTGTTGTCTCAATTGCAATTCGAAGCGAACGGCCCAGTACCTCAAGAAAGATTTTATCGCTGAAAAACTTCACAAAGTTTTCAAAGGTGAATCTTGCAATAAGTACGTCATTTCCGGGCTCTGTGAACGCATAGAACACAATCATCAGCATCGGCACCAAAATCATTATCGAAATCCATACCACATATGGATATGTCATTTTACGAAATTGTTTCATGTTTCAATCCTTTATTTATGCATAATGTGAAGATCCTCCGGACCGAACTGGAGGCCTACGGTGCTGCCGACTTCATGGTAATCGGTGGTGTCAACGCGATATGTATAACCGCGTGTTTTGAAGCTTACGTTGTAAACACCGGGGCGGATATCTTCCTGTGAGAAGTTGTACTCAACATCGGTAATTTCAACGGGTGTGCCGTCTTCGGTATCCCATGCGGATGCGTTCGCCCATGTCTTAAGGTCAGTATCAAGTGCGATACTTTCCTGAATTTCATCAACCTTCTTATTGAAGTTAACGGCGTAGATTTCCTGCTTGAACTCATCGTTCTCAACACGGTTGACATCCTCAGAAACCGTAACATTTACGGTAACGCTTGTGCCTGCGGCCGTTTCGAAGGTAATGGGATAAACGCCTGCTACGGGCAGAATATCATAACTTACGTTCGTAATTGACAGACGCTCCTCCGTCTGGGGATCCCATGCCTGTGCATCTGCACGGGCGATGACGAATTCATCTGTCAGACTGTCAAAGTCTTCAATATCCATAAGGAAATCATTAGCGGACATCATTTCGCCCGCTTCCTCATTGACAACGGGCTTATCGTTCGAAACATACATTTTTACTGTGATTTCGGAACCGACGCGTGTTTCAACAAGTGTTTCATAATGAATACCTTTGAAGAGAACGGATTTAACGGTTCCTTTAAGTTTTCCGCGACCCGGAGAAACAATATCAAGGTCCTCCGGACGGATTACAACGTCAACCGGCTCGTTCTTGTCAAAGCCTGCATCTACGCAGTCAAATACTTTGTCCTCAAACTGGACCTTTTTGTCCTCAAGCATGGTTCCGTCAATAATGTTGCTTGCGCCGATGAAGTTTGCAACGTAAGCATTCGCAGGCTCATTGTAAATGTCGGTGGGAGTTCCGATCTGCTGGATTTCGCCACCCTTCATTACAACAATCTTATCTGACATGGTCAGCGCTTCTTCCTGGTCATGAGTTACGAAAATGAAGGTAATGCCGACCTCCTGCTGAATTTTCTTAAGTTCGCGCTGCATTTCCTTACGGAGCTTTGCATCAAGTGCGCTCAGAGGCTCATCAAGCAGAAGCACGCCGGGCTCATTTACAAGTGCACGGGCAATAGCAACACGCTGCTGCTGGCCGCCTGACATTTCGGTTACACCACGCTTGCTGTATTCCTCAAGACCTACAAGCTTAAGCATACGCATAACCTTCTGCGCAATAATATCCTTGGGCTCTTTTTTGATTTTCAGGCCGAAAGCAACGTTATCATATACGTTCATGTGCGGGAAAAGAGCGTATTTCTGGAATACCGTATTCAGATTACGCTTGTACGCCGGAACCCCGGTGATATCCTCACCGTCAAAAATAACCTGTCCTTCATTCGGCTCAAGGAAGCCGCCAAGAATTCGAAGAAGCGTTGTTTTGCCACATCCTGACGGGCCGAGAAGTGTTACGAATTCATTCTCATAAATATCAAGGTTGATACCCTTGAGTACAATCTGTCCGTCAAATTCTTTGACGATATTTTTGAATTGAATCAGTTTTCTTGGGGAAACATCTGCCATTTCCGGTACTCCTTTATAATAAAATTAACGGGACGGATTTTTGTCCGTCCCGTACGGTTTTTTTATTTTGTTCCGTAAATTCTGTCACCTGCATCACCAAGACCGGGAAGAATGTAGCCATTCTCATTCAGTCTTTCGTCAAGTGCACCAATGTAAATGTCAACGTCCGGGTGTTCCTTCTGAAGACGTGCAACACCTTCGGGAGCTGCAATCAGGCAGAGGAAACGAAGTTTGGTAATTCCGCGCTTCTTTAAGAGCTCAATTGCTGCGCAGGCAGATCCGCCTGTAGCAAGCATGGGGTCAACAATGAAAATCTGACGATCTGCGGCATCTTTAGGCATTTTGCAGAAATATTCGACAGGTTCAAGTGTTTTTTCGTCTCTGTAAAGGCCGATATGACCAACCTTTGCATTCGGGGTAAGGTTCAAGATACCGTCTGCCATATGAAGGCCTGCACGGAGAATCGGCACTACGCAAAGCTTTTTGCCGGCGATTTCCTTAACAGTCGTAGTCATAAGAGGTGTCTCAATAACCTTGTCAGCAAGCGGAAGATTGCGGCTTGCCTCATAATAAATAAGGCCTGCAACCTCAGCAACCAATGCACGGAATTCCTTAGTAGAAGTGGTCTTCTTTCTCATAATACCAATCTTGTGCTGAATCAGCGGGTGATCCATAATGAAAACTCTCGACATAACTTCCTCCTCCTTCGTCATTTAACGCCTGGACTTCTTCAATTTTTCGGGATTACTTTTTCAGACCGTAATCACACTGCACGACATTATAGCAAATAAATTCTCAAATATAAAGAGGAAATTTTATTTTCGTAAAAATTTGCGCAAAGGCTCCAAAAAAAATCCGCAGCACTGATGTTTTTCTGACGTTTCAGTCAAAAAATACATTAATGCTGCGGAATAAATAACGAATCACGGTCTGTTGTCTGTAAGCACCTTGGAAACTTCGGAATAGTCAAAGCGCTCGGCTGCATCGCCTGCAGTCCGGAGTGCGGCACGAAGGTTTTTATCCTTTGTGGCACGAAGGAGCGACTTGAGCCCGACACAGATAGCATCAATATCAAAGCACCTTACTGCATCTTCTGTATCCTTCCAGAGTTTTTTGTATTCGTCCTCCGGCATTTCAACGATGTCCTCTGCTTCCTTCGACTCTGTTTTTGCATTGTATTCATCAAGTGCCTTCTGAAGCATATTTCCGGCGTCAGAAAGTTTTTCGGAATAGGTGGTGAGTTCATCTGTAATGGTGGAAAGATCAACATCTTCAAGCACCTTTTTCTCAAGTGCTGCAGATGTTTCCGAAAGTTCTGCCATGCCGATGCATGCGCAGACGCCCTTCATGCTGTGACTGTCAACGCGAAGATTTGAAGAATCATAAATGAACTCAGGGTCCGGCGTACCGGGATTTTTAAGGTTCTTTGCGAACATCCCGATGTTTACTGAGATTTTCTTCATGCTTTCACAGGCGGATGAAACAACCTTACGATAGTTTTCTTCATTATCCGAAGCATAATGAAGGCCTGTAGCATAGCTTAATCCCTTTACCTTGCCAAGGGCCTCGAAAAGGGGCGTTTTCTCTATATCATCGTCCTGCTCCACACCGCTGCCGAGAAGCTTAAGTTCCGCAAGGACTTCTTCTTTGTCAAGAAGCTTTTCATCGGGCAGATATTTCAGCAAAAGCTTTGTCAGTTCAATTGTGTCAAGCGGTTTGATGAGGGCGTCCGTTACACCGACATCCGCAAATTCCTTTACAACAACTTCAAGGTCATTTGAAGTGTATGCAAAAATGGGAGTTGCGGCACGGTCATTATTCAGCGCCCTGATTCTTTTGGCGGTCTCATGGCCGTCCATTTCAGGCATAATGCAGTCAAGAATTACAAGGTCAAACGGCATTGCCGCAAGCTTTTCAAGTGCTTCCGCACCGCTCTGAACCGCCTCAACGCTGATTCCGTACTGCTGCAGGGTGGCTTTCGCAACCAGCAGGTTAACTTCATTGTCATCAACAACCAGAACAGACGTATTTGCTGTTTTTATCAAAACCCGTTTCATGATATCCTCCGAATTCTGAACAAACCGCTTGAAACGGTACTGATTAGCCTGTTCAGATATATTTTCATTTTTAATCGTAACACACTTGTATCCTGATTTCCACTATTTTTTTCATGTAAAATTATGGAAGTTGATGGGCAGAGGAGAAGCCCGACAGAGGGGGAGGGAACTGCCGGGCTTGTTTTATGAAAAAAATTATCTGGTTGGCTGATTAAGTAGTACAAGTACAAGATGTTGTCTTTTTCTTATCTTGTGACTTCATTATATTGTTCACATATGATTATAGTATGGATAACTTATGAACAGTTTGTAAACTTTAAATATTTTTTATTATTTTATTCGATTTTTGGGGAGAGCATCGTAAATTGCCTGCAATTGCTCATCGGTAATGTTTTCCCACTTGATTTTGGAGAAATCGGTCTTATTCAGGATTGTGTCAAAGTCAAGCATTGCAAGCAGTTCGCGCATTGGTACGGTATCCGGAATATCCTTGAACGTAAAGCCCGATTCAACAATCATCTTCTCAAAATCAATGCGTCCGAGTGCACCGTTCCAGTCTCCGGAAAATGCCTGGCCTGCAAGGTCAAGCGTGCTGCCGTAATCGCCAAGATAGCTGTGGATTATGTTGTCATAGCCCTTTATTGTGCTCTTTACGCTTGAAAAAGCAAGGAAACCGATAAGGATAATAAGCACATTCCAAACCATTCCGGCATGAAGAAAACGCTTTTTGTTCAGGTTCTTGGTGTTTTTTGCCACGATGGCAGCTGAAACAAAGCCGATTACAGGAACAATGCAGATCAGCATCCACCAGAAGAACCACCCGAAAAGTGTGGGTGAATTAGGCTTTTCAACGTAAGGCTCAGGGGCCGGAAGGCCGTCCTCTTCAGGAAATTCGGTATCAAGCTCAATGTAATCTTCTTTGTCTTCAATTATGTTTTCATTATCGGTGTTCATTTTATCCCCCGGATACAATTTCATAATAATGCCTGCAGCCGCAAAACAACTGTGCCGCAGGCATTTTTAACAATTTCACATTTTTTCGAATACAGGTGAGTATTCAATCGGTGCATCAACGGATACTGTGCGTCCGCCTTCAAATATTTCGCCTGTGGAGGTCAGTTTCCATTTACCTGCAGGCAGGTAAACATCACGCTTGTAGCAGTGAAGTTCAAAAATAGGAGCAACAAGGTATTTGTCACCAAACATGTACTGGTCTTCAAGCGTCCAGCATTTTTCGTCATCAGGGAACTCATAGAACATGGTTCTGATGAGCGGTGAGCCGTCTGTTGAGGCTTCATCGTAGAGCTTTTTGATGTAATCATGCAGGCTGACACGAATGTCATAATAGTGACGCATGATTTTGTAATTGTCCTCACCATAGCTCCAGAGTTCATTCGGCTGGCCGGTATGAAGGTAGCCGCCGCCAAAGTCACGGTTATCAAGAGGCGGGATGTTGTAAGGTCCACGGTCTCCGTGCATACGCAGAACTGCTGAATATACGGCAAACTGGTACCAGCGGATGAGGAGCTCACGGAAGTCCGGATCGAATACGCTGTCGGTCATGAAACCGCCGATATCCGTTGTCCACCAGGGAATACCTGCAAGGCCTATGTTAAGACCGGCGATTACCTGCTCCTTAAAGCTTTCGAAGGTACTGGGAACATCGCCTGACCAGACAACATTGCCATATTTCTGGCTTCCTGCCCATGCACAACGAAGAAGGTTAACAACTGTGCCATCGCCCATATCCTTCATTTTGTCATAGAAAACGCGGCTGTACATCTGAGGATACATGTTGCTGACCTGGTCCGCAGGGCCTGCGTAATATCTGTAATGGTCAAAATCATAAACACCGTAGTCGGGTTCTGAATTGTCAAGCCAGAAAGCATCTATGCCAAGATCGTAATAATTGCGCTTGCAGACTTCCCAAACGTATTCGCGTGTTTCGGGATTGAACGGGTCAATTTCAACGCAGTCGCCCTGATAATCATATGTCTGGGCTGCGCCGCGCTCGGTGCGGATAAGAAGGCCGCGGTCCATCATGGGATAGAAGTTCTCACTTCTGCGGTCAACGGAAGGCCATACGGAAACAATGACTTTGATGCCCATTGAATGAAGCTCATCAACCATTGCCTTGGGATCGGGCCAATAGGTCTTGTCAAATTTCCAGTCACCCTGAACCGGCCAGTGGAAGAAGTCAATTACAATCTGGTCAATCTTAATGCCCTCTTTCTGATATGCGCGGGCTACCTCAAGAACCTCATCCTGTGTGCGGTATCTGAGTTTGCACTGCCAAAGTCCCATCAGATTTTCAGGGAATGCAGGTGCATGGCCTGTTACAGCCGAATATTTTGTCATGATCTCCTTCGGATTTTCTCCGGCGCAGATCCAGTAATCCATTTCTTTTGTTGAGTTTGCAATCCACTCGGTATAATTCTTTCCAAATGTTACACGGCCTACAGCGGGATTGTTCCACAGCATGCCGTAGCCAAGTGATGAAATCATGAAGGGAACGGTAATCTGTGAGTTGCGCTGCGCAAGCTCCAGAACGCTGCCCTTCAGGTCAAGGAACGACTGCTGGTACTGACCCATTCCGTAGATTTTCTCACCCTCATTAGCATCAAATTTCAGGTTGAGTTTATAATCTGTTCCGCCGATAATGCCCTTCCATTCGCGGTTTACGATTTTCAGACAGCGGCTTCCGCGTGAAATTGTGCCGTCATAGCATCTGAAATACTCACGAAGAACAACTTTTTCATCCCTGAAAACAGTGATTACACCGACAAAATTAATTTCAATCCGCATGCGTCCGTTTGTGATGGATGCATTTGTTCTCTTATCGATTGTTCCGTCACCAACCCAGTGGTCAACGTCAAAAATCTCAATTTTAGTGTCTGCAGGCTCCGGTTTTTCGGTCAGTGCCCACATATTGCCCGTAAATTCCGGGTTCATGGTTGCGCGAACACGGAATGCGTCCCTGCCCCAGGGCTCAATCCTTACTGTCTCGCCCGCACGTGTTGCAATTAAAGCGCCGTTATCCTTGATGAAATGCATAACATACCTCCGGTATCTATATTTCTTTGGCGTTGTCCGGACATTTTTCATTCCGCTTTCCACACAAAATGCATATGTCCCATGCGGTTCCGATTCCGCAGGTCAGCCCATGACAACACATAATAATGTTATTAGGAAATCAGGTATATTGATATAGCGAAATATCGCAGATTTTGCATTATATATTGCGGTTTTTCCGTTTCTTTTGTTTCTCTGCTTTTAAAGGGAAACATTCGGCACTGTTTCTCACGCTCCGATGGTGGCTATCACTATTCCGGAAACAACAATTCCGGCGCATATAAGCCTGTAGACAATACGTTTTTCGCGGAACACAATCCACCCGCCAAGAATGGTCATCAGAACGCAGGACTGCTTCAGGAGCGTCATTACAGTTACTTTGCTGTCAGCAATTCCGTTTGCCACAAAAAGGGCACGGTCGCCAATCATGAAAATCACGCTGAGCACGGGAATCCAATAGTTTTTAACAAGCTTCTTCCAGGCTATTTTTTTGCCCTTAACGGTATCACGTACAAGGTAGCCAAGATACATCAGAAGAAGGAACAGCATATACCAGAACTGAAGCTGTCCGTCTGTCATGTGGTTCATAAGGAGTTTGTCCGCAACACCCGACATGGCGTTAAACAGACACGAAACAAGCGCAAAGAAAAGATATTTGGTAGGCACTCTTTTGCCTTCCTTTTCATCTTTCCCAAGGTTTACAAGAATCAGGCCCAGCATTACAAGAAACAGGCCTACACCCTGCCATAGCGAAAATGACTCATTTAATACAATAAGGCCAAGAATTGTCGCAAAAAGCACGCGGGCAAGGTCCATTACCCCGTAAAGGCTGATGGGCATTTTACTGATGGCCGCATACCCGCAGAGCCACGCGATAAAAATGATAAATGACTTTCCAAAGATGAACGGCAGAAGTGACATGTCTATTTGCATGGCTTCCCCGGTTTCAGGTATGACAAACAGAAATCCTATTAACGTATAGAAAAACAGGACTTCAATAACGGTGCTTTTTTCAAGCGCCTTTTTTTTGACTACATCACGAATGCCCTTAAGGACACCGTAAAGTAAAACAAGCCACATCCATTTTGTCATATTCTGCACACTTTTAGTCTTAAAATGTTTATTTCAAAAATTAAATCAGGATTTAGCGGATTCTTTCAGGGAATCCAACCTTCTTCTGAACCTTGCGAAGTGTCTTATTTGCAAAATAAGCTGCCTTCTCTGCATTGTTTTTGATGCAGTTATCGATATAAGCCTTGTCTGCGGAAAGACGTGCAAACTCATCCTGAAGAGGCTTAAGAACGCCGACAACTGCCTCCCCTACGGCAAGTTTGAAATCTCCGTAGCCCTTACCGTCAAACTCGCGCTCAACTTCTTCAATGCTCTTTCCGAGGCATGAACGATAGATGTCAATAAGGTTGCTGACACCGGGTTTGTCCTCACTGTAACGTACTTCCGAACCGGAATCGGTTACGGCACGTTTGAACTTGCGGATAATTGTGTCGGGGTCATCCATCAGATAAATGCTTGCATTTACGTTTTCATCGGATTTTGACATTTTCTTTGCAGGATCCTGAAGGCTCATAATCTTTGCGCCGGACTTTCCAAGGTAAGGCTCCGGAACGGTGAAAACATCTCCGTAGATATTATTGAAACGGATTGCGATGTCGCGTGTAAGTTCAAGGTGCTGGAGCTGGTCAACGCCAACGGGAACAACGTCTGCCTGGAAAAGCAGAATGTCCGATGCCATAAGCACGGGATATGTAAAGAGGCCGGCATTAATGTTGTCGGCATGTTTTGCGGATTTGTCCTTGAACTGGGTCATACGGTTAAGCTCGCCCATGTAGGTGAAGCAATTCAGAATCCATGCGAGTTCTGCATGTGCTGAAACGTGTGACTGATAATAAATGCAGTTTTTCTCAGGGTCATGACCTGCAGCAATGTAAAGGGTAAGAAGGTTGCGCGCACGGCGGCGAAGTTCGGCCGGGTCCTGACGGACAGTGATTGAATGTTCGTCAACTACGCAGTAAAAGGTTTCATAATCATCCTGAAGCGCAACAAAGTTTTTAAGTGCTCCGATATAATTTCCGAGCGTCAGGTTTCCTGTAGCCTGCATTCCGCTGAATAATGCTTTTTTTCCGTCTAACATAATATTTCTCCTGTATTTTCAATTTTGCTTTGATTGTTCTGTTTTTGTGTTTCAGTAATTTCCGTTCGTACCAACCCGAACGTCAGTCTTATTTAAGGGCGTTTACAATCCCCGGCAGTTCCGAAATATCCTTCAGTTCCGCATTGCAGCTGTTTACGGTGCCAAAACCGTAGCCCGCAAAGATGAATGGAACTTGGGCCTCACGTGCCGCCGTTTCGTCTCCGCCTGTATCTCCAATATATACCGGGGCCAAGAGCCCCCATTTCTCAACTATCTTTTTGATGTTTGCTGCTTTGAGTTCACCTGTGTCACCGGGACAGAGATGGTCATCTATCAGGTCCGTAAAACCGTGTCCTTCAAGAAATGCCTCAATATATCCCGCTCTGCAGTTACTTACTATGAAAAGCTTAATGCCCTTTTCTCTCAGCTTTCGGAGTGTTCCTTCTATGTCTCCAAGCAGCTCGCCTTTGTGCTCAATCAGGTACGGGCACTGCTCAACCACACAGATTTCCATTACCGCAAGCGCTTTTTCGAACGGAACGCTCTTGAACAGCCCTCTTGCTATGTCCTCAAGCGGTAGTCCGTAAAATGTTTTTAATCTTGGTCCGGTGACTTCATCAGTGATTTCGGGATACCGCGATGCGACCTGTTTCCAAACAACTGCCGCCGGTTCCGTTGAATCCCACAAAGTACCGTCAAGATCAAACAAAATGCCGTCTGTCTGTATCATGATTCTTTTATTTTTCCCTTTCGTTTCTCAGGTTACAATTGTTCGTTATTATAGCGCAGAAAATCGGTTTTTTCAAGTCTGTTTCTGACTTATAAGAAAGCATACAAAATACCGGCATCTGCATGATTTTTTCCGGAATCCGGGCCCTGACCGGACAAAGAATAAACCGCCTTCAGCCCTCTGTTTTCAAGGGCGGAAGACGGTTTTTCAACACGTTTTTTCCTATAACTTTCTATAACTCACGTTTTACCAACACGTTCCGTTCTGTAATTTTTAAGCATGTTTCAGCTTTTTAAGTGTAACTGCAAGCAGTCCGCCCGCAAGAAGAATAACTGCAAGGGATGCAAATGAATTGTGGGAATCACCTGTCTTCGGGCCGTAATCCTTTTTTGATGAAGGATTTGTCTTTGGAGTGGGAGTAGGAGTGTTTGTAGCCTTCGGAGCTTTTGTGGGAGCAGGATCGTCTTCACCGGGATCATACGGGTCATCGGGATCTTCATTTTCATCATCCCATGGATCCTCATCTTCATCTTCCCACGGGTCCTCGTCTTCTTCATCATCCTCGGAGGCGGGAGCAACGCCCTGAAGAATGTAGCCGTAGGTGTAACCTGCTGAAACTGTCATCTGAACACTCAGGATATCATCAACAGAAACAAGCTTGAATGAAGGATATGAAAGCTTGCCGTTTGAATCAACCCTTACAACCTTAAGGCGGGCAGAATCAAGGTAATCTTCGTCTTCTTCCTCATCGTACTGATACATATTGTCGGAAAGAGGGATGATTATTGAAATTGTTGAATCAGCGCAGGAGAAGAAATCACCGGTTTCCTCATCATACTTCATGAGAAGGTTTCTGAAAGCGTAGTTACGGTTTTCATCAGGATTGATTTTAGCTGACTTCATTCCGTTATGAAGCTTGGTATAGGCCTCATCGTCATCGAAAAACTGAAGCTCATATAAATCATAGTCTTCCTCAGTGATTGCCTTTGTCAGTTTCGCATATATCGAGTCGCAGTCGAACATTCCCTCCGGGTCCGGTGTTTCCGATACGAAAAGAGGATACTCTTCCCAATCCACTTCCAGTTCCGGTGCATTCAAAAGCGCAGCCGATGTGGCAAGCGGGCTTCCGAGTGCCGCTGTCATCACTAATGCAATTAATAATGCGATGATTCTCTTCTTCATTTTCCTACTCCCTTACTGATTTCGTAATCCCTTACTGTTCCTGTTGTAATTCGAAGTGATTTTGCTGTTTTACTGTTCCTTTGTTTTTCTTGCCACAATTACCATCCGGCCGTCCGTTATTGACTTATCGCAGGTGGACAGGGTAATGAGTTCGTCACCAAACACGGCATTCACGCCCGTGTCATAATACGAAAGCCGTTTGACATTTGAAATGTAGTCATTGAACTCCTCTTCGGAGTCGGTATCAAAGAAATTGTAGTAGCGGAAGGTGACTTCATCAACATAAGCAAGTCTTGACTGGAATGCTGCCACAATCTCATATTCGCCTTTTTCATAAATTGTATCAAACTGAATTACGGGATGTTTTTTGAAGAAGGATTCATCCTTGTAATTCAGGAGTGTTGCAAACATCAGGCCGCTGCTCATTGAATGTCCGTAGATGAGAATGTTTGTTGTAGGTTCAAACACATCCGACCGGTAATCCACAAACGGAAGGCCGTTCCTGTCATCATTTTTATCGAAATCCCGTCTGAGGTAAAACTCATTATCATCTTTTGTCTGCATAACGGGATAATTAATTTCAGTACCTTCAATCTTTATCCAGCCAACCATATCCGCATTACGAAAATACAGTTTTTCGTATTCGGGCAGAAGCACGGGAGCAGTTGGGACTTCTACATCAGTAGAATCATGTATTTCCGGTGTAGGAGTGGCAGCTCCGCTTGTGATAAGCTGATTTTTTGCTTCGGTTGCGACCAAAACTATGTTTTGCAGTTCGCTCAGTTTTTTCAAGGTTTTCTTGCGGGCAACCTGATAAATTATCTCATTTACAATGACAATTCCTAATGTGAGCGAAGCTAATACAGCTGTTGTAATAAGCAGCTTTTTCTTAACGGAATATGACAAAAGAGGCTTTGATTTTTCCTTTTTTTCGGTTTCCTCAGTTTTTTCTTCTTCCGTTATGACTTTTTCTTTTTTTATATCGAAGTCGGTGTTATATTTCGCCTTCAGGCTGTCAGGACCGTCAACAATATGAATCAGTGAGGTTTTGGGCCTGTTTTCGATATTATCTTTTTTCATGACTTAAACCCCGTATCATTAAGGCTGAAAAACCAAGTTCTTCAGACAAGTTGACTTTTCTATATTGTTCATCGGTAAATATGGCAAAAACTTAATATCTCAGTTTCAGTTTTTCTCGAAAAGAAACAGTTTTATCAAAAAACACCCGGTTAACCAAACGGAATATATATTCCTTCAGTCAATCGGGTGTCGTTTTCATTATTTGTTTTGATTAAATCTTGTTTTAATTTTTCTTGTCAGTGCTTCCAAAGCCGCCTGTACGCTGGCTTTTGACTTCATCGTTCTCAGTAATTCCGAACGGTGTGAAGATTCCCTGGGCAAAGGCTGTGCCTTCTTTTACTTCCAGAACCTTACCGTCTTTGGAGTCATTCGTGATTTTAATCTGGATGTGACCTTCATTTTCGGCATCATAATAGTCACTGTCAATTACACCGACCGTATTATTGAGCTGGAGTCTGAACTTAAATCCAAGACCGCTTCTTGGATAAATCAGGAGTGCCCAGCCGGGTAAAATCTTTGCACGGATACCGGTAAGTATTTTGATTGATTCCCCGGGCTGCAGTGTGAAATCACAGGAGGAATAAAAATCATATCCGGCAGAACCTTCTGTTGCACGGACCGGCATTTTGATCTGTACAAAATGTGTTTTGATTTCCCCGTCAGATGCTTCCGGAAATGCATCACGATAATCCTTTCCAAACTGTTCGAAACTTACCTTTTCAAAGCTTGCTACTCTTGGAATTGAATTGCTCTTTTTCTTGAAAAACATGAGTTAATCTCCCCAATATGTATATAGTGCGATATACATCGTTATGGTATATATCGCACTATACTTTTGACTCTTAGATTTCTGCCAGGAATGCTCTGTAGCCGTGTTCTGTCTCCCAGATATCAACCTTGCTTGCTACTTCCCAAGGAGCATGCATGTTGTGGAGAGCCACACCACTGTCAATAACCTGCATATTGTACTTGGCCATAATGTATGCGATTGTGCCGCCGCCACCCTGGTCAACCTTGCCAAGTTCTGCGAACTGGTAGGAAACCTTGTGCTTGTCAAATGCATTGCGAAGTGCTGCAATGTACTCAGGGTTAGCATCGTTACAGCCTGATTTTCCGCGTGAACCGGTGTACTTGTTGAACACGATTCCGTATCCGAAGAATGCTGCATTTTTCTTTTCCATAACGCCCGGATAATTCGGATCAAATGCTGCCGAAACATCAGATGAAAGCATGTGGGAATTCTGCAGAGCCCTGCGAAGCTTGAGCTCACTGTAGCCGCCCATTCTGTCAAGAATTTCAGCAATAACATTCTCAAAGAACATTGAGCTCATGCCGGTTGCGCCAACGCTTCCGATTTCTTCTTTATCAACAAGGATGCATACTGCCGTTCTGTCGGTCTTCTTGAGACTGAAAAGAGCTGTCATGGAGGTGTATGCACAGATACGGTCATCGTGGCCATAGCCCATAACCATGCTGCGGTCAAGGCCGTAATCGCGTGCCTTGCCTGCTGTAACAACTTCGAGTTCGGCTGACTTGAAATCATCTTCCTCGAATTTGTATTTATCTTTAAGGAGCTTTAAGATGTTTGCCTTAACAGCTTCTTTGTCTTCATCTTTAAGCGGAATACTTCCGAAAAGAACGTTCAGGTCTTCGCCTTCAATAACGTTTGAGGCCTTCTTCTGGAGCTGGTCAGCGGAAAGATGAATAAGGAGGTCTGAAATACCTACAACGGGATCATTCTCATCCTCACCTATAACAACCTTAACGGTTGTGCCATCCTTCTTACAGACAACACCGTGAATTGCAAGAGGAAGGGTTACCCACTGATATTTCTTTACGCCACCGTAATAATGGGTGTCAAGAAGAGCGAGCTCCGAATCCTCATAAAGCGGATTCTGCTTAATGTCAAGACGGGGTGAATCAATGTGTGCACCAAGGATTTTCATACCTTTTTCAAGCGGTTCCGAACCGATAACAAAAAGGCAGATGTCCTTATTCATGTTCTGTGCATAAACCTTGTCGCCGGTCTTAAGGGTCTTGCAGCTGTAAAGGTTTTTGAAACCGTTTGCTTCTGCCTGACGAATAACTTCAGCTACGCATTCTCTTTCTGTCTTGGAGTCAGAGATGAACTTCTTATAGTTCTCACAGTAATCAAAAATCTGCTTGCGCTCAGCATCATTATACTTGAGCCATGCATTTTTCTTTTCATTGTCAGCGTTTTTCTTTGTTGTTTTCTTTTCTGCCGGTTTCTTTACGGCAGCTTTTACTGTTTTCTTTTCCGGGGCATTTTTTGCCACAGGCTTTGCAGTTTTTTTAACAGCCATTCTATACCTCCCTGTCGCATATCGCGATTTGCTGATATTATATCGCATTAAAGTGGTAAATACAACCCAAAAAGCCAAATACAACATATAGTGGGGACTTTATTTAATGCGCAATTTCTACATTGGTAGAGACTGCCCGTAATTTTCCATTTCAGACGGGTATTCCCCAATTTTCTACTCATGTGTAGCGACAACATTTTAAATTTCATTCCAAGTTTTGGTTAGGTTAAATCGTGTTTTAATTTCATTGTTTTGCATGCATATTTTTCCATATGTGGAAAACAGGCGTTTCTACATTTGTAGTGATTGGGCTCTTAGTCCCGCAAAACCGACCCGGTTAAATCAAAAATTTAAAAATGGGCAAAAAAATCCCCTGCTTCAGTGGAAGCAGGGTGGATAACACAAGATATTGTGTGGATAAGTCACCTATTGGTTGTGGATAAGTGGCATTTTTCACTTAAGCATCCCCAGCAGAAGGTTCGCAGCCGTACTTCTGGCGGCCTTATCGTTGCTGACAAGATAAAATGCACGGGGTGGAATTGGCTTTTCAAGCTGCAGTTCAAAGAGTGATCCGTCCGCAAGCTGCTCCTGTGCAAAGTCCCGTACAACAGACCCTATGCCAAGGCTTCTGATTGCAAACTGAACTATCATATCACTTGTGGCAAGTTCGAATTCCGGTAAAATCTCAAGACCATGTTTGCTGAAAAAGTCATCAATATAGCTGCGGGTGCTTGTCCCTTCCTCAAGACATATAAGGGGCAGCTCCGTAAAATCACGAAGTGAGAGTTTTTTGCCCGCAAGATGCCTGAAGCTGTTCCCGGCCACAAAAACATCCTGAATCTCACGAACTTTTTTCACGGTCAGGTCGCCCATATCCTGAAGCGGACCGCTTACTATACAGAAATCGATTTTGTCTTCATAAAGGTTTTTCAAGGTTTCGGGTGTAGGTCCGTTGCTGACATTGACCTTGATTCCCGGATATTTCCCGTGGAATTCCTCCAAAAAAGGAAGCAGATAGTATTTGAGCGTCATATCGCTTGCGCCTATGCGGATACCGCCTTCCTCAAGGCTAAGCATACGTTCAAGGGTTTCCTCACCCTTCAGAATTGTTTCATAACCGCTTTTGACATACTCATACAGAGCTTCACCCTCAGGTGTCAGTTTTACACCCTTCTGAGCGCGCAGGAACAGTTTTGCGCCGATTCCGTTCTCAAGCTGCTTGATAGACTGGCTGATTGCAGGCTGTGTGATGCAAAGGGCATTTGCCGCTGCCGTGATACTGCCCTCACGGACAACATAGTAAAAAATCCTGTAATATTCAAGATGGATGTTTGCATTCATGGGCTAAACTCCTCCTTTTGCTACCTTCATCTTATGAAATAGTTATGGAATTGTCAAGAGTTATAAGTTTGATTTATGATATTGCATGGTTTTGTCCATAATTATTGACATCCCCCTCCCTTATGATTACAATTAAACATATCAAAGCCCTTTTCTTTGGGAGAAAGGAAAAAACGTGGCTTTTGGGCCGCGTCAGACCGGTAAAATGGCAGTACAGAAAATTACAAACACCCATAAGATTTTTTCGAGCGAGGCATTCCTGCGCGATCAGGTTTCCTTCAACATCATGCTTGTAATCTGTGAGCAGGAAGGCGCTGAAATCTATTCAAATGAAGAAGATTTTGCTCTTGTGCTTTCACCTGAGAAAGACTGTATCTGGGCTTGGACAATTAATGATATTTCCGCCGCTCATCGTGATGAAATGTGGCGTTTTATTGAATATATCAGCATGGGACTGAAGGTCCATCTGTTCGTAAAATCCGTTCTCATCAACCGCTGCGCGCTTGACCTTAAGCCCATCCGTAACCGTTTTGCCTACCAGTGCAAGAAACTGAACGATGTTACCCAGTCTCACGGCAGCTTCAGAATTGCCACCCGGCAGGATCTTTACATAATAGCAGAGCTTATTCAGCAGTGCGACAATCTTGAAAAAGATGCAGCAATTGAAAAGGCCGCACGCTATCTTGAGCGCCACACACCGTATCTGTGGCTTGATAACGGGGATGTCCCCGTTGCCATGGCCGTTCGCAAGCAGTCCGCAGCAGGCTTTGCACGTATTGGAGGCGTTTATGTCCGTCCCGACTGCAGAAGCATGGGCTATGAACGTTCACTGATTCATCAGATTGCCAACGATGTTATCAAAGCCAAAAACATCCCCATGATCTATGTTACCGATTCGCAGAAAAACAATTCCAGCACGCGTTACACGGATATGGGTTTCATAAGATGCGGAAGGATTTCCGAAATCGCACTGTAAACAACTTAAAAAAATTAAACCGTCTTCAACCCTCTGTTTTCAAGGGCTGAAGGCGGTTTTTTTAACACGTTTTGTCCTATAACTCAAACTTCTTATTCAAGCGGTTTGAACAGGTTTTTGATTGCATAATCCGTGCGGACATAATTATCAAGCAGCTTCAGAGCAGTTTTTTCGTCCTGCATTTCACGGGCGGCAATAATAAGACTCAGCTGGTAATACTTTGTGTCCTCACCAACGGTCTGCTCGGGATTCAGGCGGATTTCGGAGCTTTCCATCATCATCTCGCCTTCATCGGTATCTTCCGTAATATAATACTGAAGCGTTTCGTTTGCAAAAATAACGAATTCCTTGACATAAATTCCATAGCAGACATGATGCATTTCTTCAGTAACATAGCCGGTTCCGGTACCATCCTCAAAAAGATAATGGATGGATACGCGCGTTCCGGGCGCCGTACGGTACTCGATATAGTATTTATCGCAGATATCCTGCGGAATACGCATACTGCCCTTGAAATCCCTGAAGAACGGAAGAATGATACCCTTCTGCTCCAGGCGGTTCAGGTGATAGTCAACAAAGTTAACTTCCGAATCTGTCAGCTGCTCATGTGTTGAATAGAACTTGAGAACTGCAAGAAGGCAGACTTCATTTTCATCATAGCTCAGTTCGGTGCGCATAATATCAAAGATTTCAGCCTCAACAAGGCGGTCATTAATCAGATATTTGTATGCGTAATATGACAGGAAAGCACGGATTAACACCTTATTCGTGCCGCTTCTGTAATAATTCGTGAATACGGCACGCGCATTACTGATATAGCTTTCTGCAAAAAGCATCTGGCCCAGAAGCCTTTCCTCAAGCTCAACAGTATCAATCTCAAAGGTCTTTGCGGCCTTCCAAATTTCAAACATCTCAGGCGTTGTGCCGTAGTAATAATCGGCAAGATAATGAAGGATTGTCTCATCATAACGGTTGGCTTTGAAAACATAATGGCATGCCGCAACAAGCACATCAACCTTCTCCATGCCGCCCGCATTAAGTAAAAGCCTTGAGCAGAGCTTCATCAGGCGCTTCTCGTCAATTCCTTCAAAGCCGTACTCATCCATTGCTTTCAGGGCCACATTGTAAAGATCCCTGATAATCATAAACTCGATAATCTTAATGCGCTCAGCACGTTCAAGGGCTTTCAGGTCAATCTGAAGCAGATAATTCTCCAGCATGTCGCCCTCGTAATTATCGTAGTAATAATAGATAAGCTCCTTAATGTAATCACGCACATAATCCACACGAAGCCCCTGAATACGGGTAACCTGCTTCATGATTTCCACGGATGATTCATCGTTACGCTGCTCATAGCGGATTTTTTCCGCAATGTTAAGCACAAGCTTCGGGTTGCTGTTGTCAAGCTTTGCACATTGCTCAAGCAGGCTTTCCAGGTGAACAAGCTTGTTTATCTGATAGTCAACGGTAGCTATGTAGCGGCGCCCTGCAGCATCGCCAAAGAAAACTTCTGCTTTTTCGGTAAACATTTCGATGAAAGCCTGCCCGTTATCGAGCGGAATGCAGACTTCCCCTTCAATTTCCTTATGCGAAATATATACTTCCCTGAAATCATTCGAATTACAGTTGATTTCATAATAGAAGCAGACATTCGGAATCATGGATGCAAGCTCAGCCGTAAGCGGAAGCGTAGGAATGACAGCATCATACAGGGAAGCCAGATTCCTGTCTATAGCGCCTTCGGCAAGCTTTCTCAGTGTAAAGGACTTAATGGATGAATCATAATTTCTGATAACAGATGCATATTCTTCCTTATGCTGAACAACATTCGCATAAAGAAAAGCTTTGCGTTTATCATCAAGACTGCAGTTCAGTGAAAAATAGTTTACGGTGCTCCGCTCAAGCACAACACCGGTATCCTTCGGAGCGGATTCAAGATAAATTTCATGAATTCCCGGTATATTTATTTCTGCAGAAATTGCTTTTGAATAGTAATAATGCGCCTTTGCATCAGTTCTTTCGCCAAGGATAAGAACTTTGCAAAGTGACTCAAGCATCTCCCTGTTTCCGCTTGTTTCATAAGCGCGGCGCAGGATACGGCAGACAAGCAGATTGTATTCCGTTGAAAGTCCCGCAACAAAAGCAAGCTTCTGAACAAGAGCAGCAGAAAACATGGAGTTCTTTGCCATGAAGCAGAGAACCTGCTGTTCAAACAGTTTTAAGCCCGTCAGGCACTCAGGAGCCTGGTTGAGTGTAACTGCTGCCTCATAATACATAACAGGGCTTCTGCCACCCTGATAAAAGCTTTCCGAAATAGCAGCAAAGCGACGTTCGGGGTTATTATACCTGCGGTCGAGATAAAGCAGGAACCACCTGAGCATCCACTCCTCCGGGTGTTTTGAATAGAGCGAACTGATTTCGGAAATTGCACGCTCCGTTGTTTCCGGACTCTTGGCCTGCATGGCGGAAAGATAGAGAATTCCCGCATATGCAACCGGCGATCTCTTGTATGACAGAATATTTATCTGAAGTTCCGCAAGAAGAGCCTTAAGCTGCTGCTCCTTGCCCTCTGAATTCAGCAGATGTCCTCTGTAAATCTTAAGGAACGGGTTATCATCCTCATTAAGATTCGAAAGCCCCATAAGGATATTTTCCGCCTCATTCACGTACCTTCCGACTGACTGAAGATTCAGGCGGAATCTGACATAATTCTCTTCCAGTTTGAAATAATGCTGCTTGATTCTGTGACGCCGAACCGCAACAGATGTGTTTCTGCCCTTGCTGTGACATATAACACTTATTTCGATGCGCTCGCGCACGCTCTCAATAATCAGGCGGCCCATATTCAGTCCCGCATGCAGTTTTTCGGGCTCGACAACAATACCGAGTTCAAAAGAATTACCGGTAAACATTTCGGTAGTAATTGTTCCGGTTCTTGGACGGATGAACGGAACATCCGCATAAATCCTGTATTCTGCAAAGCCCCACGTATTGCGTGTCAGGACAATTTTATCAAGGAAGCTGTAAACACCTGCCGCATATTCAAGAGTGTCTTTATCGGCGGAAAGTGATACAGGAATTTTCTTTCTGATGGAAACAAGAAATTCTTCAAGAGCACAGTTGCCTGAAACGCCCGGATTCAGGTGACGGTAAACCTCAACAAGTTCCTTGTCACAGTAAGGCAGAGCCTTTGCAAAGGCGGGCGATTCAAACAGATTAACAGCCTCATTCCAGTCTGCCTTTGCAAGATTTGCAAGCTGGAACATATCCTTAATTTCACCAACGGAGCTGAGACAGTAAGGCGGCTTAACAACAGCTTCAAACGTAATTTCCGTTTCACCGCAGTCAGATACAATATTCACTGTTCCCGTAATTTTTTCACCGGGATCAACAAATTCAGCGTCAAAGGTATAACTGATTTTATTTTCTTCCCCGATGAACTGGCTTTGCGACAGCACAAGAAGACGGCTTGATGAATAAGCTACACCCTTCATCCTGCTGCCTTTACTGTTCTTCACAAGGAAACTTCCCTTGAAAACAGAACCTGCAACCGCACTGATTACAAGCTTGTTTTCGGAAAGGATGATTTCCGGAAGCGAATATTCAAATTGACCTCTTGCGAGCCTGTCAATTTTCTGTTTCACTGCAATGCCCCTTTTGTATTACTTAATCAGAATTCTGTCTCCAAATTCATCTTCACGCAGAACGCTTGAACGGTCCCGGGAAATGAAATAAATGCCGACACGTCTGTCGCCTGAAATCATATCAACTGCGAAATATTCTTCACCCTGAATCAGCACGCCGCTCTGAATTTCGAATGTACAGTCTGCAAGATTTCCCGAATAGCCAAGTCTGTCAGCAGGGATTGTTTTCAGGATTTTCAGTACTTCGTCAGCGGTCAGGTCGCTTCCGGGTGTAATTATTTCACCGTTATCAACCGGCCATTCATCAAACTCGGAAATTTCACCGGTCTCATAATAATAATAAAGGGATTTGTCCCCGGGATTTACAACAATTGCGGGAGAAAGCACATTCCCGTCGGCAGATGCAAAAAACTTATAGAATTTCACTCCGGATATTACAACATTTTCGCCGGCCGAAACCGTATATTCCGTTCCGACTGCTTTTTCAACGGCCGCACGGCATTCTTCTTCCGAAAAAGGAGTAGGCGTGGGTGTAGGCGTTGAGGACGGTGTGGGAGTAGGCGTTTCCGTAGGTGTTTCGGTAGGTGCCTCCGTGGGAATGGGAGTTTCTGTAGGAATTTCCGTAGGACTTACGGTAGGTGTTGATGAGGGCGTAGCCGTAAGCGTGGGAGATACATTTGGAATGTCTGTAGGCGTAGATGCAGGCACTGCCGTAGGGGTGGCACCGGAAGTCGGTCCGCCCGGAATAATGGTAGGCTGCGCATGGTTGCCAAATAAGCCGCACCCCGTAAGAATGCAGGCCAGTATGACTGATGCCGTAAAAATTAAAGAAACCCTCTTTTTCATAAAAATCTCCACCTTTTACATTCATAATCATTATACCTGATTTCTGAATATTTTCAATAAACGCAATTTATTTTTCGTTAATACTGTTTTGCATCTGTTCGGACACATTTTCAAGCTCATTTTCGGTTTTGTGGTTATCCGCTGATACTGCCGTCAGTTCGCCAAGACTTTCAAGCAGGAACTTGTTTGAAGCCTCCTCAAGCTTTCTGTCGGTTCTTGCCTTTTTGCCTGCATGTTCCGCATTTGCAAACAGAATAATCCTGTTTTTCCAGAGCGGAATCGTATTATAAAGAGTTGACTGAAGCTTTTCGGACATCATGGCAGAGTTGTTCTGAAGAAGCGCAATCTGGGTATTCTGCTGCATTGAAAGAATACGTGTCAGTTCAAGGTCCGACAGCTTCTTTTCCATTCTTGTGCATGCGCTCTGAAGCCATGTCCGGTCTATATTTTCCCCGCCCTCAAGCGGACTTGTATATTTTAAGTTCAGGATATTATTCATCTCAGCAAGCTTCAGTTTTGCGGCAGCAATATCAAGTGTCAGACGATGATAATATTCTGAGTTCATTGCCCTGATCTGGTCAAGAAAAGCACGGTCCATAAGCAGTCGCACCTGATGCTTCTCAAGCGTTTCGCTTATAATGTTAACCTGCGAAACAGCTGCATCGTAACGGCTCTGTACAACAAGGGAATCAACCTTTTTTCTGCCGAACAGACCGGTCTTTTTCTTTCTTTCCTTTGTGAATTCCGAAAGATATGCTACTGCATCGTTCAGAATCTTATCAACCTCTTCGGCATTTGAATCACTAATGTTGTGAATCATCATCTGGGGAAGCTCCGCAAGACGTTTCTGTACATCGATTCCGTAACTCATTAAAGCGTTCGAATCATTGATGTCGATTGAATCCCTGATTGCAAGAATTGCGGGTATATCCTCTTCCTTAAGCCCCAGGTTATCATTATCAAGCAGAAATTTACGATATGCCTTTGTTTCAACAAGCTGTTCCATTTATTTTCTCCGATAACGGCCCCGGCAGACCAAAGCCGCTGTTATCATATTTTATAGTACTTGGGCACAACAACCTTGCCTTCAAGGCCGGCTTTTTCAAGGAACGAATCCGCATCCGCATAAAGGTCTATGCCCTGGATTCCCATTTCTTTGGGAGTTCCGATGTAAATATCTTTTTCTCCCACTCCGAGAATTCTTTTCGTAAAGCTTTCGAGTGTAACCATGCCGTAGCTCATGTGCCAGTTCTCACGGAACGGAATTGATTCCTTGATTCGCATAAGAACACGGCGTACAAAAGCCTTTCCGCACATAGGATAATAGCACTTGCGCGGGTCAATTTTTTCGCCCGGGCGCTTAAGCGCAACCTCACAGACGAAAACCTCATTTCGAACGGATGAAACCTCAAAAACCTTGAAGTTTACGATATAATTGTTTAATTCCAGCAGTCTTATCAGGTTCAGAGTCAGAATACCGCGATGCAGGATCTGATTCTCAGATGTATTTCTGTCATACGTAACCTGCATGAATACGTTTATGACCTTCTTTTCCACAGC
>JAZQNE010000057.1:0-16263 GCA_045627185.1 Lachnospiraceae bacterium
GCTCTGCCCTTTGCACTGATTCTGAGTGTTCCCGTGATTTCCTTTCCAAAATCGACAAACATTCTGCGCGTTTCACGGTCTTTTTCGGCGCCTAGGACAGGCGTTCCGCACGTTTCGCATTCTTTTCCTGTGTCCCATGAAAGTGATGTTTTTTCCGGTTCAATCTCATATACACTAAGCTGCTTTGTGGGCTGCTCCGTAAGCACATAATCTGCCCATAATGCAGGTACGGCCTTTTCGTAATTCTGTCTGTAGTCATCCGATACAGCCCAGTCTTCATCCCACTTTCTGCTGTCAAAATCCTCAAGAAACTGCGTATCGTAGCCGGTTGTTGTCCCACTGAAGGCACCAGAAACACTGTAATACCACTCAAGGGGCATTTCATTTTCGCCCGCAGTCAGGCGCGTGCCAAGAGCCAGGCGGTTATCCCCGCTGTTCCAGACACGATTGACCAGACCCTGATAGTAAAGATGAACGGCAACCGCATTATTGCCCTCCACAAGATAGTCCGTAATATCAACAGTGTTGTAATAATAATTTTCGGGATAAGAAGGAGCAGGCCCCTGCGTGACAAATCGGCCGTTTACATAGAGTTTGTAATAATCGTCTCCGGAAATGCGCAGCTCCGTCTTCCCATAATCACCCTTTTTCTCAAAGGATGTCCTAAAAAGCACGTGCACATTCGTAAGGTCCGATTTCTGCTCATCAAGCCGTTTTGCAGCGCCGGAATCCTGCTCTTTATGAAGCATGTTCAGCGGAACACGCTTTTCAAATTCTTTAATTGTAAACCAATCCAAAATGCTTTTCATACCCACCTCAATGTGAACAAATCGAAAATCATTTTCCAAATGCGGACCCGGCAAAAGTCATTTGCCTGTCCGGTCACATTCTACACAAACGTCAACTGTCTGTACACCCTTTTTGACAGGTATCTCTATTCCCGGAACAGCCGTCCTTGGATAAAGCAGGTTAGTGTCCGGATCGGCATAAATGAAATGCCCCTTGCCTCCGCTCACACGGCACCATGAATCATCACCCCTAACAAGGCAGTAATCGGCACCGTTTTCATACGTGTTATGCATGCATTCGAAATCATCCCTGCGGATTGCAAAGCCAAATTCATATGCTTCACAGTCGAAGGCACTCGTAATTGTGTGATGCGCACTGTACCCGTCTGCATTCGGCGTTATAACTGTTTCAACCTCAATTCCTTCAAATGGGCTCCATACCGAATAAACGCTGTCCTCACGTATTTCGCTCTTAATGCACTGACGTCTGACATAAACCATGCCGTTTATAAAGAATGCCAGCATGTTGTCGGGAGCGTTTTCGTCAAGTTCATACTGCGACCTTGCCATGTTTACCGAAAACTTGGTATCGTAAGCAAACTTACTGTATTTTTCCACGATGTGCCCATGTCCCCACCTTGAATATACACCCGGCACAAATGCAGTTGCTCTTTTTCCGTAGTGATAAACAAGCATATCGGCACATTTCATGGGACAGACATGCCGGTTCACAAGTTCCCGGGGATATTCCGCGCACAGAGCAGACCAGAACGGATGGTTGTCAGGAAGCATCAGAAACGCAAAAACTTTCATGCCCCAGTACGGTGAACCGGGCGCGTTGTAGCGCTCAGCCATAATCAGGTTCGGGTATCCGTATCCGATTGTAAGTATTCCGTCCCTGTCAAATATGGGGCGTTTCAGCCAGCTCTGAAGGTGCCTTACAATGAGTCCCTTCATGACCGGGACAGGGAACGGTTCGATTCCGGCAATCAGGCATGCGGAAAAGAAGCTGACCTGTGCAAATCTGTAGGAAAGCGAGCGTCCGAAGGGGATTGCATCGCCGTCCTCATCAAACCAGTAAATAAACTGCTTTGCAAACTCAACTGCCCTGTCCTTGTAAAGTTTACATCTTTCAGGGTCTTCATTTTCCATCTGCGATGCGTAAACAAGGCTGTAAAAATGCATTCCGAAGGAAACATAATAGTCCTTCTGACCGGAGTCTCCGTCCCTGTACCAGCCTTCACCGATATAGAAGGTTTCAAGCCCGTCAAGATACCTGTCCATCAGGTCCCTGTCATATTTACGTCCAACCTTTTTCAGGGCAAGATTAACAAGTACGGCAAACATAATCCAGTTGCATACAGGCACGGGATGCTCATTTATTTTTCCGAGATATGCGGCAAGATTGTCTTTTTCTTCAGGCGTAAGCGGATTCCAGACAATCTCAGGCGCATACATAAGGCCGCAGCTTACGGAAGCCATTTCAACAAACTTCTGGTCAAAATCAGTACATTCGCCAAAGTATTCCGGGCTCCCCGGATTTGTTCCGTTTGTAAGCGCTCTTCTGTATATTTCAGCAAAAGATAAACCTTTCGCTGAAAAAGGGTTTGGACCGTTTGAGGCAGTTGCGGCGTTTCCGGTTTCTCTTCCGCCGCCCGCCCAGAAAGGCACAAGGCCCCAGAGAGGACGCGTTACGGCCTCCATATTTGTCGCATTAATATCATAGTGGGCAAAGGTGTCACCCAGGTGAAGTTTTGCGCACCCTTCGCTGTAATACGGTTTGAGAGGCAAAAGCATTTCCAACAGCAGTTTTTGAAAATCTTCCTTCGTATTCAATTCATAAACCGAATTAATATTTATCATTTCAGGTATTTTCCTCCCGAGTTTTTCTGTTGCCGTTCTGTATCCGTCTGCGTTATCACCAGTAAATTTCCCAGTCCCTTTCAAGTCTTGTGAGGGCTTCCATGTAGAAATAATCGCCCCACGAATTGCACTCGTCCACGCCGTAATGATTGCAGGTGTTAAAGGGCGACCGGTTCGAATAGGTCGAATGAAGCACCAGCCCGTTCGATTTTTCAAAGTCCTTTACCGCATAATTATCGTAAACGGATTTAATTATTTTTGCTGCTACACCTGTGTAATATTCTGCCTCCGATGGTTCAAGATACTTTGCCATTTCAAGCATTCCGCAGGCTGCTATCGAGGCTGACGATGAATCCCTCGGCTGAGGATTATTGGCAAGCTCTTCAGCGCTCCAGTCCATAAATTCAAGGTCCCAGTAAGGCACAAGGTCCTCCGGGAGATGTGTCAGAAAATATTTTGTCACATTTTTGAAAAGTTCTGTATACTCTGCTCTTTTCGTATATTTGTAGCCAATTGCAAGCCCGTATATTCCCCAGGCCTGTCCTCTTGCCCAGGCAGAGCCGTCCCTGTAGCCCTGACAGGTTGCACCATGGTCCGGGGCGCCGGTTTCCATGTTGAAAAAGAACGTGTGCCAGGTTGAATAATCCTCACGGATTACGTTTGAGAGTGCTGTATGGATATGCTTTTCCGCAATTTCCTTATATTTCGAATCGCCTGTTTCCCCGGAAGCCCAGTAAAGAAGAGGCAGGTTAAGCAGGCAGTCTATAATCAGGCGGTAATTTTCCGGGGCGTTCATGGGCCCCCAGGCCTGAATAAATTCTCCGACCGGGTGATATCTTGTAATCAGCTGATCGGCCGCAAGAATCGCAGCTTTTTTTGCTTTTTCATTGCCTGTAAGCTTGTACGCCGCAACACAGGAGGGTGAATAGAGAAAGCCCATATCGTGATGGTCAACCGATATCTTCTTTTCAATTCTTTCAAGGAAGCTGTCAACCTGGATATCTGCTGCATTCCTGAGTTTTTCGGCAAGTTCCGGATTATCCTTCAGCACCTTTTCATAGGCAAGCCATATCTCGCCGGTCCAGAAGCCGTCTGTCCAGTCAGTATTTTCAGCAGGCGTATAGAAATTGCCAATGCTGTAAGCAGGAACAAATTTCTCCGTAAAGTCAGGAAGTATCTTCGCTATCTGCGCCACGCAGATGTCCAGCGCATCTTCAACCTCACTCGGACTGATTTTTTTACAATTATGAAATTCCACTTTATGCTCCTTTCGCCGTAAACAAAATCGATGAGTTAATTATCGGTCAACTGTACCTGTTATCAAAAAAGAACCCCCGGTCTCACTGACTATTTCGGATATTATGATGTTAATGTAAACATTACTGTCTGCAATTCACATCATATTATCTGTTAAATAATTTTTGAAACCAGGGATTCATAAGGGAAGAAATAGAAAATTTCAGTTTTATCAGCCTTTTATACCGGTAGATGCAATACCTTCAACAAAATATCTCTGGAAGATAAGGAACACTATAATCAGCGGAATCAGTGACAATACCGAACCTGCCATAATCAGGCCGTAATCCGATGAATACTGTGAAATGAACATCTTTAAGCCCAGCTGGATTGTTTTCTTTGAAGTACTCTTCAAATAAATCAACGGTCCAAGGTAGTCATTCCACGTATTGATAAATGTGAAAATTACAAGTGTTGACAAAGCCGGTTTTGAAAGCGGAAGCATGATTTTCCAGTATATCCGGTACTCACTCATACCGTCTATTCGGGCCGCTTCAATAAGCGAATCCGGAATATCCTGGTAGAACTGCTTCATCAGGAAAACGCCGAAGGCCGAAAAGGCCTGCAGACAGATCATGGCAAGAAGTTTATCGTTCAGACCCATCTTTCTCATCATAAGGAACTGGGGAACCATATAAACCTGCCAGGGCATTGCAATTGTTGCAATGTAAGCAAGGAACAGCTTGTCTCTGTATTTGAACTCAAGTTTTGCAAAAGCATATGCCGCAAAGCTTGAAGTAAACAGCTGAAGTGTGGTTACAACAACCGTAAGGAACGATGTGTTCTTCACGAATGTAGCCATGGGAATCTTCTTCCAGATTCTTGAATAATTGTTCCACCTGGGTTCCTTGGGAATTAACACAAACGGATCCATCAGGAACACTTCACGGTCAGCCTTTATTGAAGCCGAAAGCATCCAGATAAAAGGAATCAGCATTGCAGCAGCCAGGATAAGCAGCAAAAGATATACTATTGTCTTACCGATAACGGTATTAGCTTTTTTAGATTTGAGTGTTATTGCCTCCCCTCTTATTCTTTCTCACTCTTCTGAAGTCTGAACTGCAAAATGGTAACCGCAAGAACAATAATGAACAGGACAATTGCTACTGCACTTGAATATCCGAGTTTCCATTCACCAAATGCCTTCTGGTAAATGTAATATACAAGAACCATTCCGGAAGGAGTAAGCTCATTGGATCCGCCGCCGGCAAGCATTACGGCAATATCGTAAATCTTGAAGCAGTTGATTGTAAGCATTACTATAACAAAAAATGTGGTTGAGCGAAGCTGAGGCCATGTAACATAAATAAATTTCTTCCAGGGGCCCGCACCGTCAAGTGCAGCTGCTTCATAAAGATCACCGGGGATTCCCTGAAGACCTGCAAGGAAAATAACCATGTAATAGCCCATGTATTTCCAGACAGAAAACAGAATCATACTAATAATTACAAGACTTCCGGTGAACCACTGGGGAAGATTTTCCTGCGGAACATTAAAAACATTATATAGTATATTGTTGATGGGGCCCTTTGACGGGTGGAAAAGCATCTTCCACACTGCCGTTACGGCTACCAGCGATGCAACATACGGGAAAAAAGCAAAGGTTCTGAATATTCCCTTGCCTATTATTTTCTGATTTAAGAGGACTGCAAGGGCAAGCGATGCAACCATAGTAAGGGGCACCGTTCCGATACAGTAAATGATTGTATTTATAAGAGCTGCCTTAAAAAATGTGTCTGAGGGCAGCTGGATAAAGTTCTGAAATCCGACAAACTTAATGGGATTACTTCCATCCCAATCAAGAAAACCGAGTGCAAATGCAAAAATGATCGGGACAAGCGTAAACACGCAAAAGCCTATAAAGTTAGGCGCTATAAAAGAATAAGCGACAAGATTTCTTTTTGCACTTCTTGACAATTCTCTTTTTTTCTTTGTTTTAACCTGATTAGTTTTCATAACGCTCTCCCGAGTGCTTTTTTCAAAAGATATGGGGACCACCGGCAAAGTGGTCCCCACCTGTACTTACAAAAATTATTTACCTAAAATCTTCTGAACTTCTTCGTTCATCTTCTTAATACCTTCATCAATGGTCATTTCGCCTGCCATAATTGAACCGTGGTAAGAATCAAGAACTGAGTTGATTTCAGAAACCTTGTCGCCGTAAGGAACTTCAAGGTAAAGGTTAGAAACGTTCAGAGCTTCCTTTGAAGCAGCATCCTTAGGGAAGCCGTCCATAGCTGCGATAGCATTCTTAACATCGTCTGTCATGATTGCAGGGAAGTTACCTGAAGAAGCCATAACCTTTGCGCCTTCTGAACCGGAAACCCACTTAACAAATTCCCAAGCAGCATCAGGATTCTTGCTTGCCTTTGTGATTGAAAGGCCTGTGATTGTACCAAGTGTTGAACCGGGTGTAACACCTTCTGCATGAGGGTACTTAACGATTCCCCAGTTACCGCAGAGCTTGGAATCATATTCGCCTGACTTAATGTTTGTCATAAGAGTTGCAATAAACCATGAGCCCTGGTTCATCATAGCTACATCGCCGCCTGAGAAAGCTGCTGAGTAGTGAAGACCTTCTGTCTTAAGGTTAGCGTATGATCTGCAAACGCCGTCCTTAGACTGGTTGAGGATCATTTCATAATAAGGCTTCATGAAATCATAATTTCCATCAAGGATGGAGTGCTTGCCATCAAGAACTGCGCAAAGCTGAACGGTTGAACGCCATGTGTGATAGTGAGTACCGTAAACTTCCTTGCCAAGAGTGGTATCTGTAACCTGTCTTGCAAGTTTGTCATACTGATCCCATGTCATATCGTTTGTAGGATAAGCAACGCCCTTCTTATCAAAAATGTCCTTGTTGTAGAAGATTACCCAGAAGTCATTTCTGAAAGGAAGTTCATAAAGTGAACCGTTAACGGTAACCTGATCTGTAGCACCTGCATACTGCTTAAGGTCTACTTTATCCTTCTTGATGTAATCATCAAGAGAAAGGATTGCGTTCTTCTGAACGAGTGTAGCATAACCGGGTACATCCTTAATTGTAACAACATCGAATTCTGTGCCGTCACCTGAAAGGTCTGTAGCAAGGACTGTGCTGTAATCTGTTGAACCAAGGTCAACCATTTCGATTGTAACATTCTTGTGAGTCTTCTCATACTCTGCCTTTAAGTCGCCCCAGTACTGAGTTGTGCTCTCATCCCAGATAGCCCACTTAAGTGTTACGGCCTTGTTGTCTTTTTTCTCGCAGCCGGCAAACATAGAAATTACCATTACTGCAACCAGTAAAACACCAATAATTTTCTTTTTCATAAGTTTCCTCCTTTTTTTGACCTGTATCGGTCATAATTAGAATACCCTTATTCAGTCTGATTTCGAATGTTTATTTTCATTTATTTCATTCAATTTTTTTACGGTTTTTCTTTTGCGCATATATTTTTTTTCACTTTCATATATTTTTTTATTCTGTTCTTTTCTGTCTTTTTTTAAGAGAAATTTTATGTTATATTTATTATATTATGAAAAAGATAAATATTTTCAAAAAGCATACATCGATTACCCTTGGACCCATCCAAAAGCGTATTCTTTCCATTACGCTTGCGGGTGTTATTCTGGTATGCGTAATTATAGGTGTTATCAGTGATTACATCTTCAAAAACTATCTTCGCGATGAAATGATAGCAACTACAAAAACAAGTCTTGCAAACCTTTCCGAAACAATCAGTACGCACACAGACAACATTCTTCGTCTGGCACGTTACTGTCAGGGAAGTTCGGATATTTCAACATACATTGAGGCAAGTCCGGATCCCGGTTCCGTTCTGAGCATTGCAACATATGACCGTCTTTTTGAAGAATATCAGAATAATGAGGCCAGCTCGTATATTCCAAGAACCGTGGTAATTGCCGGAAACCACTTTCTTCAGGCATGTGCCACCTCTTATTCTACCACAACCGATATGGCAAAGGCAGTCCCTGAGTTATCTTTTTTCAGTAAACTTGTCAATGCATCTACTTATGATTTTTCAACCGGTATCATTACAGACCCGTTTATGAAAGGTCTTCCGAAATATGTAATTCCCATCATCCGTCCAATCATCTACAAATTCACTTCGGACCAGATCGGTTTTCTTTACATGGAAATATCAACAGACCTGTTCACAAGCCCCATGAGTCATTATTACCTTGATGAAGGCAGTTCGCTCTACCTTGTAATGGCAGACCACATATACAGATACGAAAACGGTCGGCTTGTTGAACTTCCGGACGGTTATTTCCAGCAAAGCGCCATCAGTTCTTCAGACAAATCCGTTACGGTTACACGTAACATACGCACGTCTGACGGGTCGCGCGTAACTCTTGTTTCATCGCCTCTGAGACTGAACGGCTGCTATCTTATTCAAAGTGTTTCGCCTGCATCCCTTCGAAGCCAGATGCTTTCCTTTACGGTGCTGCTGCTTGTTGTTCTGCTTTCTGTTATCGCAATAGGTATTGCAATGGCAGTATCGCTCAACCGCTACATTCACAAGCCTTTGAACAGCATACGTCATAAAATCAAGCTCACCTCGGAAGGTGATTTTTCAAGGGATCCGTCCATTGAATGGCCTCATGAACTCGGAGAAATCGGTAAAGGTATAAATGACCTCTCCGAAAGCGTTAATGATCTGCTTAACGCCAAACTGTCTGATGAAAAGCAGAAACGCGACCTTGAATACAAGATGCTTCAAAGCCAGATAAATCCTCACTTTATCTACAATACGCTTAACTCAATAAAAATGATGGCATCGATTCAGGGTGCTAACGGCATAGCTGAGATGACTACAGCCCTTGGCAGCCTACTCAGAAGCATTTCAAAAGGCACCAGTCTTCTTGTGCCGATCAAAGAAGAGTTGTCTCTTGTAAATGATTATTTCACAATCCAGAATTACCGCTACGGCGGTATGATTACTTTTAATATTGAGAATACGGACCCTGAAATTGAGAAAAGCCGGATCTTAAAGTTTACGCTTCAGCCGCTTGTTGAAAATGCAATCTTCCACGGTCTTGAACCCAAGGGCGGAATAGGAAACATCAATATACGCCTGTCATATACAGACAGCACGGTTCATCCCGGTGAACGTGACATCCTTATTGAAGTTATGGATAACGGTGTTGGCATTTCCGAAGAGAAAATTGAACACATAATGAGTAAAACAGCCAGCAATAAAGCTGATTTCTTCAAGGAAATAGGCATCAGCAACGTCCATAACAGACTGAAATACGAATTTGGCGAAGGCTACGGAATCTTTATTGAATCCGAATTGGGCAGCTTCACAAGAATGAAGGTACTTATTCCCGAAAATAAAGAAGAATAGAATACGGAAGAGAAGGAAAAACATGTACAAACTGATAATTGTTGACGATGAGCCCCTGATTCAGGTTGGTATCAAGTCAATGCTCAACTGGCAGGAACTGAATATAGAAGTCTGTGCAACAGCCGTAAACGGCAAGACAGCGCTCGAACTGATTGACAGTCTGGCGCCGGATATCGTCATTACAGATATAAAAATGCCGGTAATGGACGGACTGACGCTACTTAAGGAGGCTGACCGCAAATACGGTTCAGACCGTCCTGTTTTTCTGATGCTTACAAGCTTCGAGGATTTCAATCTTGCAAGGGAAGCAATAAAATATCAGGCTTTTGACTATCTTGTGAAGCTCGAACTTACACCTGATTCCCTTAGGGAAACAATGCTCAAGGTTACAAAACACCTGGATTCAAAAAAACGTTTTTCTCCAATTTCTTCAAATACTTCGGGCGGGCTGCATTCCTACAAGGAAAAATTCCTTATCAGCCTTCTGAACAACCTGTTCGAATCTGAGGAGCAGATGCTGCTGCAGGCTTCATCTCTGCAGATTGACCTTTCCGGCAACGGATATATCTGCTGCTACGGGTCTTTTGAATCAGACAGCCGCGAATCACACTCTCCCGACAAAGAAATGTCTCTCTATGCCGCTTCCCTTCAGATGTTGAGTGAGCTTGTTGAAAAATACCTGCCATGCTTTTGTCTGTCGCTCGATATTTCGCACTTTGCACTGATTCTCCGTGTGCAGAAGGATGCCGAATATACTTCGGAAAATTACAAAAACATTTGTGATATCCTCAACAAAATCAGGTTGAGCCTTAAAAATTATTACAATGTTTCGCTTCGCTGCGGCCTTGGATTTGCTGTAAACAATCCTCTTGGCATATGCGAATCCTATCAGTATTCCCGCCTGTCCTATCGAAAAGCAACTGACGAAACGCCTGTCTTCTACATGGAATCCGGCGCCAATATGGCTCACGATGCCTTCCACTTCTCTCTTTTCAGGAAGGAACTCACACAGGCCTTCGAAGAATATAATTCAAAATCACTCAGGACAACTCTTGATTCCATAGGAGAATTGCTCTGTTCGCATCCTCATCATTATGTTCAGGCTCTTGATGCGGCAAGTAACATTCTTTACCTTGCCATTTCACTCCTGCCCGAAGGAGCAGAAACACTTTCCGGTTTCTTCAGCGATGAGCCCGAAGGCTATATGTCACTGTACCGTCAGACCGGAGTTGATCAGGTTGTTGAATGGCTCAACCGGCTTTCCACATCAATCTGCTCTTATTTTGATATACAAAAAAGCGATTACAAGAACCGTATTGTAGCGGATGTTAAGTCCTACATTACGGAGCATATCCGTGAAAAGCTGTCCCTTAATGAGGTAGCCGCCCAGTTCGGCATAAGCCCGAGCTATCTCAGCCAGTTGTTCGGAAAATACAACGACACCGGCTTCAGTGAATACATTAACACTCTGAAAGTCGATGTCGCAAAGCAGATGCTCCGTGAACGCAATGCCAAGGTTTATGAGGTTGCCGATGCGCTCAGCTTCGGAAGCGAATTCTATTTTAGTAAGGTTTTCAAAAAAATCGAAGGTATGTCCCCGTCAGAATACATCAACATTTCAGCTATGCACTGAGTCATTGGGGACGGTTCTTTCTGACTCATCGAAAGCAGTTATTTTTACCCTGTCATCTCTTTACGCTGATGGCCTTCTGCGGGCACATTTCCTGACAGCAGTAGCATCTGATGCATTTTTTGTAGTTATAAACAGGCGGATTTTCTTTGCCGTTTTTGAAGTCAACAGCTTTTCCTTCAACCGGACAATGGTTGACGCAAATTCCGCATTTCACACATTTTGACTCATCTATAACGGGCCTGCGGCGGCCTCCTGCCATATTTGACAGGATGCTCAGCGGGTTCTTTTTTTCTTCTTCTTCCCTGACAACATCAAATGCGGGATTGCCCAGGCGCTTAACCAGTTCATCCTTTGAAATGACTGAAACATCGTCTCCGTCAACAAGTCTGATTTCAATATTTTCTTCCTTAAATGTGCCAATTCCCGCTCTTTCGCCCTGGATGTTTGTAGGCACAAGGTGCGGGGCAAGGTCTATCAGCCAGCAGAATACGGTATCCATTGCAACCGGATCTGATGACGCAATAATTACGTTCATATCGATAGGTGAACCCGAGGTCGGACCATTGCCTTCCATTGCAACTATTCCGTCCATGATATGCAGTCTCTGCGGAGTTGCACGATGAATATCCGTAAGAAGTTTTGCGAACTTAACTGCCGTAGGATAGCTGACATGCCCAAGGGCTTTTCTGTGCCCGCATATCAGACCGTACATATTCTTGACTCCGCCCGTGATTCGCTCAAGCATGTGAGTTTTCATCTTACATAAGCCTATGATGGCCTCAGCTTCAGCAACTTCCTCTGTAAAGTGAAAGCTTTTGCACACACGCCCCTCAGGGAAACGCACCGTTTTCTCTGAAGACATATCAACCACTTTAGCCCCGTAAAGGGTATCGTCAGAAAGGTTAAGGCGTTTTGCGGCAGCCTTGCAGGAGCCGTTACCGGGAGAATCCCCCACCATAACCTCTGCATATCCGTTTTCGGACAAAAGCCTGCAGGCGGCCTTAATTACTGAAGGATGTGTGGTAAGCGCCCTTTCGGCTTCAGCCGGATAAATAAAATTCGGTTTGATCAGTATCTTTTCATTTTTCTTTACGAAGGTGTCAATTCCGCCAATAGCGTCAACGCCGGCTTTCACAGCGGAATAAACGGTGTTTTCCTCATATGATTTACAAATAACAACCGAAACAAGTGATTTGTTCATTTTATATTCCTCATTTTGCACTCTTCAGTTTAATTCTCTTTCGCATGCACAGATATTCGTTTTGCCGTTAACCGTCAGAATCCCGAGTATTTTTTGCATTGCAGGCGAAGCAGGCGGAATAAACATTGCATCTTCTATGGATTCTTCCTCAAAAGCGCCAAGATTTGTTATCGAAAAACCGTTTCTCTGTTTGTATCCAAACATTGCAGTCCCGACAAATTCCGCAACCTTACTCCTGAATCCGCCAAGCGTTGAAATTGCAACCGCATCTATCAGCTCAGGCTCCATCAGCGCATAACACGAAAGAACAGTCATAGCGGCGCGCGAATTGTTAATCATTTTTTGGACCGCAACGTGTACCCTTTTTGCCTCAGTAAAGATATTATCGCTTTTGGTTTTACAGATAATACTCATGGCAGTTGAATAATTGCCGAGTGCGCCCGGCTTGTAGCATTTCAGTTGCTGACGCAGGTCCTGCGCAATAATGACCTTGTCGGTTTTATCCTCTATCATCATTTTCGCCAGAAAGTAATCATTCACCGAAATGCCGTTTTCCCTGCACTGTCCGATAAGCTTCAAAACATCTTCCGATGCGATTTTTGTAATTTCATAAAGGCGTTTGCCGGTTTTCAGGTATTCATTTGCAAACTGATGATATTCCTCAAAACTGACCCTTCTCTGCTCCTTCTTCCATTTTTTATTGCAACGGTTTATCAGCATTTTACTGATTAAAGGAAGTTCCGGGAGCTCGTTTTTTTCTGAAATAAGCTGTTCTGGCGCAGCCACACATTCAGTACCCGATGAATACAGCCTTGCAAACTCCGTAGCAAGTGACAAAGCCGCTCTTCCGTCCGCCAGAAGATGATGAAACACGAACAAAACACGTGTTTTCTCAGCAGCACGCCAGACTATTGCCTTTAACATGCCCTCACTCCTTATATCCCAGTCGCGTGAAGTCAGGGTTTTATAGGCGTCGAGAATAACTTCATCGTCTGAAACAGTCTGTGAATAATATGACTTTGTAATATCCGTTATCTTTCCCGGGGAAATATTCTTATATGTATCGTCACAGAAAATGATTTCTGCTTTCAGACTGTCTGTAATATCATAAAAAAACCTGTTGCTTTCCTTTTCATACCCAATCACGGCTTTAAGAAAAGGATGCGCCTCTGCAAGTTTATTAAAAGCCCCAAAAACCTTTTCCCTGTCAAACGGGGCCAATATTTTTTCTGAGATTCCAAAGAACATATCAGGGCACATCAAATGAGCTCTTTCCGTGAAAACATACTGTCTGTCCATTCCGTTTCCTTCCTTTCTTTTTTATTTTATTACTCTCTGCCAATCATTTCAACTGAAATCTTTTTATTCAGTTCGTATGAAACCTGAAAAAAAAATTGGCTGAACCCTTGAGGATTCAGCCAATTTGTATGTTTTGGCAAAGCAGGTTGTTTCAATTATTCAAATGCCCTGAGAATTATATTCTCAAAGCCAGCATCTGAATACTGACCCTGCGCGGGACGTGCGGAGAATCCGAAGCTTACGGAACTCTTTGCACTAATTGATGCGTTATGGCCTGCATTTTCGATTACGTAGTGGTTACCGACATGAGAAACAATTATTGCATTCCAGATGCTTGTAATTTCATCGTCGTAATCAAATTCAATCGTCCAGTTTTCAATTGATGTCCCGGAAGTGTTCCTGATGGTAATATTGGCATTAAATCCGCCTGCCCATGCATTCTTACCCTTATTCACATCAGAGATACTGTATGTTGATGCATCCTTAACAACTTCCTTTGTGAGAAGTGTTACATTGCCAAGTACAATTACTTTATCAAGAGAATTAACAACGATTGTAAATGTCTTTGATTCATTTACGCCGATGTTCTTATCCCATGAAGGACATGAAACGGTGTAACCGTCTTCTGTCTTGCCAACAAGTGTTGCACTGTAAACATCGGTAATTTCGCCGTTTACAGGGATGTTAACCTTCCAGCTCTTAATTACATGATCGGTTGTATTCTTAACCGTAACACTGATCTGAGTTGTATTGCCCCAATGAGCAAGAACCTTGGAAACCACAGGAAGAACAACTGCTGTAGGTGCAGGAGTAGCTGTAGGCTCGGGTGTTGCTGTAGGAACAGGTGTACTTGTTGCTGTAGGAGTAGGTGTACTCGTTGCTGTAGGAGTAGGCGTACTTGTTGCAGTAGGAGTAGGTGTAGCTGTTGCTGTAGGAACAGGTGTAGCTGTTGCTGTAGGAACAGGTGTTGCTGTAGGTTCAGGTGTTGCTGTAGGAACAGGTGTAACTACAGGTGCTGTTACCGTACCGTCAATTGAAAGAACTGTGAGGTAGTTGTTACCGGAAAGACCGGATGTGCCGTCAACGCGGGTATCACCAACTGCAACCAGTAAGAGTTCAACTGACTCATTATTATTTAATTCCTCAGGAAGAACAATGGTCTTTGTAACAAATACAGTCTTTGTTACGAATTCAAAGTCTCCGCCCGCAATGTCAACTGCCTGTCCGTCAGCGTTTACATACTGAAGCTGAAGGTACTTGGGACCTGCTGCTGTTGAAGCTGCAGAAATGGTGATTGACATATCCTTAAGAGTTGCGGCTGAGAAGTTGATTACATAATGCTCACCGTTATTCCAGCCCTTTGTCTGTGCTCCGACAACAATTCCTGATGTATGCATAGCGGTTGAAGCGCCATCATCTGCTACAAGAGGATCACCGTATGTCTGGGACTTAATCTGTGTAATTGTCCAGTTGATAACCTTTTTATCGACTGCAGGTGTTGCTGTGGGCTCGGGTGTAGCTGTAGCCGTAGGAATAGGTGTAGCTGTGGGCTCGGGTGTTGCTGTAGCCGTAGGAATAGGTGTAGCTGTAGGCTCGGGTGTTGCTGTAGGAACAGGTGAAGGTGTAACTGCTGCTTTCTCTTTTGCAGGGATGAAACTCATCTGGAAGAGACCTTCGCTGCCTGCATCAATTGTGCCGTAACCGGTAAACTCCGAATATTTAGCATACCACTCAAGATAAATGTCCTTGCCGACATTCCTGATGTAATATGTGCCGTTTTCCTGCTTTTCAACAGTCCATGTATCATATACATTGTCGAAGTTTACGCTATTCTTTTCAGCACTGATTGATAACTTCTTACCACTGTTTGAAAGAATGGTAATTGTACCGTCTTCATTGTTCTTAATTGTCCAGAGTTCTGTTGCATTTACATAATTTACACCATCAACAGGAGTAAATGCTACGCCGGCTCTGTAATATATTGCAACGGCATTCTCTGACATAATCATTCCGCTGGTCGGATTGTAAATTGCATATGTTCCGTCAGGAATTTCATATGTAACAGGTGTGAATACCGTACCGTCAATTGAAAGTACTGTGAGGTAATTGTTACCGCTGATACCGGTTGAACCGTCAACACGGGTCTCACCAACTGCAACAAGTAAAAGTTCAACTGACTCATTATTATTTAATTCCTCAGGAAGAGCAATCGTCTTTGTAACAAATGCACCCTTTGTTACAAATTCGAAATCTCCGCCTGCAATGTCAACTGCCTGTCCGTCAGCATTTACATACTGAAGCTGAAGGTTTCTGGGGCCTGCTGCTGTTGAAGCTGCAGAAATAGTGATTGACATATCCTTCAGTGATTCTGCTGAGAAATTGATTACGTAATGCTCACCGTTATTCCAGCCCTTTGTCTGTGCTCCGACAACGATTCCCGATGTATGCATAACGGTTGATACACCGTCATCTGCAACAAGAGGCTCGCCATCTTCCTGGGCCTTAATCTGTGTGATTGTCCAATTGATAACCTTCTTCTCAACAACAGGGGTAGGAGTAGCTGTAGGAATTTCTGTAGGTGTTGCTGTAGGTACTGCTGTAGGTACTGCTGTAGGAACAACTGTAGGTGTTGCTGTAGGAACAGGTGTAACGCCGGGATTAGGCTTAACAATTTCTACTGTATACTTGTAAAGTTCAACATCACAGTCATTATTGTTTGCGTATGATCTGAAATCACTTGCGCCTGTGTAGAAGCTGATGCATCTGTTACCGCTGTCTGTTGTCTGGAAAACAAACATGTTTTCATCTTTTTTGCCTGCAGTAACCTTG
>JAZQNE010000058.1:0-3943 GCA_045627185.1 Lachnospiraceae bacterium
TTTCATAAGAATAGGTGCTCGGCTTAAATGAATACGTTTTTTTAAGGAGTGCAATAATGCTTTATTTTGTTACCGGCGTTGGTGGCCAACTTGGTCACGATGTCATAAATGAATTATTAAACCGCGGGTATGAGGCTGTTGGTTCTGATATATTACCGGAAATTGAATCACCTGCACCTTACAGACAGCTTGATATTACTGATGAAGCAGCCGTATGTGCACTGATTTCCGAGGTGAACCCTGATGTGATTGTTCACTGCGCAGCCTGGACCGCTGTTGACCTTGCTGAAGATGAGGACAAGAAAGAAAAGGTTTTTGCAATTAACCGTGATGGTACAAAGAACCTTGCAAAAGCTGCAAAAGCAATAAATGCGAAGCTTGTCTACATCAGTACCGATTATGTGTTTGACGGACAGGGAGAAGAGCCTTGGAAGCCTGACTGTAAGGATTATAAGCCGCTTAATGTTTACGGTGAGAGCAAGCTTGCAGGTGAACTGGCAGTGTCAGAAACGCTTGAGAAGTACTTTATTGTGCGTATAGCATGGGTATTTGGCAAGAACGGCAAAAACTTTATCAAAACCATGATAAACGTTGGCAAAACACATGATTCGGTGCGTGTTGTGTGCGACCAGGTTGGAACACCTACATACACCTTTGACCTTGCAAGACTTCTTGTTGATATGACAGAAACCGAAAAATACGGTTATTATCATGCTACAAATGAGGGCGGCTACATCAGCTGGTATGATTTCACAAAGGAAATCTATAAACAGGCAGGAATGAATGTTACCGTATATCCCGTTACTACTGAAGAATACGGCCTTTCAAAAGCAAAGCGCCCGTTTAACAGCAGACTTGATAAAAGCAAACTTTCAGAGGCCGGTTTCACACCGCTTCCCACCTGGCAGGATGCTCTTTCAAGATACCTTAAGGAACTTGATTTCTGATTGTTTCTGCTTGACTTTATATAATTAGATTGTTATTTTAAGAAAGTTAAAAAAAACCAGGAGACAAATGTTATGGCTAAGAAAGTACTTGTTACCGGCGGAGCAGGATTTATAGGCAGCAACTTTGTAATCTACATGCTTGAAAAACACCCTGATTACAAGATTGTAAACCTTGACAAGCTGACTTACGCAGGAAACCTTGAAAACCTTAAATCAGTTGAAAACAACCCCAATTACAGCTTTGTAAGGGGAGATATTGCTGACCGTCAGTTTATTTTTGATCTGTTTGCCAAAGAAAAATTTGATGTGGTTGTAAACTTTGCTGCGGAGTCACACGTAGACCGTTCCGTAAAGGAACCTGACGTTTTTGTTAAGACAAATGTGCTGGGAACACAAACTCTGCTTGATGCAGCAAAGGAATTCGGAGTTGAAAGGTATCATCAGGTTTCAACCGATGAAGTCTACGGAGACCTTCCTCTTGACCGCCCGGACCTTTTCTTTACAGAGAATACACCTATTCATACATCATCACCTTATTCTGCTAGCAAGGCCGGTTCAGACCTTCTTGTAATGGCTTATCAGCGTACCTTCAAGCTTCCCACAACCATCAGCCGCTGCTCAAACAACTATGGCCGTTTCCAGTTCCCTGAGAAAATGATTCCGCTTATGATAAGCCGTGCGTTGAATAATGAACAGCTTCCCGTTTACGGCAAGGGCGAAAATGTTCGTGACTGGCTGCATGTATATGACCATTGCGCAGCTATTGACCTTATTCTTGAAAAAGGTAAAGAGGGTGAGGTTTACAACATTGGCGGACATAATGAACATGCAAATATTGAGGTTGTTAAAATAATCTTAAAGACTATTGGAAAGCCCGAAAGTCTTATTAAGTATGTTACCGACCGCCCGGGCCATGACCTGCGCTATGCAATCGACCCTACAAAGATTCGCACGGAGCTTGGCTGGGAGCCTAAATACTGCTTTGAAAGCGGAATAAAGGAAACCATTGAGTGGTATCTGAATAACCGTGAATGGTGGGAAAACATTGTAAACGGTTCATATCAACAGTATTTTGAGAAAATGTACGGTGAGCGTCTGGCATAAGCAGATTGTCTGTTTTCATGATAAACGTGCCTGCAGTCACTAAATGTGAAAAAATACAAGGTTTATTTTACAGGGAGCAATGACATATGATTAATATAGCAGTTGCCGGAACAGGCTATGTAGGCCTTTCAAATGCAATTCTTCTTGCGCAGCACAATCATGTTACGGCTGTTGATCTGATTCAGGAAAAGGTTGACATGATTAATGCGAAAAAATCACCTATTGTGGATAAAGAGATTTCTGAATATCTGGCTACAAAAGAGCTTGACCTTCATGCCACGGTAAACGGTGAGGAAGCATACAAAGATGCTGATTTTGTTATTATTTCCACACCTACTGATTATGACCCGGTTAAGAACTACTTCAATACATCCTCTGTTGAGGCGGTTATAAAAATGGTTCTTTCACTTAACGACCATGCTGTTATGGTTGTAAAAAGTACCGTTCCTGTTGGCTTTACGCTGAATGTGCGTGAAAAGTACAATATTGACAGAATTATTTTTTCTCCGGAGTTTCTGCGTGAGGGAAGGGCACTTTATGACAATCTTTATCCTTCCCGCATTATTGTTGGCGTTCCGAAGGATGATGCGGAGCTTGTCAAAAAAGCAGAGCAGTTTGCGGCACTTCTTTCCGGCGGCGCAATTAAGACAGATATCCCTACACTTATAATCAATCCCACTGAGGCTGAGGCTGTTAAGCTTTTTGCAAATACTTATCTGGCACTTCGCGTCAGCTTCTTTAATGAGCTTGATACATATGCTGAAATACGTGGACTGAATACTAAGGAAATTATTGAAGGTGTTGGCCTTGACCCGCGTATCGGAAGCCATTACAACAATCCTTCATTCGGTTACGGCGGTTACTGTCTTCCTAAGGATACAAAGCAGCTTCTTGCCAATTACAACGATGTTCCCGAAAACCTTATAGAGGCAATTGTTGCCGCAAACAGTACACGTAAGGATTTTATTGCGGACCGTATTCTTGAAAAGGCCGGTTTCTACGCTGATAACGCAGGAAGAGGCGGCATTTCGGGCCATAAGGTTACAATTGGTATTTTCCGTCTGACCATGAAAGCCGGTTCTGATAATTTCCGTCAGTCCAGCATTCAGGGCGTTATGAAACGCTTAAAGGCAAAGGGCGCCGAGGTTGTGATTTATGAGCCTACGCTTAAGGAAGAAGAATTCTTTGGGAGCCGTGTGATTTCAGATATTTCTGAGTTCAAGAGTGTTTCACAGGTAATAGTTGCTAACCGTTACAGCGAAGAACTTGAGGATGTAATGGACAAGGTTTATACAAGAGATCTTTATTTCAGAGATTGATTTGCCTGAGTCAAAAATAAAATAATTTGGTTATTAATGCTTCGAATGTTAGTGATAATATTCGAAGCATTTTGCTTTTTAACAAGTTGGCTACTGCAATTTTGGCAACACCAAAAATGTATCTCAAATTGTATCTATATTTTGAAAAAAACGAACAAAAATCTTTACAAAAATGCAATTTTTATTGCATTTGTGATTAAATAAAGATATAATTTTAGCATAGTTATTTTGGGATTTTGAATTCGTTTGGGAAAGACATTTTGGTCTTATTTATTTGCTAGGAGGTATAAGATGAAATTACTTACCAGAAAGAAAATTGCCGGTATTGTAAGTCTTATTGTTGGTGTTGTAATGGTAGCAACCAGCGTTCTTCCGGGCGCATCACAGGCACCGGTTAACAAGGTTACACAGACTGCACAGACAGATACACTGAAAGTTAATTTCTTTGATTTTGAGCAGGATAAAGTTGTATATAGTACTGCTCCTTCACTGCTTCTTTTCAGAAGAAATAGTTTGAAAGAAGTTGATAAATTTGGAACACAGAACAGTTGGCGCGAGTTTATGCGTACGGTT
>JAZQNE010000059.1:0-4789 GCA_045627185.1 Lachnospiraceae bacterium
GTGCTTGACGCAAAGGGAATCGAATACAAAGAAGTCAAGAAACTTGAGGATGTCATGCCCGAACTTGACGTTCTTTATATGACTCGTGTCCAGCGCGAGCGCTTCTTCAATGAGGCAGATTATATCCGCCTTAAAGACAGCTTTATCCTTGATAAAAAGAAAATGGAATATGCAGGCCCGGATATGCTTGTAATGCATCCGCTTCCCCGTGTTAATGAAATTTCGACAGAGATTGACGATGACCCCCGTGCCGTTTATTTCAAGCAGGCAAATTACGGCGTTTACGTCAGGATGGCACTGATTCTTACGCTTTTGGGCCTTGCACCTGAAAAATAATCTGATTCACCGAAATTGTAAACTGATACCGATTATTAAGGAGAAAACAACATGCTGAATATAGGCGGATTAAACAGAGGAGTAGTAATTGACCATATAGAAGCGGGCGGCGCAATGAAAATTTACGAATACCTGCAGCTCGAAAAGCTTGATGCTGAGGTTGCCATCATAAAGAACGCCAAAAGCAATAAAATGGGCAAAAAAGACATTATAAAAATAGAGGGCCCGTTAACCCTGGACCTTGATATGCTGGCCGTAATGAGCCCGAATATCACCATAAACATAATAGAAAACGATGTTATCGTGGAAAAACGTCATCTGAGGTATCCGGAACGTGTTACAGGCATTTTGAGATGCAAAAATCCACGCTGCATTACATCTGTTGAGCAGGGGCTTGAACAGACCTTCAGACTGACCGACCCGAAAAACGGTATATACAGGTGTATTTACTGTGAGCAGGCTTTCAGAAAAGACGTCAAATAAGAAGTCTGTACTGAAACTAATTACAATTTTGTTTTTGAAAATAACAGACGAAAATCAAGAGTTTTTTTATATTTTGGATTTTTGTCTGTTTTTTTTTATGAAAGAAAAATGTAAGCATTTACAATTCAGATTTTGTTTGCTATAATCAAAATATCTTAATGGGAAACCTATGGGAAGTTATTGGGGTGTTTTCCCGGTTGGAGGTTTATTATGAAAAAAAACATCAGAAAAAGCCTGATGGCTTTTGGTGCTTTTGTGCTCACGGCTGTGCTGTTTGCTGGCATTTTATCAATGCTTGAGGCACCCGGACCCGCAAAAGCAGACACGAAAGTTTACGTTCTTGATTCCGCAACAGACACCGGTCTTGATCTTGCCAATCATGAGAAAAAGGCCGGAATTGATGCCGGAAATTATGGTACGGACGGTTTCTTTACACTTTCAAACGGAAACTTCAGAGGCAATTCCGGTGACCTCTGTGTTGAACTTGAAAAGAGAGAAGCAGGAACCGTATCATTTACAGTAACAGGTATTGCTACCTTTGAAATGGTAATCAGCAGTACCGGTTCATCGAACAAATCAAATGTTGTTCTCAGAAAGGATGACGGAACGGAAATAGCTCCCGTTGGCCAGGAAACAGCAAGATTTGTGTGCGAAACAAATGCACAGCAGTCATATAAATATAAAAACCTTACCGACGGTACATATTCACTTATGGCAACGGATGAGGACGCATACGGCAGCAACACTAACGGCAGCCGTGGCTTCCGTATTTTTAAGCTTACCGTTACCCAGATGCCTGCAAATGAAGTTCCTGACAGAGCAACCTGGGGTGAGGTTGCAGCTCCCGTAATTAAGAGCGTTGAGCAGGAAGACAGCAAGCTTGTTGTAAATGTTTCTTCACTGATCGGCTTTGACGGCGGTGATATGCTTACCGTAAATCTTTATGATTCCAAAAAGAATCTTGTCGGTTCTGAAAGTGCTGTTGCGGACGGAACTGATTTTGTATTTAGATTTGAGCCTTCGTCTTCCGGCACCTATACTGCAGAAGCTAAGCTTACCCGTGATGCAGAAAAGAAGGAAATTACCGGCAGTACAAAGAACGGTTCTTATGTTTTGCCGCTTATTTCCCCTTCAATTACATCAGTAACCAACTCCGGAAATAATTCTGCGCTTGTAGAATGGGGCATCGTTCCTGAGGCTACAGAGTACGAATTATTCTACAGGAAGACAACAGAAGCCATTTTTAAGTCGCTCGGAAAGACAAAAAATACTTCTATGAAGGTAGAAAAACTTTCTGCCGACACTGAATATGCTTTTCAGGTTCGCGCCTTCAGAAATTCTGAAGAAACCATCAGTTCAACCTTCAAAAAGGTCGTAAGAAACCGTGTGGACCGTAACTGGACCTTCACATATTTTGGCCAGTCTGTAAACGGCTCAAGGAACAAAATGACTGACTTTGATGAAGATAAGATGACCTTCAAACTTCTTTCCTGCACCTATGACGATGATGGAAAAATAATTGACAAAGGTGGAAAGTTCACCGCTTTTTATGATGGTATTTCATACTTCTACACAAAAATTGATGCAGCCAAGGAAAACTTTGAATTGACTGCAACTTTCAAGATTGATTACATTAACCCGACTCCGGACGGACAGGAAGGTTTCGGTATTGTAATTCGCGACAGCCTTGGTGAATACGGCGTTTCCAATAATAACTTCGAGACAAACTCGGCTTCTATTATTGCAACCAAAATTGAGGCTACCGCAAACGGTGATAAGGTCGCTCTGAAGGATGGTCTTGGTGTCCGCTTCACGTATGGCTTAACAAAGAAGAATATTCAAGATGGTACAATGAGCACTCTCGGAACTTGCAAGATGAAGCCTCTGATGTACGAATCCGGCAACCAGATTCACACTGGCGAAATTTATACACTTACTGTTAAGAAAACGAATACAGGCTATCATTTTATTTATGAGAATCAGGAAGAAATTCTTTACGGCGTTGATAAGCTTTTGCAGATAGATCCTGAATATGTTTACGTTGGCTTTGCAGTTGCACGTGGATGTAATGTTTCTGTAAGTAATATCCAGTTTAAGACAAGCGATCCCAAGACAGATCCTAAAGGTCTCCCTGAACCGCCACCTGAATTTGATGTAAGTCTTTCTCACGTATCACCTACATCAAGCGGAACTCTTGATTACATTCTTCGTTTCAGAACAAATGCAGACGGTACCGCACGCATTACAAATGTATTCGGTGATACTGTTGCTGACAATCTCAAAGTTAAGGCAAATGAAATTGCTGAGTGCACAATTCCTATCAGATACGGTACAAATACGCTGAATATTGAATTTGATACCGATTTGAATTACAGAAATGAAAAAGGTGAAATGCCCGGTTCTGCATCCCTGACAAAAACTGTTCAGATTGAATGCAGAAATTATGAGAACAATGAGTTCTATGTTGCGCCGGATGCAAAAGGTTCCGGAAAGGGCACTAAGGAAGATCCCATTGACCTTCTTGTTGCTATTGCATATGTTCGTCCCGGTCAGAAAATCATCCTTATGGATGGTACATACCAGATGAAATATCAGGTTAAAATCGGCAAGGGCAACAGTGGTACGGAGGATGCATTCAAATATCTTGTTGCCGATGAAGGTGCACATCCCGTACTTGATTTCTCGGCTTCATCCTCAGGAGCATTCGTTTCATGGGGCGATTACTGGTATTTCGAAGGCTTTGACGTAACAAAATCAATTGATAACGTCAAGGGCTTTCAGCTTGCCGGAAATCACAGCATCGTTGTAAATGTAAACACCTATAACTGTGGTGATACAGGCTTCCAGATCAGCGGCTCATCAAATGATCCCAAGGCTGAGTGGCCTTCCTACAATACAGTAATTAACTGTACTTCGCATGATAACCTTGATTCAGCCATGAACAACGCCGACGGTTTTGCCGCAAAGCTTTCTGTTGGTGAAGGAAATGTATTCAGAGGCTGTATCGCTTATAATAATATCGATGATGGCTGGGACCTTTACGCAAAGGTTGAATCAGGCCCCATCGGAAAAGTTACTATTGAGAACTGTGTCGCTTACAATAACGGTTTCCTTAACGATGTTAAGGGCAAAGGCGATGGAAACGGCTTCAAGCTTGGCGGTGACGGAATTGCGGTTGAGCATGTAATTAAAAACTGTATTTCCTTCGGAAACCGTACTACAGGTTTTACAAGCAACAGTAACCCTACAATCGGTGTTTATAACTGTACTGCATACGGTAACGGTTCATCAGGCTTTGCACTTTACGGAAAAGGCAATTCAACACGTAACTTCAAGCTTGACGGCATTATCAGTATGAGTAACGGCGGTTCCGATAATATTGAGCAGTCCGGTCTGTCTTCAGATACCAACTTCCTCCAGAGCGGTCCCGTTGCAAAGAACCTTTCCGGTAAGGAACTTACAAAGGACATTTTCGAAAATGTTGATACTTCAATCATTCCCGGAAGGACAGAAGACGGAAGCATTGATATGAAGGGCCTTGCAATAATTAAGTCCGGTGCCGATGTTCCCGCAAATGTTGGTGCACGTTTGTCTTCAACTGCTCCTGAAAAGCCTGTGGGGCTTATTACACCCACACCTGAGCCTACTCCTACACCGGAACCCACAGCAGCACCTACAGATGAACCTAAGGCAACTGATGCTCCCAAAGCAACAGATACTCCTACCAAGGCACCTGAATCACCTGAGAAGCCCGGTGATGATGTTAATGAGAACAACAATGTTCTTATTTGGATAATAATCGGCGGAGCAGCATTATTTGTTGCAGCTGCTGTAGTTATCATATGTGTTGTATCCAAGAGCAAAAAAGGCCGTAAGGATTCTATCTTTAAGGAATAAAAAAGAATAGCAGAAATAATAAAATCAGCCGGACGTAGCTTTGAACTATGTCCGGCTTTGTTTATGTTTTTTA
>JAZQNE010000060.1:0-4197 GCA_045627185.1 Lachnospiraceae bacterium
GGGCTCGGGCTCAGGTTCAGGAGCTTCAACTACAGGCTCGGGTTCGGGAGCCGGAGCAGCATTTGAAGCAGCAGCAAACATGGCAGCAATTTCATCAGGCGAAAGAGCCTTGTTGGGGTCACCTGACATTAATTCATCAAGTGAAGGACCGGCAGCGGGAGCAGGCTCGGGCTCAGGATCGGGAGCTTCAACAACGGGCTCGGGTTCGGGAGCCGGAGCTTCAACAATGGGCTCGGGAGCAGGTTCGGGGATATCCGGAAGACTTTCGAGAAGTTGTGTAAGATCGTCGTCCGAAATTACTTCATCGGGACCTTCTGCCGATTCGGAAAGAGCTGTATCTGATAAATCTATATCGCTGATGTTTATATCGGGGAGGCCTTCAACAGAGACTTCAACATCCGGTAATTCAGGCTCGGGAGCAGGGGCTTCAACAACGGGTTCAGGTTCGGGCTCGGGAGCAGGAACTTCGGCAACAGGTGCAGGTTCCGGCTCAACAACAGGGATTGACCTTTCTACAGTGCCGGAAACGGTAATGCCCGAGCGGAGTGCTGCTTCAAGAGATTCAAGCTTTGCAACAAGTTTGTCTGTAGCTGAGTTGTTGATTTCTATAAGCTTATCAGTGTTGGTATTGCTGATTTCGGCAAGTTTATCAGTATTGGTGCTGTCTATTTCAGCAAGCTGACGGGCATTTTCTTTGTTGTATTTGATGCCCATTTTTACACCGTTCTGCTGGTCCTGACGGATATACTGGATGATTTCATGGATGCTCTGCTCTGCAGAGAGAAGACGGCGTACGTTTACGCTCAGGTCTGCATCGGGAGCAAGAGAAGAAGCAATGAAAGACAGCTGATTCTCTATGCTTTCAAGGGATGTTGAAAGCGAACCGAGCAGAGCCGATGCATCGCTGCCATTACGCTTTGTTGCGGTATAAATGGCCTTTTCAACACTCTCGAGTTCGTCAAGCCTTGCGGTGAGAACATCGTCTGAGGAACCGGAAAGACCAGACCTGTCGGATGATTCGGATTTCAAGTCAATAATAAAGTCAATCAGAAGATAGGCAGTAATCAGAAGAACAACACAGGAACCGATTACGCAGAGCTTCGATGACCTGAGTTCTACGAAAACGTAAATCGTGAAAAATAATGCTGCTACACAAAGCAGACTGAAAATTTCGAGAAATAATTTTTTCTTTTTCACAGTAGCACTCCAATCAGTAGTATACTTTAATACATATTAATATTTTCGCACATCTTCAATGGGATTTCAAGATAATTCTGTTAAGTTACATGTAATTGACTATTGCAAACCGCTGTGCTATCATTTTGTTAGTTCCCGGAGGCGTTATATGAAGAAATGGCAGAAAATTTTAATAAGACTGGTGGCATTGGCAGTGATGGCAGGAATAATATTTTTCCTCATCATTTCTTCCGACAGACTGCGCGGAAAAGAGCCAACTCCTACCCCGTCACCCACATTAACCCCGACTCCTACTCCTACCGGAACGCCTACCCCCACATCGACACCCACACCCAGCCCGCGTCCTACAAATACACCATCACCTACGGAGCCTATTCTTCCGTATACTGACGTTGAAGGCATAAATTACAGCAATTACGCCGGCGAAATGGCAGAATTCACGCTGGAAGACGGTAAACTTGTATTTGGCGATTACGGTTATTACACATATTACGATGTTTACGGTGCTGCCCACACTTACCGCATTTCAGACTGGATCAGCCTTGATGATGAAGTTTCAATTTCTGAGGGCAACTGGTTCTTTGGAGGAGCACTTGAAACCCCGAACTATATTTACGCAGAATATGATTACTGGGGAAAAACCAAGCATACATTGTATCTGAGAATCAGCAGAACCGGACGAAACGGCATACTGGTTACATCCATGCCGTATAATGAATTTGATAATTACAGAAGCCTGACGGCGTCTAATGAGTACACCTTTTACGTAAGCCTTGCGGACGGGCTGTACAGCATCGTTCAGGCCGATGCGGATGGCAAAAACCCCGTGGTTCTTGGAACCTTTGCTGAGGGAGAGAGACCGTTCGGACTCTGGTGCCTAGAGTCAAAGCTGGTTTTCTATACCACGGACGGAAAGAGAAAAGCACTCAAATCCATAGACCTGCATGAACAGACAATGCAGGAAATAGTAGCAAACTGCAACGTTTCCGACTATCTTTATGTTTCGGGAAGATGGGCGGTTACAGGTGTAATAAATGATTCCCTGAACTGCTACAACCTTGGTGACGGTCAGGAAATAAGAATCCCGCTCTTTGCGAAAGAAGTTAAGGATATGTACTACGGTGAGCCTGTCTGTCTGGAAAATCATGTTTTTATCCAGTATTTTAACTGGACGGGAAAATCAGGAACATCCATGGTTCCCGTAGATATTGAAACACTTACGGCAGGCAGTGAGATTACGCTTTCAAAGGAACTGTCGTATCTTTGCGGATGTGACGAAACCTCCCTGATTGCAGAGAAGGATGCGGGCTATGTCAGATATGATATTTCGCAGATTCCGTAGTTGGATTGCTGTGTAAATTATCGGGAATTACCTACTTGATTTTTTTTGTTCATAACTGTATAATCAGACAAAATCTTTTTTTTGGAGGGACTTATGTTTAAAGAATTTAAGAAGTTCATCATGCGTGGAAACATGCTTGACCTTGCAGTTGGTATGATTATCGGTGCTGCCTTCAACAGCATTGTATCATCCCTCGTAAATGATGTATTTATGCCTGCTATCGGCTGCCTGATCGGCAATACCGATTTTTCTAATCTTTTCATAGTTCTTAAGAATCCGGATGGCGTTGCAGTTCCCGCAACACTTGCTGAAGCAAAAGAACTTGGCCTTGTTACACTGAATTATGGTAATTTCATTACCGCTGTTATTCAGTTCCTTATCATGGCAGTTGTTGTATTCCTGATTGTTAAGGGTATGAATAAGCTGTTTGACCTTGCAAACGGTCTGAAAAAGAAACCTGAGGAAGCACCTGCAGAACCTACAACAAAGATTTGTCCTTTCTGCAAGTCCGAAATTGCTATAGATGCAACACGCTGCCCTCACTGTACATCAAAACTTGACGAGTAATTGATTATTGAAAATATGCCGGAATGCGGCAGACGGCCGTTTATCCGCATCGGAAAGGAGCGCTACGGCGCAGATTAATATGGAATTAGTATCAGTACGCGATTTATACAGAAAAAAAGAACAATATCTTGGAAAAAAAGTTTCTGTCGGCGGCTGGGTTCGCAGTGTCAGAGATTCCAAGACATTCGGATTTATTGTCCTTCATGACGGTACATTCTTTGAGACACTTCAGATCGTTTATCATGACGGACTTGCAAACTTTGCTGAGATTTCAAAACTTAACGTTGGCTCAGCCATTATTGTAAAGGGCGAACTTGTTGCTACACCTGAAGCAAAGCAGCCTTTTGAAATCCAGGCGGAAAGCGTTGAAATTGAGGGCGCTTCAACACCTGATTATCCTCTTCAGAAGAAGAGACACACACTTGAGTACCTTCGTACACAGACACATCTTCGTGCACGTACAAACACCTTCCAGGCTGTTTTCCGTGTTCGTTCACTCTGTGCTTATGCTATTCATAAGTTCTTCCAGGAACGTGACTTTGTTTACGTTCATACACCGCTTATTACAAGCAGTGACTGTGAAGGCGCAGGCGAGATGTTCCAGGTTACCACCATGGACCTTAACAACATTCCCAAAAAGGATGACGGTTCCGTTGATTTCACACAGGATTTCTTCAACAAGCCTACAAACCTTACCGTAAGCGGTCAGCTCAACGGTGAAACATATGCAATGGCTTTCAAGAACATCTACACCTTCGGACCTACATTCCGTGCAGAAAACTCCAACACAACCCGTCATGCTGCTGAGTTCTGGATGATTGAGCCGGAAATCGCATTTGCGGACCTTGAGGATGATATGATTCTTGCTGAAAGCATGATCAAGTACATCATTAATTATGTTCTTGAGAACGCACCCGAAGAAATGGCATTCTTCAACCAGTTTGTTGACAACGGCCTTCTTGAGAGACTTGAGAATGTTCGTACTTCAGATTTTGGTCGTATTACATACACAGAGGCTGTTAAGCTTCTTGAGCAGCATAACGATGAATTCGATTACAAGGTATTCTGGGGCTGCGACCTTCAGACAGAGC
>JAZQNE010000061.1:0-27348 GCA_045627185.1 Lachnospiraceae bacterium
CACTTGATAACATCGTCATGACGTCCTACGTACCACATGTAACCGTCCTGGTCCTGCCACGCAACATCCTTCAGGTTGTAATTGCCGTCCTTAAAAGCCTCCGCAGTCTGCTCAGGGCTCTTGTAGTAGCCGATAAACAGGCCTGTGGGCGGATTTTTGTCCATTCCGCAGACAACTATTTCGCCTTCTGTACCGCATTCCACTTCATCGCCGTCAGCATCAAGAAGCTTAATGTTGTAGAGCGGTGAAGGTTTGCCCATTGCGCCGGATTTTGTCTCAAACCACGGGAAGTTTGCAACAAGAACGGTGCCCTCTGTCTGACCGAAGCCGTTTGCTATCTTGTGACCGGTAAGCTCCTCCCAGCGGTTGAAAACCTCAGGGTTAAGGGGCTCGCCTGCCGTTGCCCAGTTCTGAACCGATGAAAGGTCGAACTTTGCAACATCCTCCTGAAGCATGAAACGGTACATGGTAGGCGGAGCGCAGAACGTTGTAAGCTTGTAATGCTCAATGTGTTCAAGCAGTTTAAGCGGGATAAATTTGAGCATATCGTAGGCAAAAACTGTTGCACCGCAGATCCACTGACCATAAATCTTGCCCCAGCCGAACTTTGCCCAGCCGGAATCGCAAACGCTCATATGAAGCCTGTTTTCCTGAACCTGCTGCCAGTACTTTGCGGTAACAATGTGTCCGAGCGGATGAATATAATTGTGGCATACCATTTTGGGCATGCCGGTTGTGCCGGAAGTAAAGTAAATCTGCATGATGTCGTTGTTATTACGGGCATCTGCCCCCTGAGGGCGCTCAAAGGTTTCCGGGAACTTTGCGATTTCAGCATTGAAATCAGCCCATCCGTCCCTTTTTGCGCCGCCAACAACGGCTACATTCTTAATGCACGGCGCTTCGGGCCTTGCAGCCTCAACCTGGGAAAGAACGTAGTCATCGTTCACACAGACAAACATTGAAACATTTGCTGCATTTGCGCGGTAAGCAACGTCTTTCTTTGTAAGCTGGAGCGTTCCGGGAATAAAAATAACGCCAAGCTTGATGAGAGCGGTTGCACAAATCCAATATTCGTAACGGCGGCGTAAAATCAGCATTACAGCCTGGTCTCTTGTGATTCCGAGACTCCTGAAGTAATTGGCTGCCTGATTTGAAAGGCGGCTGATTTCGTCAAAGGTGAAGGTTTTTTCTTCACCGTTATCGTCGCACCATACGAGTGCACGTTTGGTTTTGTCGAGCTTTGCCCACTCATCAACAATGTCAAAGCCGAAATTGAAGTGCTCCGGTGCATTTACTTTGTAATTTTCCTTAAAATCCTCATAAGAATCGAACTCGATTCTCGGTAAAAATCTTTCTAATAAACCCATGATATTGTAAGCACGGTACCCGTTTCGTGCCTTTTCCTTTCCGTTGTCGTATTATTCAGCAGCGATCATGGTGAGGAAGGTAGCGGGAGTACTGCCGCCGCACTTTTGCCCGTGAGGGAACAGCGGATTGAAGTAAATGCTGTCACCTGCATTAAGCACAAGCTCCTTCTCACCGAAGGTCACGACAACAGTGCCGGACAGAACCAGGTTGAATTCTTCGCCCGAGTGGGAAACAAGGTCTGCGGGCTCATCTGACGGGTCCAGTGTAACAATAAAGGGTTGCATTATTTTCTGCGAAAAGTTATAGGCCAGGTCCTTGAAGGAATACCCGGGATAACGGTCTGCCTTCTGACCTTCGCCCGCACGGACAATCTGGTAGCTGCGAAGCTTAGCCGATGTTCCGCTTAATATTTCGCTGAAATCAACGCCGAATTTTTTCGAAATGCTGTAAATCACGCTGATGGGAACATCCTTGCCGTCCAGCTCATAGCCTGCATAAACGGCGGGATCGATGCCCAGCTCCTTAGCCAGAGTTTCCTGTGAATAATCGCAGGCCTCACGCAGCTCACGGATTCGTGCAGCAAGTTCTTTCATTTCATCCATATTTTTCTCCAATTAGTGATATATCCCGGCTTTCCCATTCGGGTCAGCCGGGTATTAATCATCAATCAAACTGTGAAACCGAGTTTCAGTGCATTTTTATTAACTTCGATAAGCGCTGCCTTCTTGGGAGGAACAACCTTATCAACAGCCTTGAACAGGCTGTCTTCCGTACAGAAACCGAGTTCCTTGAACATCTTTCCAACAAGAATGATGTTTGCGCTGCCCTTCATGCCGTTTTCCTCAGCAAGTCTGGACGCGTCAACATAGCAGACGTTAACGTCCGTTCTTGTAACCTTGCGATCGATAAGTGAGCTGTCCAGAAGGATTGTACCGCCCGGAACGACAGAATCTTCAAACTTGTCAAGTGAAGGAAGGTTCATTGCGATAAGTACGTCGGGTGCGGTTACAAGCGGTGAACCGATTGCATCATCGCTGATAACTACGGAACAGTTACATGTACCGCCACGCATTTCGGGGCCGTATGAAGGAAGCCATGAAACCTCCCTGCCGTCAAGAAGTCCCGAATAAACAATAAGCTTTCCGGAGAAGAGAATACCCTGGCCGCCAAAGCCTGCCAGCAAAACATTTAATGTACTCATTATTTTTCTCCTCCTTCCGCCGTAACATCCTTGTAAACGCCAAGAGGATAGTAGGTAAGCATGTTTTCTTCAAGCCACTTTGCAGCATCCTCGGGTGAAAGTCCCCAGTTGGTAGGGCAGGCTGCAACAACCTCAATGATTGAGTAGCCGCGTTTGTTAATCTGGTTTTCAAAGCCCTTGCGGATAGCCTTCTTTGCTTCACGAACGTTCTTTACGGTGTCAACCGCAACACGCTGTGCAAGTGCGGTTCCCGTAAGTGTCGAAAGCATTTCGCATACGCGGACGGGGTAACCTGCAATCTTCGTATCGCGTCCGTAAGGCGTTGTCTGTGTGATCTGGCCCGGAAGCGATGTAGGAGCCATCTGGCCGCCGGTCATGCCGTAAATTGCGTTGTTAATGAAAATAACGGTGATATTTTCGCCACGTGTTGCAGCATGTACGGTTTCTGCGGTTCCGATAGCGGCAAGGTCGCCGTCGCCCTGATAGGTGAAAACAATGTTATCGGGGAAGGAACGCTTGATACCTGTTGCAACTGCCGGAGCACGTCCGTGAGGAGCCTGTACCATATCACAGTTGAAATAGTTGTAACTGAAAACCGAACAGCCTACGGAAGCAACGCCAACAGCATCGCCAAGGAGGCCCATTTCATCAAGAACCTCTGCTACAAGACGGTGAACGATACCGTGCGAGCAGCCGGGGCAATAATGGAAAGGAACGTCGGTTAAGCCTTTTGTTTTCTCAAATACTACTGCCATGCTTATTCACCTTCCTTTGCCAGTTTTTTAATCTGCTCAAGAATCTCTGCGGGTGTAGGGATGATACCGCCTGTTCTTCCGAAGAATTCAACGGGCTTGCGGCCGTTAACGGCAAGCTTGACATCATCAACCATCTGACCCATGTTCATCTCAACATCAAGGAATACCTTGGCTGTGGGAACTGCTCTCTCAATTGCGTTAACAGGGAACGGCCAAAGCGTGATAGGACGGATAAGACCTGCCTTAATCCCCTGTGCACGTGCTGCGTTGACTGCACTTCTTGATACACGTGAGGAAGCGCCAAAGGCAACAACAACGATGTCTGCATCTTCCGTAAGATACTCTTCTGCACGCTGCTCGTTAGCCTTGATGATTTCATAACGCTCGAAACGCTCTTTAACAAGCTTCTCAAGCTCATCGGGCTGAATGTAAAGGGAATTGACGATGTTACGCTCTCTCTTGCCGCGTGTGCCGTTTGTTGCCCATTTCTTTGAGGCGATGTTTGCTTCACGGTCGAAAGGCTTTGCCGCGTCAGGAAGTACTACGGGCTCCATCATCTGACCGAGCATACCGTCCGAAAGAATCATGGCGGGCATTCTGTACTGCTCTGCCTTGTCAAAAGCAAGCGGAACAAAATCTACCATTTCCTGAATAGTTGAAGGCGCAAGAACGAACAGCTGGAAATCACCGTGTCCGAGTGCCTTTGTTGCCTGCCAGTAATCCGACTGTGAAGGCTGGATGCCGCCAAGGCCGGGGCCGCCACGCTGTACATTGATGATAAGGCACGGAAGATCCGAGCCTGCAATATAAGAAACACCCTCAGACTTAAGGCTGATTCCGGGTGAACTTGACGATGTCATTGCGCGGACGCCGGTCGAAGCGGCTCCGAGCACCATGTTGATTGCGGCTACTTCAGACTCTGCCTGAAGGAAAAGGCCGTCAACCTTGGGCATACGTTTTGAAAGATATGCCGAAATTTCTGTCTGCGGGGTAATGGGATATCCGAAGAAGTGTCTGCAGCCCGCCTGGATAGCGGCTTCAGCAAGTGCCTCATTACCTTTCATTAATACTTTTTCTGCCATATTTATGCCATCCTTTTATTAGATTTGTTTTCAAATTCAATTGCTTTTTACACTTTCCATAAGCGAACGGTTAATTACCTTTCCACGGTAATTGCCACGTCAGGGCACATAAGTGCACACGAAGCACAACCCACGCAGGCTTCCTGATCCTTCATTGTTGCAGGATGATAGCCCTTGCTGTTGATGTGGTCCTTTGCAAGCTCCAGCAGTTTTTTCGGACACGCGTTAACACAGTTGCCACAGCCCTTGCACAGGTTTTCGTTAATAGTAACCTTTGCCATGATTCTTCCTCCTTAGTTAAATTAACCGGGTGAATAACCGACAAAAAGCGGATAATTACACGCTTTTTTTTATTATTATCCATGATTTGACTTATTCTAGCACAAACGCTATTAAGATGCAAGAGAAAAAAGTTTTTTACGTTAAACTTTTAAAGTGATAGAGTGAGTCACCGGGACAGTTCCTTTTTGAGCCCTTCCTCAGCCACCGGAGACGTCTTTTATTAACTCATTCCCACTCCGTTTTAACATAAATGTCAATCGGAAGCACGAGTTCACTGATATTAAGTGCCCCGGCCAGTTCCTTCTTTGCCGTGACAGCCTTGACAGGCAATCCTGTCAGTTCACTTACCGAACGGGCAAAGTCCATGGAATTCATTATGGTTTCGGGCGTTGTTTCTGATTTCAGATGGGAATTGTTAACGATTCCGGTTGCCTTAAGCCTTGAAACGGCTTCAATTTCGCGCAGAACCTCAACAGCCTCGGAGGGCTTTGCAGTCAGGTTTCTGTAATGATTGATGACATAATACATATCATAGTCAAGCTCGGAAATGCGCGAATAAAAACGTCCGAGAACGGTTGCTCCGACATCGTCACCGCCAACGTCAAGAATCACTGTATCATCCGATGTGAAAATGCCGTTTATTTCGGGCGGAAGCGAAGGGATATCAACATTTGAATTGGCATATACAGGCGCAATAATCCTGATATTTTCATTATTTAAGAGCTTTGCGTAATCCGAGGAACGGAAATAGGGATTTACAAGGTCAAGGTCCACAAGAGTAACCTTTTTACCTTCATCCGCTGCCTGAAGGGCCAGATTAAGCGAAAGATTTGTCTTTCCGCAGCCGTAATGTCCGCATATTAAATTGAAACGTTTCGTAAGTAGCATCATCATTCTCCCGAAAAACCTATTTGAAGCCTAAGCGTCAGTGAATCTAAGCCTCATGTATGCCTATAATATAACTTACAGGGTAACCTGTCAACCTGACGGATTACCCTGTTTTGCTGCAATTTCCGGAATTTACCGTACTAATTACTCATATCTGCAAGTTTATGCAGAAATCCGGTCTCAATTCAGTTCATCAAGAAGATGATTACTTATGCAGTTAGCATAGCTTAATGTTGTTGCGGTTGTCTCTTCAAGCGGATATTTCGGATATACGCCGAATGTCCTGATTCGTGTCCCGGCAAACTTTGCAGATGTGATATTAAAATAGTCATAGCGGATATAATCCTCTGCTGTTCCGAGCGGATCGTCCCAGGTAATATCCATCTCATACCAGGTATTTGCATGGTAATCGGCATTAGGATTGCTGTAATCAACAGGATCGCCGTAGTTTACCAGGTTCCAGGCATGTGCTTCACGGCTGCCTTTATCCTTGACAACATCACCGAAAATGATTTCACACTGGATTCCGAGCGCGTTGCAGACATACTTGAAAGCAAGTGAATAACTCATGCAGACAGGTGTATATTCGTCTGAAAGCGATCCGGCCATGGTCTGAGCAAGGTCTGAATCCTTGTATTCTTTCTTAAGTACAAGATAATCATGAATAACCTTAGCCTGCTGAACCTTTGTGGGTGCGCTGCCGTATTTGGTCTTAATAAGGCCTTTGATTTCCTCAACATTGTCATTGCACTGGCTCAGAAGACGGTTGCAAAGCGCTTCATCGCGAAGTGAAAGTGTAACCTTTGACGATGTATAAGAGAATCTGCCGTCAGCCTGAATAAGCTCGGGATTATCAACTCTTACCGACTGAATAACCTCAATCAGCGCATTTCTGTCAAGACCAAGGTCACCGTAATCTACGTTTGTTTCATAGGTGGAATATGCAAGATAAACACGCTGGTACATAAGTGTTTTGCTGTTCGAGCCTGCTTCGGCATCTTCCTGTTTGCAAACTCCGTAGCCCCATTTTCCTTTATAGCAGTCAAGCTCGCCGCCTGCAAGGATACGATAGATATATGTAATCGTATCGCTCTTATCGTTGTTTTCGGGGTTCAGCGTATATGCCTTGATTGTAACGGTATCGCCTTCACCTGCCGAGAAGGTTACGGTTTTAGCGGTATTCTTTGAAAACGCCCCGTTATTGAGCGATGTATAAAGCTCAAGTCCCGGTTCAACAGTGAACTTAACAGTCTTATTAACGGTCTCGCCCTTATTTACAAGGATGCCGCCAGATGCTGTATCGGCAACAGGTGTTGCACCTCCGACTACTCTTACTACCGATGCTACTCTGAACTCAATTTCTTCAGTCTTCTTGTTTTCAGCAACGGGTGTTCTTCTGTAGATTATCTGATATTCGGGATATTCACTGTATTTCTTGTAAGCAATTGTGGCACTCTTGCCGGGCTTAACGGTTACCCACTCAACATAGCCTTCATCGGTCTTTTTTGCGGTTCCGCTAATTTTCTTAATCAGTTCGGAAGAACTTTCCGTATCCCAGGCACCCTTCTTAACTACCGCCACCTGGTAGGAATCCTGTGAAAGGTTTGAAACCTTCAGGCCTTTCTCGGGTTTTGCAACATTAACATGGTTAACGGTAATAACCGATGCGCCGGTTTCAGGTGCATTAACGGTATCAAGCGTTACAAAGGATGACAACGATGCGCGTGCCTTCTCGGTTGCAGCGGTTCTTACTTCAACCACTGCCTTTCCAAAAGCCTTGTAGTAGCCGTCACCGTCAAGTCCCTGAAGATCCTTTATTGCTGTAACCGCTGAGTTTGGTGTACCTGCATGCCATGCCGATGTTGTATTACCTACTGTTACGCGGTATTCCATCGTACTCTTGACAGACAGTGTCATTTTATTGCCGTCAATCTTGATGGCAGGTGCTTTTGCAAGCTTTTTAATTTTAACCTTGGCTTCCTTGGTAATGGGCTCATCGCCGTTGTTTACACGGAAATAAAGGGTTGCGCCCGCTGTCTGGTAAAGAGCGGGATCAAGCGTATTAAGAACCTTGTAAGCATTCCCGCGGCCGGTACGCCATTCAACATCGGAAGCATCCTCATACGGTGTCCCGTTCACGTTGAAAATAAAATAACCGGTTTCGGCACTGAAATTGGCTAAACCTGAATAGAATGCCTCAACCGCAGTTTTGTTCGTCTCATTCGTCTTGCCGATGTAAGCAACCTTAAGCGTCCTGCCCGTGCCAAGGGTCACTGTAAAGGGCTCATCATCAGGCTGATATTTCAGGTATACTGTCATGGGATTTTTGAAATTAACCCCTGACAGGTCAATAAAATAAGCAGCCTTTGTACCATCGGAGAATGTATAATTTCCGCTTGCAGCGCTAAATACAGGTGTATAGGTTTTAGCCTCCGCACCCTGCTTAACCACAGCAAAATAAAGGCTCTCACTGCTGTTTTTCTTTACGGCAATCAGTTCGTTTGCGTAATCAACAGCAACATCGCCTTCTGCAACAGCTGCTTTGCTTTCCATTACCGGAAAAGCAAAAATGAGTAGCAGAAGCAAAGCTCCGGCTACCCACAATTTGATAAATCGCTCAAATGTCTTTTTCATATGCAGGCACTCCTTTGCCAAATGGGAGGACAATCCATGTCCTAAAAATTGTCTGCATATATTATCGGCATTTTTTTATTTTATATTAATATTTTTACTGCTGACTGTCCTGTGTTTCGGTTTCCGTTTCATTAGCAGTTACGGTTTCCGCTTCATTATTTGTTGCGGTTTCCGTTTTGGAATCACTGTCATCTTCTGTATCGGGAACAATATTTCTTGCGTTGATTGCATTAACCTGCGCCCATACTGCCTGTTTTTTTCTTTCTTCTGCAGCAGCTGCGTACTGTGCGGATGTCTTCGTGAATTTTTCTCTTCCGTGAGGGAAATTCTGAAGTGTTCTGTAGATGAAATAAACAACAACAGCAGCAACAATAAGATAGTAAATCATGGCAACCGTTAATCCCGTTTCAAGACCGATAACAGGGTTCTGACCAACGACAAGACCGTTAATAATCTGGAATCCGCAGGTCACGCCAACGGTTACTCCGGCAGCAACAAGTGAACTCTTAAGTTTATTGTCCTCAAGCCAGCCCCTTGTCATATAAAGGGTAAGGAAAACATGAAGTACGCAGAATGCAATAATGGTTACAATCAGTGAAAACCACTGAATGTCCGGTACAACAGCAAGATCATCGCGCGAAGTAATATACTGCCCGAGTGTGTCTGCATCTTCGTATGCGGATTCGGGAATGAATGTACCCTTATTAATTGCAAATGAAGCCAGGCCCGAGGACAGCATCTGGATAATACGCGGGCCGACTGTTCCTGCAGCGTAACCGCACGCTACGGAGATGGCTTTGTGCTTTCCGATGCCTGTTTTCTCCATGTAAAAAAGCAGGTAGTATCTGAGACCGAATTCAACCGCAGCCGTAAGAATTCCGGTAAGAATGCAACCAAGTATGCATAATCCGATGCTGTCAGTCACTTTAAGGTTGTCAACACGGAATATTGCATTAAGTGCCTCACCGCCCGAACCGCTTACAATAATGGCAACAAATCCAAGAACAAAAGCCATAAGTGCACCGCCGGCATTACCTCTGAACTTATATGCAAAGAAGCATGCAAGAACAAAAATAACGGCAAATACTCCAAGTGACACAAACATAAAGGTGATTGACTGAGTTGATACGGTTACTTTTTTGGCTGCCTGTTCAAGCATTTCCGCGCTCGGTAAATTCTTAGCGGCTTCAGTAATCTGTGCAGTTAATAACATTTCAATTTCTCCGTTTCTAAAAAAGTTCTGCAAAATGAGCTCCGGGCCTTCTGCCCGCTGTTCGTTTGCCCACTCATGCGATTTTATCATATAATCACTGTTTTACGCAAGGGAAAAAGAGATTCCCGGACCTTTCCTTAACCCAGTCGGAAGCCAGATTAATCCACCCTGCATTTTCAGGCACGATGTGCTCTGCCCCTGTTGCCGTCAGTTCATTGCAGAGTGAAAGTCCGTGACAACCGGTTTCATAAAGCTTCAGTATACAAGGAACCCCGTGTGTTTCAAGCGCTTTTGCATAATCCAGCGAATTCGCAACCGGAACCGAGCCATCCGTCTTTGTGTGCCATATAAAGGACGGCACCGTTGCTTTTGTTACACGCTTTTCCATGGATGCCATCTCCCTGCGCTCCCGGTCCGCACCTTTCGAAAGCAGGTTGTCGCGCGAATCGGCGTGAGTATTCTCAAGCATTGTAATTACCGGATATCCGAGTATGCTGCCGTCAGGTTTCCAGGGGATTTTTGCTGCTTCCGGAGAATCATAGGTAAGACCCGCATATTTTTCATCATAGTCAAGGCCGAATTCTTCAAAGAACAGCGGATCGTTCCAGATAGTCGCAAGCGTTGAAACAAGGTGTCCGCCTGCGGAAAATCCGCAGATAAATATGGCATCTTCCTTTACATTCCATTCCTCTGCATTTTCACGCGCAATTGCAACGGCATGGGCAAGTTCCCTTGCCGCGCAGGGCCATTTTGCGGGGGTAACACTGTAGTGAACAAGCGCACAGTGGTATCCGCGTGCAAGAAACTGCATGATAACAGGCTCGCCTTCGCGTTTTGAACGGTAAAGGTAAGCACCTCCGGCGCAGACAAGCACCATAGGACGTTTTCTGATTGCAGTCATCTGTTCAGGCGTATCAAGAATGTAGAAGTCCGCCGTGGGCTTCTGAAGCGGGTCAACGCCCTCCTGTTTATTCAGGTTGATATCATAAGTTTTATAAATCATATGTTTTCCTCCCTGTCGATTTTATTTAATGCCATGTTCCTCGCGTAATCGTTCTTCCGCACCTTCCACCCGGGAAAGGAATTCATCCGCGGACAATTTTCTGCAGCCGGCTCCAAGAATGATAATCTGCTCAAGCTTGTCCGAAGTAGCAACCGTTACTTCAAATTCGGATGCATGCCGGTGTGCAAAGCGTTCTATGTACTTATCCGCTGTTTCGGCTGTCTTTGTATAAACAACCGATATGTTATGATAATCAAGAGTTTCCGTCGGATGATTCTGCAGCCTGTAGGCATCAAAAACAACAGTAAGCCTGCAGCCCTTAAAGGCCTGATAATTGCACATTCTGTCAAGAAGTTTATTTCTTGCCGCATCGATATTAATTTCCGAAAGCGACTTCAGGTCTTCCCAGGCAAATACTATGTTGTATCCGTCAACCAGAAGGTATTCCTCCTTAACAGGCCTGTTTTTCTGTGCCTTGAAAATTGTCTCGTCAAGGCTGATTCGCTTTGGTCCGCCCGCGCGTTTTTCAGGATTGCTGCGTCTGTTTGACGAAACGGCGCTGTCCACAATGGCATCAACCTCTTCCACGCCAATGAAATCCTCAGAAACAGTTCTTGCAAGCCTGAGAGCCTGTTCCGTCTCCGTTTCTCCGGATTCATCCGAAAACCACAGACCTTCCTGATGCATATATTCGCGAACCTTGTCCCATTCAACCACAAATCCGCTTCCATGCGCGCAGAAAACAGATGAAGACGGATTTCGAAGGTCACGGTCGGGATCATAACCGATTTCAGCCTTAACCTCAGCCTGGTTGTGGCAGACCTCATAACCGCGTACCGTGAAGGAAATGCTTCCAAGCCCGCGTGTATATGCCGTCACTTCCGAAGGATAGGCGGCCAGCGTTGCAACAGGTCCGTATCCCGTAAGAATAGCCTTTTCGCCTGTAATTTCCGGCTCACCGCATTTTCCGTGCAGTTTTTCAATATCCGTCATTCCGCGTCCTATGTACTCACGCGGAATTTCAAGTGTAAAATCAAAATAGGGTTCAAGCAGCACCGATTCAGCCTGCATAAGGCCCTGGCGGACCGCTCTGTATGTGGCCTGGCGGAAATCGCCGCCCTCAGTATGCTTTTTATGTGCCCGGCCTCTGACAAGCGATATTTTCACATCCGTAAGAGGCGAACCGGTAAGAACGCCCCTGTGAACCCTTTCCGACAGATGTGTCATAATCAGACGCTGCCAGTTCTTTTCAAGTATATCTTCACTGCAGGCACTTGTTATTTCAATGCCGCTGCCTCTTGGTGCAGCCTCAATAAGCAGATGAACCTCCGCATAATGCCTGAGCGGTTCAAAATGGCCTACGCCCTCAACCTTTCCGTTGATTGTTTCTTTATAGAGAACCTTTCCGGGTCCGAAATCGACATCAAACCCAAAGCGGTCCTTAATTTCGCGTTTAAGGATTTCACTTTGAATTTCGCCCATCGTGCAAAGCTCGATTTCCCTGAGTTTTTCATTGAATACAACAGACAGTTCGGGCTTTTCCTCTTCAAGCATTTTAAGCTTCATGAGCATATCTGACGGGTCACTGTTTGATTTATTAATTACACGGCACGAAATTACCGGCAGTAACACCGGCACAATACCGGCAGGTTCTTCTCCAAATCCTTCTCCCGCAAAGCTGTCCTTCATTCCCGATACGGCAACAACCATTCCGGCCTCAGCTTCCTGCAAAGGCTCGGATTTTGCACCATCGGGAAGAATAATCCGGTTAATCTTTTCTTCTGATTCTTCTTCCTCACCGGCATGATGTTTGAGAACATCCTTCACCTTAAGGACACCGCCTGTAACTTTAAGAAGAGTCAGTCTTTCGCCCTTTTCATCTCTCAGGATTTTAATTGCACGGGCGCCAAAATTCTTACTTCTCTGTATTTCCGGAAGATAATTTTTAAGCCCCTCCAGGAATTGTTCCATTCCCTGTCCCATAAGTGCGGACCCGAAAAATACCGGGATAATCTGTTCTTTTGCGATGAGTCCGCAGATTTCTTTTTGCGTCGGATTCTTACCGTCCAGGTATTTTTCCATCAGATGCTCATCGTTTTCGCTTATGTTTTCATAGAAGGTATCATCCTGTTCCGAAAAATCAACACATATTCCCTTAAGTTCGCGGTTCAGCTCTGCAAGTATCTCACCCTGCATGCGCTCTGCACGGTCCATTTTATTAACAAAAATGATGCAGGGAAGGTGGTAATGCCTAATCAGTCTTATGAGGGTTCTTGTATGGGCCTGAATGCCCTCTGTGCCGCTGATTACAAGTATGGACAGATCAAGTACCTGAAGTGTTCTTTCCATCTCGGCGGAAAAATCGGTATGACCCGGTGTATCAAGAAGTGTAACACTGCAATCGCCAAGCATGAACTGGGCCTGCTTTGAATATATGGTGATGCCGCGCTCCTTTTCAAGGGTATAGGTATCCAGGAAAGCATCGCCATGATCAACACGACCGGCATTTTTAAGCTTTCCCGCAACCTTAAGTATTCCCTCTGTCAGACTGGTTTTTCCTGCATCTACGTGTGCAAGAATACCAAGAACAATACGCTTCATACGTCACCATATATAAACAGCCTGCGCCGCAACGCAGGCCGTTTTTGAATTGATTAATCTGAAAAACAATCAGGAATTATTTATTTTCATATTCCTGTTTTCTTTTTTTGCTTGCGCGGACTGCAAGAACAATCCCTATAACAAGACCTGCAACAATTACTATACCACCAACAACAAGGGCAGACAGAATAACAAGGCCGGGGCCTGAATATGCAATGTCCTTCGGTCCTGCAATATCAAGTAAAATCTTCATAATTGTCCTTTCCGGATAAAATCCTTTGATTTATCAGTTGTCCTTTTTAACTTTTATGATGTAAGTTCTGTAGGTTCCGTCAGATTTGAAACTCAAACCGGTATCAGGGTCTGTTGCCTGATATACAATATCACCCAGAGACCTCAGAAGCTCATCATTAATTTTCATCTTAGGATAGTAACGTCCGTCGGGTACATTCAGTACGTATGACTCTCCGTTTTCATCCTTGCTGTCCTTGCTTCCGGTAACAAGACCGTTATAACGTTCAGCTTCACCAACGTAGATGTAGTCAATGTCATATTTTGCAATAAGACTCTTGACTTCCTCAACATTTGATGATGTATAAATTTTCTGGACATCCTTCTGGCGGACACCGATTTCTTCCGGCTTTGCAAAGTTTGCGCCGGATCTCCAGAGCCATTCATGTGTTTCCCAGCCCATAACAGTTGCAAGACCGGTAGCTGCAGAAATACGCTCATAATAGGTGTAACTCAAACCGACTCCCTCAAGCATTACCTGCGGGCCTTCAATGTTTTCGTTAATCCACCGGACTGCTTCATAGTCCTCAGGATAGGACTGATCCATAAATGCAACACAGTCAAGTCCCTTGTAATTTGCAGGTTCATCATATTTTCCGAACCAGCTGGTAGCGGCAGTTCCGAAATAACCGAAGGTTGAAACAAGAAGTGCAAGAGTAACAACCGCAAATACCTTCTGACGTGTTCTGTCGCCAAATCTGAGGAAGCGCCCTATAATATACGGCATACACATTCCAAACATTATGAATGACTGATATGTGAGCTTAAACATGGTGTTTGCACGTTTGTAATCGCCGCTGTAAATATCCTTTACATAAATCAGCTCCGGCATAAGCACAAGACCGATTGCACAGAGGCCGAGTGTAAGCATGAACAAGTCGGGAATCTCAAGCTTGTAGATCATTCTGTAAAGCCAGTCAAAGCCGGGATGCTCATCACAGAATTTACTGATTGAAGGTTTGTTGGGATTCGAACCGGGTTTTGCATTTCTGTATTTCTTTCCAAAGCTCTTGTTAAGCTTCTTGATAAGATAAACAAGGAACGTAATAACAACCGTAATCGGAAGGCCCCACAGAACAATAAGCTGACGAAGCTGTGTGTGATTCGGGCTGAGCGCAATTCCCGTTGAAATCTGGTCAAATGTCAGTGTGAACGGCAATGAAACAATGGTTGATACAACAAGGATTACAACCGCATGTGCTGCCGTCATGATTAATGTTTCTTTTCTGAACTTACATATTACCGCGTTCGAGAAGAGGATAATCGCACCGCTCACAACGAAATAAATCGGGAAATCCCAGAAGTTCGTCATATGGAAGAAACCAATGAAGAAGCCGATGAGAAGCACCTGAGGAGTAAGAACCTCCTTAAAGAGCATATCCTTTATATCAGCTTTGTTTTTGATATCATATCCGTTAATCGATGCAAATCCTTCATTTCTGAAGCTGTCCATGCGTGCTCTTCTTACCTGGAGAATCGAATAAAGAAGGGCCATTACCGTAAGCACGAACATTATGTTGATTACATGTGCGTGAAGGTCACCAAGCACGAATGAATATGACGGGAACTCATGAATTGTTTTATCGTTCGTATCGGGTGTGTAGCCAATGTAACGGGTTGCATCCGGGAACCAGTAGTCTTCTCTCTCAATTGAAAGGAATTTTCTGAGCCATTTCCAGTCGCACTTCATTACAAGGAAGTTTACAATCGGATAATGCATATTTCCGGCGAAGCATACCGAAACACCCGAAACAAGACCGATCAGACTGCAATACCAGGTATCCGGGCTCTCTTCTACCGTCTTCTTTCCGGTTCTGGAAAGAATGATTTTTCTCTTTACAAAGTCAGATGAAACCTGAGTCATTAATGAGTAAGGCATTGCAAAAGCAAAGCCGGCAATCATCATGAGTGCAAGGTTATATGACTTTTCCATTGCAACACAGCTCAGGCGCTTAACAAATACGGAAAGATACTGGCCAAGGTAGTAATAATTGATTGTATTACCGGACAGCCACATATCCTCAGCAGGCATATAAACTGCTCTGTCAATGCTTGTCATCAGGCCGTAATCCATGAACTTTTCGGTATTGCCCATGATTTCGGGCTTGAATCCGCGAAGATATGTCCAGGTCAGAAAAGCTGTAAAAAATACAAGCTCGGTAAACAGAATTGAAATCAGGTTGTTAAACGAAAAATCTCCGAAAGGCTGCTCGGGTTTTACAAGAGAATATGTATCGTTACCCTTGGCATTATCTGCCTTCTTACGTGCGGAAATTATCACGAAAATTGCAAACGCATAGTTTATTGCGAAACATATTCCGGTTACCACGAAACAGTTTGTGACCGTAAACTTGATAATCTTAAAGGATGAAAGGAACCAGACAAGCCATCCGCTTATAGCAAGACCGATAGCCTTTGAGAAAATGAATCCCTTGTCCTTAAAGTTTTTGAACATCAGAGCAGTTAACGGAAGGAAACCGATGCCAAGAATGGCAAGTGCAGCCCACCACTGCAGAAATGCATTAAAGTCCTCTGTTCCCATATTTCCCTTAAACTGGCTTCCTACAATAATATATCCCAGCAATATGGCAATCAGAATTATGATTTTCGTAGATTTTTTCATAAAGATTCCTCTTATGCTTATTGATTATTTCAGGCATTTATTGATTGCACGGAAATCCTTCCATGCTTTCTTGCCGATTTTGAAGATTTTTTTCAGGTTGATGGAATTTACGCCACCCTGACGCGGACGGAACGTAATCTTAATGTACTTGACAGGAAGTTTCTTCTTTGCGAATACAACAGAAACAAGCACATTTGCAAGATTGTGGTCTGCGGGAACATCCTTAAGGGCATCTGCCAGAGCATCATGCTGCATCAGACGGAAAGGTGTGTTGGCGTCCGTAAGATTAACATGGAAGCAGAGCAGGCAGACAAGCTTAAGAGTCTTTGTAACAACCTTTCTGGAAAAGCCGTCCTGACGTCCTTTTCTGTGTCCGATAACCATTGCATACTGCTCGCGAAGCTCCCAGAATGGCCAGAATTCTTCAGGAAGTGTCTGTCCGTCGGAATCGGTCTGGAAAATGTAATCAGCGCCCTGTTCAAGTGCATAATTGTAACCGTAAAGAACTGTTGCACCATGACCGCCGTTCGGCTTTGTGAGCGGCTCAAACAGAGGTCTTCCCTCTTTAAGGGCAAGCATTTTATCATATGTTGAATCTTTACTTCCGTCATTGATAATGACAAGTCTTGATTCGCCGCCGATTTTCTCAACAACCGGATACCAGTCATTTACGACTGCCTCAATATTTTCTTCTTCATTGTAAGCAGGAATAACTATATAGAGTTTATCCATGTTTTTTCTCCTTTGAAACTTTATTATTTTAACTTGGATGTATCAAAAATCGAAATCATCCACTGACCTTCATCTTCTACATAAACCTTCTCGAAGGTTTCTTCAAAAATGGCCTCATTGACAGTAAAGTAGTCATTTGTTCTTGCATCATTGTCAATAATAACGTAAGAAATATTATTCTCACGAAGCAGCCTGATAAGCTCATCACGATCTTTACATTCATACATATCTCTTGTAAGTCTGTAACGTTTGTCCGTATCATAGCCCGCAGTCATGGGATAATAAGCATGTCCCTCATACAGCATTGCACCTGCAAGAACCGGTCTTGAAAGCGAATAGAACGGTGTCAGGAAAATATCCTGAGATGTTGTATTTTCTTCAATCCAGTCGGCCATGGGGTCATCCATTGCATAAGTCAGGCAGCCTGTAAGTGCATTGTTTTTCTTGATTACAACTCTGTAATCATACAGACCCGTTGCCGTCATGATGAATACAAGGAATACACAGAATGCCTTAAGCCAGCCGCTCTTCTTCCGGAAAAGACGGTCAATAAGGATTGCCGCAAAGATATTCATCAGCATAATCGAAACCATGATATATTTATGGTTTACGGTAACATCCATTGTAAGCGAAACGTAGAATGAGAAAATGAAAGGTGCCGAAAATGCAAACAGAATCCATTTTCTTACGCCCTTAACAACTGCAAATGCAGCCAGAAGCACAAGTGTAAGAACGCCGCAAAGTCTCAGTACATAATCAATTGAACCAAACAATGTAGGATTTTCAGCTATAAAACCATACTGCATTTTTGCGGAAACAACCGATTCCCCTTCCGTAAAGAAGCTTGTCTGGCAAAGTGACAATCCGGCAGTAATAACAGCCGTAATAAGGAACTCAAGGCGTCTGTCGGCAGCCATTGCAAGCACAAACAGAACCATAATTGTTGCAAGAAGTGTTGCACCGTTCCAGAAAGCCGTCATTCCAAGAAGGATGCCCGCAACTACAGCAGTCACAATATCCTTAGGCATCCAGCCTTCTTTTCTGAAAAGACTGAATCTGAGGAATTCGCCGATTTTCTCAATACATTTTTCAAACTTTGAAGGTTCCAGTTCGGATTCATCTTCATATTCATAGTCAGCATCTTCAGCGTCAGGATCATCAGCAGTCTCGCCTTCGCTTTCAGCAAGGGCAAGGGCCGTGAGTCTTGCTTCTTCTGCTGCTTCTTTTCTTTCACGCTCACGTTCATCACGGTCTGTAACGTACTTTTTCCATCTCTCGGCCATAACATAAATGTTCGGGATAAACAGATGGAGCACAAGCAGAAGTGCACACATTCCGATTGCAAGATGACGCTGGTTGCAGTAAACGTTCAGATTCCAGAGACCCCAGTCCTCATGTGTTGTATAACCGATAAAGTTTGTGTTTGCAAGCGCCGTTTCGCTAACTGTTTTCTTCGGAAGCTCGCTAAGATATTTCCAAAGACTTGGTGAGCAGCGGAATGCAAAGAACAGACAGGTCAGATATCCGACAGGCTTTCTTCCGGAAAGTCTTACTGCAAGTGCATACAGCAGGAAATAAGCAAATACAAGGCTTAAGATACTAGGAATATTAAATGCATGGTCAAGTCTCAGTCCAAGGAATTCAAGATTTCCTACAAGGAACTGGAACATGAAATGGTATCTTACATCTTCACCCGCATAATGCGAATATACGGTAGGGAAATTGTTTCCGTGTGAGAATGAACGGATCATTCCAAGGTGCGGTGAAAAATCACTGAATACGGAAACACCGACATAAAGTCTGTCTTCCTTCACAAAGAAGGTTTTGTACATCAGTGAAAATACAAGAATAACAACAAGAACAACGAAAACAAGTTCAGCCGTTGAGAAAGAAGCCAATGCTCCGTTGAGCTGTCTTGCGCGCTTTTTTAAAATCAGGAAAAGTGTTCCGAGCGCAACAATTATAATTCCAAGTCCGAATGCGGCAAAATCGCCATATTTAAGCGGATTTTCCTTTGCGCGGAACAGGTAGGCAACAATGTAAGCGGTCCATGTCATTACAAGCGTTCCGCTTACGAACCACGCAGGAACCAGAATGAAAAACTTTGAAAGTTTAATCGGTGTTCCCCTGAATGTTGTCTCAGTAAGCTTTGATAATTTGGGAAGGCAGATGCTGCAAAGCGCATAGCCTGTCGCAAAGCATAAAAACAAATATAAAAGACCCAGCATAATTTTCTCCTCAGTATATTTCCGCTACATAATTTCAACCTGTCACATCTTTTGCGCAGATGGTGGACAGCTGTGCCAATGTAGGCTCGGTAAAGTCAACAACACGGTTTGCCTGATTAACTACTATCTTTTCAAACATGTTTCTGATTCCGCGCGCATTACCGAATGTATCACGTTCTTTGTCAGTCATGGTTTCAAGAATTTCGCGTATTGCACTGATTGCGCCTTCTTCAACGGCATAACCCGATTTGTCGGCCATTACGCAGAAAATGTCAATCAGCTCATCTACCGAATAATCAGGGAATTCAATGAACTTGTTAAATCGCGAAACAAGACCGGTATTGGCTTTCAGGAACTGCTTCATTTCCTCTGTATAGCCCGCAACAATAACAACCAGGTCATCACGATGGTCCTCCATCAGCTTTACAAGCGTATCAAGCGCTTCGGGACCAAAGTCATTGCTTGCGCCCTGTGAGCTCAGCGAATAGGCTTCATCAATGAAAAGAACACCGCCAAGAGCTTTTTCAACAACCTCGGTAACCTTCAGGGCCGTCTGACCGACATAACCGGCAACAAGACCGGCACGGTCTGTTTCCGTAAGTGTTCCGCGGCTAAGAATTCCGAGTTCACGGTAAATCCCCGCAACAAGTCTTGCAACCGTTGTTTTTCCGGTTCCCGGACTGCCTGAGAATACCATGTGATAAGACATTTCCATATCAGGAAGGGCATAGCGCTCACGCAGCTTGCGGACCTTGATGAGGTTAATCAGCGAATTGATTTCCTCTTTAACGCCCGTAAGGCCTATAAGGCCGTTAAGTTCAGCCAGAAGCGACTCAAGATTCTCATTTACGGGTTTCTTTTCAGGCTGTTTTTCAGGCTCAGGTTCGGATTTCTCTTCAGGTTTCTTTTTTTCACCGGATGAAGAATTAAGCGGAACCTCTATCTCTTTTCTGGGTTCGGAATAGAAATAATATTTTTTCTTATACCGTTCAAAGTTTTCGCCGGATTCCTCAAGTTGTTTCGCACTCTGCTCAAGATCGCAGTTACAGAGCTTTCTGAAGATGTATTTTTCATCAACAATCGATTCAAGTGATGAACGGCTGTACAGAAATGCCGCCGTCTGTTTGTAATAATTGGTGATGTAAGCGATAACTCCGCTGCCCGGGTCTTCATTAAGGTAGGCCATGGCAAGCATAATATTCATTACGCCGTCAAAGAAAAGTCCCGAAAGACCTGTCTTTTTTTCACGGTCTCTCAGTCCGCAGAGCTGAATAAGAATGGGCGGTGCATTATTGATACGCACTGCCTCATCAATAACTGCCGAAAAATCATCAGAATCGGGCAATACGCCCAAAAGATTTTCATAAACCGATGCAGCAATAAACCTGCGTTCCTCGCGCTTAAAGCGTTTCGATGTCACAGCACAACAAACCAGGAGAGACTGTATATACAAATCCAGCATCTCCCGGATACTCTTCTGCAGAATCTGTCCGGGTTTTTCCCAATATCCTTCTTCCTCAAGGGTATTGCAATAGCCGGCCAGCACACGATAATTGTCGCCTGCAACAGTATAAAGTTTTTGATTAGTGTATGGCTGCACGATAGTTCTAACCCCTTCCGTCCCCAAAAACGGATATAGTAATACGGAGTTTATCTTACCACTAATTGCCCCAAGTTACAAGTGAAAAATCTATGTGCAGACTTATCTCCTCAAGCTCGGCTTCTGTCAGTCCCGTTGCGGCTTCATAGGCTTCTTTGAGTATATCCGAGTCACGGAAAATATCAGCAATTTCGAACTGCATGTCTCCGCTCTGGCGAAGTCCCAGCATATCTCCGGGGCCACGGAGTCTTAAGTCCTCTTCCGCAATGAAAAAACCATCGTTGGAACTGTTCATGATATTAAGCCTGTCATGTGCTTCCTCTGTATCCGATGTGTTTATGAAAATACAGTAAGACTGATCACCTCCACGGCCTACACGCCCACGCAGCTGATGCAGCTGGGCAAGTCCGAAACGTTCGGCATTTTCAATCATCATAACAGTAGCCGAAGGCACATCAACACCAACTTCCACAACAGTTGTGGAAACAAGGACATCTGTGTCACCCTTTGCAAAGGCTTCCATAATTTCCGTTTTTTCAGAGGGCTTCATCTTTCCGTGAAGCATCCTGACACGGACTGACGGACCAAGAATCTCAGCAAGTGAGGCTGCATAATCGGTTACATTCTCACCTGATGCACTCTCAGCATCTTCACTGTCAATTTTAGGGCAGATTACATAAGCCCTGTGGCCTTCCGCAACCTGCTTTGCAATAAACTTGTATGCAGTCGGGCGGTACTCCGGTCCGACAACACAGTTTTTGATTGGCAGACGGTTTTTCGGAAGTTCATTGATTACAGACAGGTCAAGGTCTCCGTAAAGCATCAGAGTAAGTGTGCGCGGGATAGGTGTTGCGCTCATTACAAGCATGTGGGGCTCAGTTCCCTTTTCAGAAAGCAATTCACGCTGACGTACTCCGAAGCGATGCTGCTCATCCGTGATTACAAGCGCAAGCTTATCGTATTTCACGGACTCCTGAATAAGCGCATGTGTCCCGATAATAACATCCGCCTCATGATTTGCAATCAGGTCGCGCACGTTCTTCTTTTCTTTGGCGGTCATGCTGCCAATGAGCAGGACGGTTCTGATTCCGTAGGGCTCAAGAAGCTTTGAAAGTTTCTCATAATGCTGCTTTGCAAGCACTTCCGTAGGAACCATAAGACAGCCCTCATATCCGTTCAGAGCTGTATTCATTAGCGCTGTAGCAGCTATTATGGTCTTTCCGGATCCAACATCACCCTGAATAAGGCGGTTCATTATGTGGGCTCCGCAGATATCTGTGAGAACATCATTAAGGGCGCGCTTCTGTGCTCCGGTCAGCTCATAAGGTAGTGACAAAATCATTTTGTCACAGTCCTCAAAACGTTTCTGAGGATAAGCATTTATATGGCTTTCGCGCATTGCCCTGCGTTTTGCAACAGCAAGCGAAAAAACGAACAGCTCATCAAAAACAAGGCGGCGTCTTGCTTCCTGCATAGTTTCCATGCTCTTTGGAAAATGTATTTCTTCAATCGCATTTTTGTACGATATCACACCGTACTGTCTGCGGATTCTTGCGGGAATCAAATCATCCGGAATATCTGTTTCATCAAGGGCAATTCTTACTGCCTTCTGAAGTGTTCCGGCGGACAGACCCGACACAAGCGGATAAACAGGCATCAGGACATGCATGAGTTTTCTGTATTCTTCGGGTGAATAAAGCTTTGGCTGGTAAACGGTCCATCTGTTTCCTTTTTTCAGCGCTCTTCCAAGGATGACATAATGGTAGGCGCGCTTAATCACACTCCGCATAAAGGGCTGATTGAACCAGATGCATTCAATGCTTCCGGAAGGGTCGGCAAAGCGGCAGGTTACAACTGTTTTCCCACGTTTGCTGAGAATCGGCATTTCGGTAAAAACACCTTCAAAAGCATATTCACCTTCATTTTTCAGGCCAAGAACCGTAACAGGTGCCTCAAAGGAAATATAGCGTGAAGGATAATGGGTAAGCAAATCCCCTATTGTCTCAATATTCAGTTTTTTCAGGGCTTCTGCTGTTTTGCTTCCAATGCCTTTTACCGTTGTAACCGAATCAGTTATCTGCATGTTTACATCCTTTCACGTGAAAAAACAGAGCCGGCAACACTGTCGACTCTGTAATTATAACTTGATTTGATTGTCTTTTCAACATTACGGTTGAACGTTATTCACAATTTTGCCGTATGATTTCCATTCGAAAAGATCATTCAACGGAAACAACATAATAGTAGATAGGCTGGTTGCCCGCGTGTACTTCAACATCACAGTCGGGATGTGCTTCTTCAAGCATTGCTGCAAGTTCATCCGCCTGATCCTCAGTAACATCTTCGCCGTAATAGATGCTGATAAGTTCCGAATCTTCATCAACAAGCTTCTTAACCATCTCAGCAGTAGTTTCTGCAATTTCAGAACCGACAGCAAGAATACCGTGATCGCCAACACCCATGATATCGTTTGTCTTAATATCAAAGCCGTCAATTGATGTATCACGTACGGCATATGTAACCTGACCGGTCTTTACGGCATCCATGGCATCCTTCATGTTCTCAAGATTGTCTTCAGCCGAACCTTCGGGATCAAAACCGATAAGAGCCGAAATTCCCTGAGGAATATTCTTTGAAGGAACAACAACAATGTTCTTGTCCTCAGTCATGCTCTTTGCCTGCTGTGCAGCAAGAATGATGTTCTTGTTGTTAGGAAGAATGTAGATAACATCTGCATTGATTTTTGCAATCGCGTTAAGCATATCTTCCGTACTCGGGTTCATGGTCTGGCCGCCCTCAATAATAACGTCAACGCCAAGACTCTTGAAAATATCATTAATGCCCTGTCCGATTGATACTGCAATGAATCCGTTATCCTTCTTGGGACCTGCGGGAGCGGGAGCTGCGGGAGCTTCGGTCTGCATTTCCTTAAGAAGTTTCTCATTATGCTCCTCACGCATGTTATCAATCTTCATACGTGAAAGACTGCCGTATGTGAGTGCTTTCTGAATAGCAAGACCGGGATCATTTGTATGAACATGAACCTTAACGATGGAATCATCGGATACAACTACAAGCGAGTCACCTATTGATTCAAGGTAAGCCTTGAATTTTTCTTCAATCTGCTCATTATAAGGCTTTTCAAGGTTAATAATGAACTCTGTGCAATACCCGAACTTGATATCGGATGTAGAGATGTTCTCTGAGCTCATTCGTGTTGCAGCGCCGGTTCCGGATGCAGCAACGGGTTTGAAATCAACTTCTTTTCCAAGAAGTGCATCATATGCACCCTGCATAACGGTAAGAAGTCCCTGGCCGCCTGAATCTACAACGCCTGCTTCTTTAAGAACGGGAAGAAGTTCGGGAGTATAATCAAGAACATCCTTCATGTGTCTTAAAATTTCACTACCGAATGCAACAAGATCATCTGTCTCGCTTACAAGCTCGGAAGCCTTCTCAGCACCGCCCTTTGCAACCGTAAGAATTGTACCTTCCTTCGGTTTCATAACTGCCTTGTAAGCAGTCTCAACAGCTTTCTGGAAAGCATTTGCCATGGTGATAACATCAATTTCATCAACTGTAGCAATTTCCTTGCAGAAACCGCGGAACAACTGTGAAAGGATAACGCCCGAGTTACCTCTTGCGCCGCAGAGAGAACCGTTAGAGATGCTCTTTGCAAGCTGTGCCATTGAAGGATTCTCAAGACGTGCAACATCATTAGCGGCAGACATGATTGTCATGGTCATGTTCGTACCGGTATCACCGTCGGGAACAGGGAAAACATTTAATTCATTAATAACTTCTTTTTGTGCCTCAATATTCTTAGCAGCAGCAAGAAAACATTTCTGCAGCTGTACGGCATTGATTGTTTTAATAACCACTTTCAAGTCCTCCTTCAGTCAATAGCACGAACGCCTTCAACGTAAACGTTAACAGCTTCCACAAACATGCCGGTAAGCTCGCTTACCTTGTACTTAACGTTTTCGATGAGGTTTTCAGCAACCGCTGAAATGCTTACACCATACGATACGATGATGTGCAGATTGATCGTGATTTTATCGTCATTGATAATTACTTTTACGCCCTGATTCAGGTTTTCAAGCTTAAGAAGCTTTGTAATTCCGTCTTTAACACTTATTGCAGCCATACCTACAACACCAAAGCATTCAACTGCTGCTGAGCCTGCGCACTTTGCAATAACATCCGTGTTAACAAGAACTTCACCAAGCTTAGTATCCATTGTTTTGTTTGTTGTACCCATATAATTATTCCTTTCTCTTTGATGAATAACCTTGTTAATTATACTATAAATCGTGAAAAACGCAAGTTATTTCTACTTCGAGCCCCTTTCGCATCCAATTCCTTCCTGAATTTTCCCTATGTTTCAACGATGAAGTCTGAAGAGGCATATATTATTAACCGCAAAGAGCAGGTTCCGACACTCACTTTGGTGCTCATTGGCTTTCGCATTATTACTGCGCCAAAGTAAAAACAGGCTGTTAACCCACATAAAGCAGTAATAATGTGAAAGCCAAAAAGACTAAAAAAAGGGGCTGTAAAAAAACAGCCACTAAAAATCTCGTAACCGAGGCATAAGTCTTGGTTACGAGTTTTTTTGTTGTTATCATAGCACTTCTGTTTGTTTTTATTATTTTGCAGCTGATACTTATGTTTTTAGCGTACTTAAACTTAGCCCTTTCGTTAAAGGACCCTATACAATCGTATTCCTTGCTTATTTCTTATGCTGCAAGTGTCACTCGATTTTTCTTGTTATGATATTTATAAAGGTTAAAAGCACATGAAATCAGTGTCAGTTCAAGAATTACACCCTTTTCGCCTCTTCTAAAAAGTCTTTTATAAGATCTGTCCCACTTGATTACTCCAAATGTACCTTCTGACTGAATGCTTCTGTTCATACACAGAAGGGCTCCGTGGATAGATTCCAGGTTTTCTACCACCTCTTTGTGGAAAGATGAGAGCTCTTGATTCATTCTTATTGTTCTGTTGCCGGTAGCCTTACAATACTTATCTTTTAACGGGCAGCCGGTACAATCTTCACATTCATATATTTCTTCAGTGCGACCATATTTGTTGCCACGGACATGTTGATTCTTTTTTAATACAAACCTTTTGCCACCTGGACAGATCGGCTGGCCGGACTCATCTCGTTTGAAATTTACTGCCCTGAAAGGATCATTGTGATATTTCTCATTCCTGGTCTCTTTTTCAAACATGGTAAACTTCATATATTTCTTGATACCGCGCTCTTCACAGTAAAGGTAATTATTATAGGAACCATAACCGGCGTCAGCCACAGGGTACTCTGGATAAAAACCGTACTGTTTTTTAAATTTCTCCATAAGCGGTACGAAACAATCCATATCTGATGCGTAGGGTTTAACATCAACAACTGCTATATATTCATCACAAACACCGGCTTGAAGGTTATAGGCGGGCAACAGCTGGTCATTGCCCATATAATCGCGCTTTACTCTCATAAATGTTGCATCTTGGTCCGTTTTGGAATAGCTGTTCCTCACGTCGCCGCAGATTTCGATATGTTCAGCATATTTCTTTAATCTCTCAAGATAACCGCAAAGTTCTTGATATATACGCTGTTCAGGGCTTTTTCTATGCCCTGAGCCTGTTTTAAATGCGGCCGGATCCAGTCCTGTAACAGATTTATATTTGTTGATTATCTCCTCAAGATATTCAATGGCGTACTCATCACGCTTTTCAATAGCAATTCCTTGAAAAGACAAACCTGCATTAATAGTATCAATGGTTGCTGAAATCTTTTCAAAGACTCTGGTGCGATTAGTCAGACATGACTTCTTCCAAACCCAGGTATAACGGTTTGCGTTTGCCTCCATTTTTGTGCCATCGATATAAAGATGGTTTAAATCAACGGATTCTTTTTCGAAGATATAGCTATTGATATCATTAAAAAGCTCTTCAATTGATGTGGCCAGTTCGTTGCGTATAAAGTTACCGATTGTGGCATGAGAAGGTGCGGGCATATCGTCTAAAAGATACATAAATCTTATGTCTGTACGACAAAGCTTTTCTATACTCCTTAGCGAAGAAACACCATGTTCCATAAAAGCGAAGAGTACAACCTTAAGGAGTTTAATTGAATCACATTTGGGGCGACCTGTTTTGTAGTCCTTCTCTACAAAATATTTTGATAAGTCAATGCAATCCATAACCTCACAGAAAGTATATACCGGGTCAGAAATATCAATAATTTTTTCGATTTCTAATGGTAATTTCAACTGCCTAGCTGTATAATTACCATTGATATTTTTAGTTAGTCGCATAATTAATTATATCAAAAAATCGCTGAAACCTCACGGTCTCAGCGATTTTTCTTTTAAGGGAGTTTTTTTACAGCCCCTTTTTTGTAATTGGAAACATAGAGTGATAGGTTAGTGTGAAAAAAGGACTTTTTCACATCCATTGACTGAAGAGCGAAAGTACTATAAAATAAAGTGTGGTTTCAAAACGAAAAGTGTAATTTATGCACGACGAGGCGAGTAAAAAATGGTTCTAGAGATTAAGGATTTTACACAGAAATACAATGACAAGGTTGCAGTCGAGAACCTTTCCTTGACAGTTGATGAGGGAGAAATATTTGGATTTATCGGCCATAATGGGGCAGGAAAATCTACTACTATTAAGTCTATTGTAGGCATTCTTCCAGTAGAGGAGGGAGAGATCATCATAGATGGTAATCCTATTGCTACTAGGAGAAAGGTATGCCAGAAACTGTGCGCATACATTCCAGATAACCCTGATTTGTATGAATATATGACAGGCATTGGATATATCAATTTTATTGCAGATA
>JAZQNE010000062.1:0-5859 GCA_045627185.1 Lachnospiraceae bacterium
AATCTAATCTTACAGGAAAATAAATCAGGAGGTAGCGAAGCTTGAGACTAATGATGTTTTTGGCATCGTCAGGCATGAGATTCGTTGTTCTTGCAGCTGAAGCAGCTGAAGAGGGTAAATACGGTGAGCTTGTTTCCCTTGATGGAACTGTTATCATTGCGCAGATAATCAACCTTTTCCTTACGGCATTCCTGGTTAAGAAGTTTCTGTTCAAGCCCGTCCGTGAAGTGCTTGAGAAACGTCAGGCTTTGGCTGATGTTGCGATTCGCGAGGCTGAAACCGCAAGGAATGAAGCAAACAGCATTAAAGCTGAATATGAGCAGAATATGCTTGAAGCACGTGAAAAGGCAAACGATATTCTTGCAAATGCTCAAAAGACAGCAACCGCGCAGAGCGAAAGCATCCTTAAGGAGGCTAATGACCAAGCCGTAGCAATCAAAGCGAAGGCTGAGGCCGACATCGTTCAGGAAAGACGCAAGGCTGTTAACGAACTAAAAGGCGAAATCGGCGGAATGGCCATGGAAATCGCCGGCAAGGTTATTGAACGTGAACTCAGCGAAAAGGACCACGAAAAACTTATTGACGAAATTATAGAAAATGTAGGTGATAAATTATGACAGAGCGTGCCGGTGTATATGGCGGCAGCCTGTATGATTTAGCCGCCGAGGAACAGCTTACTGAGCCCATCCTTGAGCAGCTCATCGTTCTTAAGGACGTATTCCGTGAAAATCCGGATTACATCAGAGTTCTTTCGGAACCTTCCATTAAGAAGGAAGAGAAGAACAAACTGATTGATGATGCTTTTGGCAGCTCATGTGAGAAATACTTGAGTAACTTTATAAAGCTTTTGTGCGAAAAAGGACTTCTCGGAGAATTCGAGGGGTGTGTAAATGCCTATACAAAACGCTTTAACGCAGATCATAATATCGCAGAGGCTGTTGTTACAAGTGCTGTTGCACTTACTGACGCACAGCTAAAGGCACTTGGCGAAAAACTTGAGAAGACCAGCGGTAAGAAGATCAGACTGATTACTAAGCTGGATCCTCGGGTATTAGCCGGAATCAGAGTTGAAATTGACGGAATGCAGCTGGACGGCACCGTTGCCGGACGTATGAGCCGTATGGACAAGACTCTGAATGAAATCATAATGTAAGGATGGAATGGACATATGCAATTAAAACCTGAAGAAATATCCAAAGTCATCCGTAGCCAGATTAAGTATTATGAGAATACGATTGCGCAGAACGAAACAGGTATCATCCTTAACGTAGGTGATGGTATCGCAAGAGCAAGCGGACTTATCAATTGTATGGCGGGCGAGCTCCTTGAGTTTGAGGACGGCTCCTTTGGTATGGCGCAGAATCTTGAAGAGAACAGCGTATCAATCGTATTGTTTGGTACAGATGAAAACATTGGTGAAGGGCAGACCGTAAAGCGTACCGGTAAGGTTGTTTCAGTGCCGGTCGGTGATGCCATGATCGGACGTGTTGTTAACTCACTTGGCCAGCCTATTGACGGTGCAGGCCCCATTGCTACAACAGAGTTCCGAGCTATTGAAAGTCCCGCACCCGGAATTTGTGAGAGACAGTCAGTATTTGAGCCTCTTCAGACAGGTATCAAGGCTATCGACTCTATGATTCCCATTGGCCGCGGACAGCGTGAACTTATTATCGGTGACCGTCAGACGGGTAAAACCACTATCGCCACCGATACAATCATTAACCAGAAGGGCAAAGACGTAATCTGTATTTACGTTGCAATCGGTCAGAAACGTTCTACCGTTGCAGGCCTTGTTGAAAATCTTAAGGCAAACGGCGCCATGGATTATACCATCGTTGTTTCCGCAAGTGCTTCAGAGGCAAGCCCCCTTCAGTACATTGCACCTTATGCAGGATGTGCAATGGGTGAATACTTCATGTACAAGGGCAAACACGTTCTTTGTATCTACGACGACCTTAGTAAGCATGCTGTTGCATACCGTGCACTGTCACTGCTTATCCGTCGCCCGCCGGGACGTGAAGCTTACCCCGGTGATGTATTCTATCTTCATTCAAGACTCCTTGAAAGAGCTGCAAAGCTTGATGCAGAGCACGGCGGCGGTTCACTTACCGCTCTCCCTGTTATTGAAACACAGGCCGGCGATGTATCTGCTTACATCCCCACAAACGTTATTTCCATTACCGATGGCCAGATTTTCCTTGAGACCGAGCTTTTCCACTCAGGTGTAATGCCTGCCGTTAACCCCGGTATTTCGGTATCACGAGTTGGCGGTAATGCACAGATTAAGGCTATGAAGAAGGTTGCCGGTTCCCTTAAGCTCCTTTATTCACAATACAGAGAGCTCCAGAGCTTCGCACAGTTCGGTTCAGACCTTGATGCCGATACAAAGGCACGTCTTGCACAGGGTGCCCGCATCGTGGAAGTATTAAAGCAGAACCAGAACTCACCTGTTCCCGTTGAGAAGCAGGTTGCCATTATCTATGCGGTTACAAAGAATATCCTTGCAGATGTTAAGGTTGAAGATATCCGTGCATATGAGGAAAGCCTTTACAGCTTCCTTGACACAGATTCCGACGGCGCAACGGTAATGCAGGAAATCCGCGATACAAAGAAGCTTGAGCCTGCCACAGAGGAAAACCTTGCAAAGGTTCTTGCACGTTTCACAGAGGATTTTACAAGCTTACACAATGCATAAAAACATAAGGAGGAAGCAAAATGGCTGCTAATATGAAAGCGGTTAAGCTGCGTATCAAGAGTGTTCAGAGCACCATGCAGATTACCAAAGCTATGGAACTTGTTGCATCCTCCAAACTGCGTAAGGCAAAGGAACGTTCGGAAAAGTGTCGTCCTTATTTCAAAGAACTTTATGAGACGCTTGTTACTATTGCTAAAGGAAACACTGATTTTTCATCGGTTTACGCAAGAAATAACACAAACGAAAAAATCTGTTATGTTATCCTTGGCGGAGACAGAGGTCTTGCGGGCGGTTATAACTCAAACATTTTCAAGAAATTCGAGGCGGAAGCAGCCGGAAAAGAATGCACGGTTCTTCCCGTCGGTAAGAAAGTAGTTGATTATTGCCACTATCACAAGAAAGATGTTCTCTCCACGGATTTTGCGGAAATCGCGGATCTCGATGTGGCTGACTGTTTTGAAATAGCAAAGCTTCTCTGTACTGAATTTAAGAAAGGCACTTTCGGAAGTATCCGAATCTTTTACACCGAGTTCGTTTCCATGCTGTCACAAACAGCTCATTCAGCTGTTTTGCTGCCGCTTAGCGATCTGAACGATGGTGATGAGGACAAAACACCAATCAGAAATCTGATTCTGTATGAGCCGGAAAGCTCAACCGTATTCGATGCTATCGTGCCCGAATACCTTGCAGGCGTAATTTACGGTGCCGTTTGCGATTCACTTGCCAGCGAACTTGCTGCAAGACGAACTGCCATGGATGCCGCCACAAGCAATGCAGAAGAGATGATAGGAAAGCTGAGCCTCTCATACAACAGAGCGCGTCAGGCAAGCATTACGCAGGAAATCACCGAAATTGTCGGTGGTGCGGAAGGACTAAAATAAAAACAAGGAGAACGAGGAATGAGCGATAAATACATTGGCGAAGTCGTACAGGTTACCGGCCCGGTTCTTGATATCAAGTTCAAACCGGACGAGCTTCCTGCCCTCTTAAACGCCATTGAAATCGATAATAACGGCAAGAAACTTGTTGCCGAAGTTGCTCAGCAGGTCGGAGATAACACCGTTCGCTGTATCGCCATGAATTCCACAGACGGTCTTGTTCGCGGAACAAAGGCTGTTGATACCGGAGAACCCATTAAGGTTCCCGTTGGTGAGGAATGCTTAGGACGTGTATTCAACCTGCTTGGTGACCCTGTTGACAATCAGCCCGCTCCAAAGACTGAGGAGCGCTGGTCGATTCATCGTCCCGCCCCTGCTTTTGAAGAGCAGGCTGCTGCAACTGAAATTCTTGAAACCGGTATTAAAGTTGTTGACCTTATCTGCCCCTATGCAAAGGGTGGTAAGATTGGTCTGTTCGGCGGTGCCGGCGTAGGTAAAACCGTACTTATTCAGGAACTTATCCATAACGTAGCTACAGAGCACGGCGGATATTCCATTTTCACCGGTGTTGGTGAGCGTACCCGTGAGGGTAACGATATGTACAACGAAATGAAGGAAAGTGGCGTTATCGAGAAGACAGCCTTGGTTTACGGCCAGATGAACGAGCCGCCGGGAGCACGTATGCGTGTTGGTCTTTCCGGACTTACCATGGCTGAATATTTCCGTGATGTTAAGAATCAGGACGTGCTTCTTTTCATCGATAACATTTTCCGTTTCACCCAGGCCGGTTCTGAGGTTTCGGCACTTCTTGGCCGTATGCCTTCAGCCGTAGGTTATCAGCCCACACTGGCAACAGAAATGGGCGCTCTTCAGGGGCGAATCACTTCTACACGCAAGGGTTCAATCACATCCATTCAGGCTGTTTATGTTCCTGCGGATGACCTTACCGACCCTGCACCTGCAACAACCTTCACCCACCTTGATGCTACCACCGTTCTTTCACGTGATATCGCATCAATGGGTATTTACCCGGCAGTAGATCCGCTTGATTCAACAAGCCGTATCCTTTCACCGGAGGTTGTAGGAAAGGAACACTATGAAATCGCACGTGCCGTACAGAAGGTGCTTCAGCGTTATAAGGAACTTCAGGATATCATCGCCATCATGGGTATGGATGAACTTTCCGAAGACGATAAAATTACCGTTAACCGTGCACGTAAGGTTCAGCGTTTCCTGTCACAGAGCTTTTCTGTAGCAGAACAGTTCACCGGTATTCCCGGCAAGTACGTTCCGCTTAAAGAGACACTTCGCGGCTTCAAGATGATTCTTGACGGCGAATGTGACAGCATTCCTGAGTCCTGCTTCCTCATGGCCGGTACAATCGACGATGTATTCGAAAAGGCAAAGGCACAGAACCAGTAAAGGAGGTCGCTCGTGAAGACATTTCCATTAACAATAGGAACACCCGACGGCCTGCTGTTTGAAGGCGAAGTTGAGCGTGTAATGTGCAGAAGCATTACCGGTGATATGGCTATTCTGGCAGATCACATCAATTTCTGTACTGCACTCGGAATGGGCGAAGCATATATTCGCCTTGAAGACGGAACCCAGCGTAATGCAGCCTGCATTGGCGGTATGATTACCATGATGAATGGCGAGTGCCATCTTCTTGCAACCACCTGGGAGTGGGAAGATGAAATTGATGTTGAACGTGCAAAATCAGCAAAGTCACGCGCAGAGGAACGCCTTCAGGATGCTGCACTTTCTGAGAAGGAAGTTAAGCTTGCTCAGGCAAAACTCAACCGTGCGCTTGTCAGATTAAGCGTTAAAAATCAGCTGTAATGTTGCAGAAAGGAATACCATATGAAAAAAACAAAAAAGAAAAAAGCCGGTCTTTTCAAGAAGACCAGGAACATTCTTGTTCTTGTCGGCATTTTCACAGCACTGAAAGGTGCCGGTAAGCTTGCCGATTATCTGCACACAGTTGCAAACAAAGACGAAGCAGAATAAATAAAGTTTATTTGACATCGGGGACGGCTTGGCCGTCCCCGGTGTTGTATTATAATGAGGACAAGGACGGGGACGGATGAAAAGGGGAAAGAAAGGGAGAATGTTTGTATTTTCCGGATTTACATCTGAAAATTGAAATGCTATAATGACATATATGCTTTTTAGAATCGGAAAAGCTTTTAAGCAGATATGTTTGGGAAGACAAAATGGAAGACAAAACCTAATTTAGGGAGTATTTATGAAGGAATATAAAGCAATTTGTTTTGATATGTTTTT
>JAZQNE010000063.1:0-6459 GCA_045627185.1 Lachnospiraceae bacterium
ATTCCGTTATCAATTCCGAATTCGGCCACGTTACGTACACCGAGGCCGTTGAAATACTCGAGAAGAACAACGACAAATTCGATTATAAGGTATTCTGGGGCTGCGACCTTCAGACAGAGCATGAGCGCTTCCTTACAGAGAAAATCTTTAAGAAGCCTGTATTTGTAACCGATTATCCTAAGGAAATCAAGGCCTTCTACATGAAACTTAATCCCGATGGAAAGACTGTTGCTGCAGTTGACTGCCTTGTTCCCGGTATCGGTGAAATCATCGGCGGCAGCCAGCGTGAAGATGATTATGAGAAGCTTCTTAAGCGCATGGGCGAGCTTGGTCTTAAGGAAGAGGACTATGGATTCTATCTTGACCTCCGCAAGTACGGCTCAGCACGCCACGCAGGATTTGGTCTCGGATTTGAGCGCTGCGTAATGTATCTTACAGGAATGGGCAACATCCGTGATGTTATTCCCTTCCCCAGAACAGTTAACAATTGTGAATTATAATCAGGTAAGGCGTCCTCAATTGGACGCCTTATGGATTTTCAGGGTGAAATATGCATAGTTACTTGAGAGCTGTCGGTTACAGCAATATCGCCAGCGAAGCCGACAGTGAAAAACTTGTAAAAAAAATAATGAATGACCGTGCAACCAGCATCGTTACGGAACAGGCCGACATGTATCCGATTCGTGAATACACATATGAATGTGCCGAAAATGTGGGTGTGACCGTGCGATGCGAGCTGGATGTCGACCCGGCAATGGAGAGCGAAACTCCGGTGCGTGTCATCAACTGCTTCCCGTTCCTGCACGGAACGAACATCAGTACAAATGAGGCCGTAACCATATCAAGAAAGCTTGATACGCGTGCTTATGACGGCATGTGCGATGATGGCCGCCTTGGCGTATCGCTGATTTTCTATCTTCTGAATGCTGTTGATTACCTGAACAGCCGTGACAGAAGACAGGGAGAACTTCTGAAGCCGGTTATGCTTTCGGCGCTGTCTGTGGATGGAAGAATACTTCTGCCAACAGTTACGAAAACAACAGAACCGTCGGATATGGGCCGCTCATCGGAAAGCCATGCCAAGCTTGTTGCAGACGCGCAGAAAGGCGATCCTGTGGCCATAGAAAGCCTTACGCGTGAAAATATGGACCTTTATGCCAGCGTGATGGAAAGAGCCCGCAGAGAAGATGTTTTTAGCATTGTAAACACCACTTTTATTCCGTACGGTTCAGAATCTGATGTTTATTCAATCCTTGGAATTATTGAGGAATTTCATTTTGCGGTGAATAAAGATACAGGTGAAGAATTGTGCATTATGACACTGAACTGCAATGACCTCAGGATGGATGTCTGCATAAATCGCGATGACCTTCTGGGCGAGCCGGAACCTGGCAGAAGATTCAAGGGAACGGTCTGGGTTCAGGGACTTATCGAGTATGTATAAGCAAATAATAATACATAAAAATGTATAATTATTTATAAAAAACAATTGACATGCGGTTTTAGGATTGATATAATACCGCAAGAGTAGTGAGTCTTCGTAGCTCAGCAGGATAGAGCGTCCGCCTCCTAAGCGGAAGGCCGGCGGTTCGAATCCGCCCGGAGACGTTCGGCATTTTTGCCGGTTTGTTCCATTAAGATTGTACGAGTTACATCATGGAAAAGGAGACTAAAATATGGGCGGAATATTTGGTGTTGCATCAAAGACCGACTGCGTATTTGATCTGTTTTTCGGAACGGATTATCATTCACACCTTGGCACGCGCCGCGGTGGACTGGCTGTTCTTTCGGAAAGCGGTTTTAACAGGTCAATACACAACATAGAGAATGCCCCTTTCAGAACAAAGTTTGAAAAAGACTTTGAGGAGATGAAAGGAACACTTGGTATCGGTTGCATTTCCGACAGTGAGCCTCAGCCTCTGCTTGTGCGTTCACATCTTGGCACATATGCCATCACAACTGTCGGCAAGATTAACAACAAAGACAAATTGATCGCAAATGTATTTGAGCACGGGAACCCTCATTTTCTTGAAATGAGCGGCGGGACCATCAACCCCACGGAACTCGTTGCAGCTCTGATTAATCAGGAATCTTCAATTACAGAAGGCATAAGACATGTTCAGGACCTTATTGACGGGTCAATGACTATGCTTGTGCTGACTGCCGAAGGCCTGTATGCTGCAAGAGACCGTCTTGGAAGGACACCGCTGGTTATTGGAAAGAAGAAAGGCGCTTTCTGTGCTTCTTTTGAAAGTTTTGCCTACTTAAACCTTGGCTACAGGGACTACAAAGAGTTGGGCCCGGGTGAAGTTGTTTTCATCACTCCCGAAAGTGTAGAAACAGTGAGTCCCGCCCGAAATGAAATGAAAATATGCACCTTCCTGTGGTGTTATTACGGTTATCCCACATCGTCATATGAAGGCGTGAGCGTTGAAAAAATGCGTTATGCCTGCGGTGAGAAGCTTGCAATGCGTGATAACGTAGCCGCAGACCTGGTTGCCGGTGTGCCTGATTCGGGAACTCCGCATGCAATCGGATATGCAAATAAATCCGGCATCCCTTTTGCAAGACCGTTTATCAAATATACGCCTACCTGGCCGCGTTCGTTTATGCCTGCGAACCAGTCCCAGCGTAATCTGATTGCGAAAATGAAGCTTATTCCGGTGGATGCACTCATCCGTGATAAAAAAATGCTTTTGATAGATGATTCCATCGTCCGAGGCACACAGCTTGGCGAAACAACACAGTTTCTCTATGACAGCGGAGCAAAAGAGGTTCATGTAAGACCCGCCTGTCCGCCGATTCTTCACAGCTGTAAATATCTTAATTTCTCGCGTTCAACATCGGATATGGATCTGATTACAAGGCGTACAATTGCCGAACGTGAAGGCCTTGAGAATATCACGCCCGCAACGCTTGCGGATTATGCGAATCCGGACAGCAAAAATTATTCCGAAATGCTTGAGAATATCAGACAGAAACTGAATTTCACATCACTCGTTTACAATCGTCTTGACGATATGTGCGATGCCGTCGGAATAGACAAATGCAAGCTTTGCACCTACTGCTGGGACGGTAGGGAATAACAGGATACAAACCCGGCTATAGACTAGTCCGTGGTAAAAAAATAGAAAGGATACTAAAAACATGGCTAAACGTACAGACATACACAAAGTTCTGATTATTGGTTCGGGCCCGATTATTATTGGTCAGGCCTGCGAATTTGACTACTCCGGAACTCAGGCTTGCAAAGCACTCAGAAGCCTTGGCTATGAAATAGTCCTTGTAAACTCTAATCCCGCAACAATTATGACAGACCCCGCAACGGCAGATGTTACCTACATTGAGCCGCTTAATGTGGACCGTCTTGAGCAGATTATTGCCAAGGAGCGTCCGGATGCGCTTCTTCCGAACCTTGGCGGCCAGTCGGGCCTGAACCTCTGCTCGGAACTTGCACAGGCAGGCGTTCTTGACAAGTACAATGTCAAGGTTATAGGCGTTCAGGTTGATGCCATTGAGCGTGGTGAGGACCGTATTGAGTTTAAGAAAACAATGAACCGCCTTGGCGTTGAAATGGCTCACAGTGAGGTGTGCTACAGCGTTGAAGAGGGTGTGAAAATTGTAGAAAAGATGGGCCTTCCGGTATGCCTTCGTCCCGCATATACCATGGGCGGCGCAGGTGGCGGCCTTGTATATAACATGGAGGAGTTCAAAACCGTTCTTTCACGCGGACTCCAGGCCAGCATTGTGCATCAGGTTCTGATTGAGGAATCAATCCTTGGCTGGGAAGAGCTTGAACTTGAGGTTGTTCGTGATGCGAAGGGTCAGATGATTACCGTCTGCTTTATTGAGAACATTGATCCTCTTGGTGTTCACACGGGTGATTCCTTCTGCTCGGCACCTATGCTTACCATTTCTGAGGATCTGCAGAAACGTCTTCAGGAAATTGCTTATAAGATTGTTGATGAAGTTGGCGTAATAGGCGGTACAAACGTACAGTTTGCGCATGATCCGGTATCGGACAGAATCTGCGTTATTGAGATTAACCCCAGAACCTCGCGCTCATCGGCGCTTGCATCAAAGGCAACCGGATTCCCGATTGCGCTTGTTTCATCCATGCTTGCAGCCGGACTTACTCTTGATGAAATTCCCTGTGGCGTTCACGGAACGCTTGATAAATATAAGCCGGGCGGAGACTATGTTGTAATTAAGTTTGCCCGTTGGGCATTTGAGAAATTCAAGGGCTCTGAGGATAAACTCGGAACTCAGATGCGTGCCGTGGGCGAAGTTATGAGCTTTGGCAAGACCTACAAGGAAGCCTTCCAGAAGGCTGTCAGAAGTCTTGAAATCGGACGGTTCGGTCTTGGATTTGCGAAAAACTTTCATGATCTTCCGCTTGACAAGCTTATTGAAAAGCTTCATACGGCATCGAGCGAGCGCCAGTTTATAATGTATGAGGCACTCCGTAAGGGCGCAAGCGTTGAACAGCTTTATCAGCTTACAAAAATCAAACACTATTTTATTGAGCAGATGAAGGAGCTTGTTGAGGAAGAAGAGCAGCTGCTCCGTGATGCAAAAGCATTCAACCTTCCCGCAGGTCTTTCCGGCCTTCTTTCCGCAGAACGTCTTGAGACTCTTAAAAAGGACGGCTTTGCTGACAAATATCTTGCCAAGCTTCTTAATGTTTCGGAAGGCGATATCCGTGCACTCCGTGCAAAATACGGCATTACTGAGGTGTTTGAGGGCGTTCACGTAAGCGGTACAAAGGACAGTTCTTACTACTATTCGACATATAATTCGAAAGAAGATGTTCCTGCTGAATCAGACCGTAAAAAGGTTATGATCCTTGGCGGTGGCCCGAACCGTATCGGACAGGGCATTGAGTTCGATTATTGCTGTGTTCATGCGGCATTTGCCCTTAAGGAACTTGGTTTTGAGACAATCATCGTTAACTGTAACCCCGAGACCGTTTCAACGGATTATGATACATCTGACAGGCTTTATTTCGAGCCGCTTACGCTTGAAGATGTTCTTAGCATCCATGAAAAAGAGAAACCTCTTGGCGTAATTGCCCAGTTTGGCGGCCAGACACCTCTTAATCTTGCTGATGACCTTGAGAAGGCCGGTGTCAGAATTCTTGGTACTCCGCCTGCTGTCATCGATATGGCTGAGGACCGTGACCTGTTCCGCGCCATGATGGAGAAGCTTGGAATTCCAATGGCTGAATCGGGAATGGCATCAACAGTTGAGGAAGCTATCGAAATTGCAGAGAGAATAGGCTATCCTGTTATGGTGCGTCCGTCCTTCGTACTTGGCGGCCGTGGCATGGAGGTCGTTTACGATACAGAAAGCATGCGCGGTTACATGGCAGCGGCTGTTGGCGTAACGCCTGACAGGCCCATCCTTATTGACCGTTTCCTGCGCCATGCGACAGAGGTTGAGGCGGATGCCATCAGCGATGGTACACATGCATTTGTTCCCGCCGTTATGGAGCACATTGAACTTGCCGGTATTCATTCCGGTGACTCTGCATGTATTCTGCCTTCAAAGAACCTTTCAAAGGAGTATCTTGATACAATTAAGGAATATACGCGCCGCATCGCCGTTGAAATGAACGTTCGTGGTCTTATGAATATGCAGTATGCGATTGAGAACGGCAAGGTTTACGTAATTGAGGCAAATCCGCGTGCATCGCGTACAGTGCCGCTTGTTTCCAAGGTTTGCGATGTTAACATGGTTAAGATTGCGACAAATATCATCACCATGGAGCTTACAGGCAATTCTTCACCGGTTCCCGAATTGAAGGAGAAAAAGTACAATTATTACGGTGTAAAAGAGGCTGTATTCCCGTTTAACATGTTCCCTGAGGTTGACCCCCTTCTTGGTCCGGAAATGCGTTCAACAGGCGAAGTTCTTGGTATTTCGTCAGATTTTGGCGAGGCCTTCTATAAGGCGCAGGAAGCGACACAGACGCGTCTCCCGCTTGAAGGAACCGTGCTTATCAGCGTCAACCGCGCCGATAAAGCAGAGGTTGTTGATGTTGCAAGAAGCTTCAGCGAGTGTGGTTTTAAGATTCTTGCGACAGGCAAGACTTTTGAGAAAATTACGGAAGCGGGAATCCCTGCTGAGAAGATATTTAAGCTTCAGGAAGGCCGTCCGAATATTGTGGATGCAGTTATGAATGGCCAGATTCAGCTGATTGTGAACACGCCTTCCGGTAAGGAAGCTGTTACTGATGATTCTTACATTCGTAAGAGCGCCATCAAGGCACGCATTCCTTACATTACCACCATGGCAGCGGCAAAAGCCAGTGCGGAGGGTATTAAGGCTATGAAAAGGCATGGAAAGCTTGAAGTAAAGAGCCTGCAGGAATTGCACGCAGGTATGTGATTATACGTCAATGGGGACGGTACTTTTGACTCGTTCATCAGAGCAAGTCAAGAGAACCGTCCCCATTGA
>JAZQNE010000064.1:0-12438 GCA_045627185.1 Lachnospiraceae bacterium
ATCATCGGGCTCTGCATTTATATTGGGTATTATATGCAGACTATCGGACTTGAGAGAACAACACCCGGAAAGAATGCTTTTCTTACTGCGGTTTATGTTGTGGTAGTGCCGTTTCTTTACTGGCTGGTTGATAAAAAGAAACCAACAAAGTTTAACGTTATTGCCGCTGTTCTCTGTGTTGCGGGAATAGGGCTGGTCTCCCTGGACAGCTCACTTTCCATAAATCTTGGGGACATTTTCACCCTTGTAGGCGGTGTAATGTTTGCCATGCACATTGTTGTTGTTGCTAAATTCGGACATGATAAAGACATGATAGCGGTAACTGTTCTTCAGTTTGCTTATGCTGCCATTTTTTCCTGGATTACGGCATTCCTGACTGAAGAAACACCCGGCTTCCGGTTTTCACAGGGCTTCTGGCCCCAAATGGCTTATCTTGCCTTTGGAGCAACAGCAGCAGCGCTCCTGCTCCAGAATATCGGACAGAAGTACACTCCGCCTGCCGAAGCATCGTTGCTTTTATCACTTGAATCGGTTTTCGGAGTCATTTTTTCAATCATTTTTTATAAGGAAAAAGTCAGCATCCGTGTGGCTTGCGGGTTCTTGCTGATTTTTGCGGCAATTATTGTTTCTGAGTATCTTGGAAGCAAACTGAAAGGGAATAAGGATAGTAAAAATGAAATTTTGGAAGTACATTAAACCAAATCTTGTTTTCTTCATTTTCGGACCTATTTTCATGCTTACCGAAGTTGTAGGTGAGGTTATAATGCCAAAACTTATGGCTTCCTCATTAGCGCATGGCGTCGGATATGGGGAGAACGGTTCAATTTTTCTCTTCGGAAGAGAATGGTCCGGCTATGAATACGTTTACCTGATGGGCGGTCTTATGGCAGGTATAGCAATTATTATGCTTGCCGGCGGCGTTCTTGGAAACTATTTTGCAACACGTGCGGGCACGGGATTTGCAGCATGCCTCCGTAAAGATGTTTTCTACCGTATTCAGGATTTCTCCTTCAATAACATTGACAGCTTCAGCACCGGTTCGCTTGTAACCCGTCTTACCAATGATGTTACCCAGCTTCAGAACGTTATCCGAATGGCAATTATTATGCTCCTGCGTGCGCCCGGAATGATGATTGGAGCCATGATTATGGCCCACAAAATGAATGCAACGCTTTCATATGTAATCTTTATTGTAATGCCGGTAATGATTATTGTTATCGTATTTATGATGAAGGCTGCTTTCCCCAGATTTAACGCGATGCAGTCAAAGATTGACCGCGTAAACTCTACAATACGTGAGAATCTGACGAATGTCCGTGTAATCAAGTCACTTGTACGTGAAAAGCACGAAAGCAAAAAGTTTGATGAAGCAAATACCGACCTTATGGATAATTCCATGAAGGCCTTCAATATAATGATTTTCGTTTCGCCGCTCATGTCGCTTTTCATGAACGGTACAACAATTGCAGTTGTTCTTGTTGCAGGACGTCAGATTCTTGTCGGTCAGATGCTGGTTGAGGATTTATCGGCATTTACAACTTATATTATTCAAATTCTTATGTCCCTTATGATGACTTCTATTGTTATTGTAATGGGTTCAAGAGCAGTTGCTTCTGCAAAGCGTATCAAAGAGGTCTTAAATGCTGAAATCGACCTTAATGATATTGCCTGTGCACAGCCCGACCTCAAGGTGTCAAAGGGCAAAATTGAGTTTAAGGATGTGCGTTTCGCATACTATAAGGACGGCTCACGTGATGTTCTGAAAGGTATCAACCTTACCATTAATCCTGCGGAAACAATCGGTATTATCGGTTCCACAGGTTCGGGAAAAACATCTCTTGTACAGCTGATTCCGCGCCTCTATGACGTAGATGAGGGTTCTGTGCTTGTTGACGGCGTTGATGTTCGTGATTACAGCCTTAAGAACCTCAGAAACGGTGTTGCAATGGTTCTTCAGAAGAATGTCCTTTTCTCCGGAACAATTTATGAGAACCTGCTCTGGGGCGATGGCAATGCTTCTGAGGAAGAAGTAAAAGCTGCTGCGGCAGATGCTCAGGCAGACATCTTTGTTGAATCCTTTAACGATGGTTATCAGACGGAACTCGGACAGGGCGGTGTCAATGTATCGGGCGGTCAGAAACAGCGTCTGTGCATTGCAAGGGCATTGCTGAAAAAACCGAAAATCCTTATTCTTGATGACAGCACAAGTGCGGTAGATACTGCTACTGAAGCCAAAATCCGCAAGGCATTCAAAACAAGCCTTAAGGATACTACAAAATTAATAATCGCACAGAGAATCAACTCTGTTATTGATGCAGACAAGATAGTAGTTCTTGATGACGGAAATATTGTCGGGCTCGGAACGCATGAGGAACTTATGCAGAGCTGCGACGCATATCAGGAAATCTACTATTCACAGAGAGATAAGGAGGTAACGGCATGAACAGAACTCCTATTTCTCAACCCGAAACAGTTATTGCTCCTATGAGCAGACTGGAAGAACTGAAAAAGAAATACTATAAGAATGATGGCTTTCCAATGAAGGGACGCCGTGGAAGAGGTATGGACGGCGCAAAACCGAAAGCACAGAAAGCAACTATTTCAAGACTTTTCAAGTCGCTTGGAAAAGCCAGAAAGAGCCTTATTCTTTCGGTGATTCTTGTTGTGATTTCTACGGCATCATCGCTTGCGGCCGGATATATTCTCCGTCCCATAATCAATGATCTTGCCACGGCAGTTAAGGATATATCCGCTGCTCCGGCAGATACAAAAGCCACGTTAATCGGCTCTGCAATTTCGCATCTGATTGTTCAGCTTATGATTATGCTTGGCATTTATGCCATTGGCATTGTTGCCAATTACGTTCAGCAGAGGACAATGGTTCGCGTGTCACAGACCACGCTTAAGGGACTTCGTGAAGAACTGTTCAACAAACTCCAGAAGCTTCCGGTCCGCTTCTATGACACAAACAGTCATGGTGAGCTTATGAGCCGTTTCACCAACGATGTCGATGTTGTTGGCGAAATGATTACAAACACTATTCTGAGTGTAATTTCCGGCGCCATTACCATTGTCGGAACGCTTGCTCTGATGATCTACACAAATATCTGGCTTACGCTTGTTACTGTTGTTATGCTTCCCGTATCGCTTCTTGCAGGTGCAGTTATTGCAAAGCTCAGCCGCAAGTTTTTCTCAGCACAGCAGGCATCTGTCGGTGCCATGAACGGCTATATTGAAGAAATGGTAAGCGGACAGAAGGTTATCAAGGTTTTCTGCCATGAAGATGAATGTAAAGCTGACTTTGATCTTCTTAATGAAGACCTTCGCAAAAATCAGGTTAAGGCACAGTTCTCCGGTGGTATTATGGGCCCTGTAATGGGTAACCTCAGTCAGGTCGGATATGCCATTACGGTTGCTGTTGGTGCGATTCTCTGCCTGGCAAGAGGATTTGATATCGGCGGTGTTACAATTTTTGCAGGTTATTCAAGAACCTTCAGCCGTCCCATTAATGAGTTTGCACAGCAGATGACAACCGTATTTTCAGCACTTGCCGGAGCTGAACGTGTATTTAAGATTATTGATGAGGTTCCTGAGCCGGCTGACGTTCCTGAAGCAAAAGAACTTACGGAAGTTAATGACAAAATTGTTTTTGACCATGTTACATTCGGTTATGTTCCTGATAAAACCGTTCTTCACGATATCAGTCTTTATGCTAAGCCGGGTCAGAAGATAGCATTTGTTGGTTCAACCGGTGCCGGAAAGACAACCATCACCAATCTTCTTAACCGTTTCTACGATATTGGCGAAGGTACAATTACAATCGACGGTACGGATATCCGTGATTTCACCATGGAATCACTTAGAAAGAACATTGCAATGGTTCTCCAGGACACGCATCTGTTTACCGGTACCGTGCGTGAAAACATTCGTTACGGACGTCTTGATGCAACTGATGAAGAAGTTGAGGCAGCAGCAAAAACAGCAAGTGCACATTCCTTCATTATGCGTCTTGAAAAGGGCTATGATACTGAACTTACCGGCGATGGAGCAAACCTTTCACAGGGCCAGCGCCAGCTGCTTAACATTGCGCGTGCCGCTATTTCAAAGGCTCCGATCCTTGTTCTTGATGAGGCAACATCGTCTGTCGATACACGTACCGAGCGCCATATTGAACATGGTATGGACCGTCTTATGAACGGAAGAACAACATTTGTAATTGCACACAGACTCTCGACAGTACGTAATTCAAATGTTATAATTGTACTCGAACACGGTGAAATCATCGAACGGGGTACACATGAAGAACTGCTTGCCATGAAGGGCCGTTATTATGACCTTTATACAGGCAATGCAGAACTTGACTGACACAGCTTGCTTCGTAGCGCATTCATCTTTATGCGCAAAATGAAAATGGTTCAGATAAACCGGGGCTTCGCAAACCCCGGTTTTGTTTTTACTTTGCAAAATAAAGGTTTTGAATTATAATAGAACTATTATAGTATTTTATATGGAGTTATAAAAATAAATTTGGAGGGATTTATTATGGAGTACAGGGAAATGGGCAAAACCGGTCTTACAACATCGCTTCTTGGTTACGGCTGCATGCGCTTTCCGACACTGGAAAACGGAAAAATCGACCGTGAAGAAGCTACAAAACTGTTGCTTAAGGCCTATGACAACGGGGTAAATTATTTTGATACGGCTTACCCTTATCACAATGGCGAATCTGAGCGTTTTGTTGGAGATTTCTTTGAAACAACGGGCCTTCGCGACAAGGTTTATCTTGCAACCAAGCTTCCGCTTTGGAAAGTAAATACTCTTGAAGATGCTAAGAATATTTTTGAAGAGCAGCTTGCACATCTGAAAACGGATTACATTGATTTCTTCCTGCTCCACGCCTGCAACCGTGAGCGCTTTGACAAGATGGTTGAGCTGGGCGTTCCGGAACTTCTTGAGCAATACAAGGCTGAAGGAAAAATCAGAAACCTCGGATTTTCTTTCCATGACAATTTTGATGCTTTTAAGCATATCATTGAATATCGGGACTGGGATTTCTGCCAGATTCAGCTGAACTATATGGATACTGATACACAGGCAGGCCTTAAGGGCTATGAACTTGCTAAGGAAATGGGCGTCCCGATGGTTATTATGGAGCCTGCAAAGGGCGGTTCGCTTACTACTTTTGCACCTGATATCTGCAAAATCTTTTCTGATGCAGATGCTTCAAAATCTGTTGCATCGTGGGCATTCCGCTGGGTTGGAAGCCTTGACAACGTTAAGGTTGTTCTTAGCGGCATGACTGCCATGGATCAGCTTGATGACAATCTTAAGACCTTTGGAAATTTTGAGCCTCTTTCGGAAGCTGAGAAGGCTGTTGTTGCGCAGGTTGTTGAGACCGTAAGAAGCAGAGTTAACGTGGGATGTACCGGGTGCGCATACTGCCAGCCGTGTCCTGCCGGTGTTGCAATTCCACGGATTTTCAGGGTTTGGAACGAATATGCCATGTACAACAATGCAGGACATATTAAATGGGCTTACACAAAGGAAATACCTGATGATGCCAAGGTAAGCAACTGCATTGAATGCGGGGCATGCGAGAGCCAGTGTCCTCAGAATCTCCCCATCAGAGATAAACTTAAGGAGGCAGAGGCTTGCTTCTTGAGCCTTTGATTCCGATATGGCTGAATTACATCATTCAAAGCAATTTTATATAAATCCTCTTATGGTTGACTTTAATAAGAGGCTTTTTCCGGCAGAACTGTTCCGCATGATGCAGATTACAGCAAGCGAGCACGTGGGTCTTCTGGGCTATGACGAATATGAGATGAGTTCACGCGGATATGCATGGGTTCTTATGCGTTCCGATGTAAAAATCACCGAATATCCGGTACTTGAGGACGCCTTTGAGGTTTTCACGGCAACCTGTGAGCCAAGGCACGGTGTTTATCCGCGTTACTTTGAATTCCGGAAGGAAGACGGAACCGTCATCGGTACGGCCTATACAATCTGGATTATTTTTGACATGAATAAACGGGCTATGGTTTCCGCTACCGAATCGGATATTAACGTTCCGGGGGAAATAACGGAAATAAAAAAAACCGATTATCCGGGAGCAGTCCGTGTTTTGCAGGATGGAACAGTTTCACTGTCAAACCGCACCGTTGTATATTCGGATCTTGATATGGTAGGTCATATGAACAATACGCGCTACATTGACTGGCTGAGCGATGCGTTTGCCCCGGAAAAGTACCGGAATGCATTTATTTCGCACATTTTGATCAACTACATTGGCGAAACCCCGGCAGGCGAAACATTGGAGCTCGAACTTAAAGAGTCGGGAAATGCCTTCTCTTTCAGAGATTTGGCGGTTCCGAAGGCACATTTTGCAATTTCCGGGGAATGGTCTGAAATAAGAAAAGATTGACATTTTCTTAACAAAATTTACCCCAAATTAAGCATTCATAACGAAATAATTGTCATTCAATCAGCATTTTTTGCCAAAAGTATTGCTAATTTGGCTTCTTTTTGTTAGAATTACATTTGTCGGCAGAAAACTGTCGAAAAAAACAGATTTTTATTTGAAAAGGAGAAATAAAATGGGTTTATTATCAGCAGCTTTAGCAGCCGGTTCATCAGTACTTGCAGATCAGTGGAAAGAATACTTCTACTGTGATTCACTTGACGGTGACACACTTATGGTTAAGGGTCAGAAGAGAGTCGGATCAAAATCTTCAAATACCAAGGGCTCGGACAACATCATTTCCAACGGTTCAGTTATTGCCGTTAACGAAGGACAGGCTATGATCATCGTAGAGCAGGGTGCTATCGTTGATTTCTGTGCAGAAGCAGGCGAATTCGTATACGATACTTCCACAGAGCCTTCAATCTTTACCGGCAAGCTTGGAACTTCCATTAAGGAAACCTTCAAGACATTTGCAAAACGTTTTACCTATGGTGGTGACACAGGTAAGGATCAGAGAGTTTACTACTTCAACACCAAGGCTATTCTTGGTAACAAGTATGGTACTCCCAACCCCGTTCCTTTCCGCTTTATTGACAATAATCTTCATCTTGATATTGAGTTCTCAATCTCCTGCCATGGTGAATACACCTACAAGATGACAGACCCTATTCTGTTCTACAAGAACATTGCCGGCAACGTATCGGATACTTACAAGAGAAGTTCTATCGACGGCCAGCTTAAGTCAGAAGTTCTTAATTCACTCGGACCGGCTCTTGCAAAAATTTCTGCTCAGGGCATCCGTTATTCAGAGCTTCCCGGCTACAATAATGAAATCGGCGCAGCAATGCGTGAAGTTCTTAAGTCCGTTTGGACAGAACGCTACGGTCTTGAAATCGACTTCTTTGGTGTAACAAGTGCTACAACAAGCGAAGAAAACCAGAAGATGATTCAGGATCTTCAGAGAAAGGCTGTTTACAAAGATGCAAGCTTTGCAGCTGCTTCTATTGCAGATGCTCAGTCTCAGGCTATGGTTGATGCAGCAAACAACACCAACGGTGCTATGATGGCATTCGCAGGTTTGAACATGGCTCAGCAGGCAGGTGGCCTCAATGCTAACGCTCTGTTCCAGCAGGCAGCTCAGCAGCAGGCTCAGCAGCAGGCAGCAGACAGCTGGACATGCCAGTGCGGTACAGTAAACACCGGTAACTTCTGCTCAGGATGTGGCACCAAGAAGCCCGCTCCCGCAGGAACATGGACCTGCAACTGTGGTGTTGAGAACACCGGCAATTTCTGCTCAGGTTGCGGTTCAAAGAAACCCGAATAATTGATTTTGGATTTGGCGGCTGTCGCATTAATGCGGCAGCCGTTTTTTTTGTGCGAAAATCGAGCAGGAGCCGGCCTGCCCGATTTTGCAAATAGTGATAAAACGCAAGGAAAATCTGCTTCAGTCTGAGAATTGGGCAAATGTTGGAAAGAAAACACTGTATTCGCGATAATATGTCAAAAAATACCTTTAAAAATATCAAAAAACCTATTGACAAAAAAATCGTTACCAAAAGTTGGGCACAATATATAGTGGTTGATTACAAAAAAATATAATATATTTTGTGTTTTTGAGGTTGACTCTAAAAATGAAGTCTGTTAGAATTACATTAAAGGGAAAGCAATAAGGCAGTTGTTTTGGGGAAAACAGCATAAAACCTTATTGTTGGAAAGAAATACTCTTTAAAGGAGATCGTAAAATGATCAAAGTAATCAAACGAGACGGAGAAGTAGTAGAATTTAACATCAGGAAAATCGCTGATGCAATCGGGAAAGCATTTGATGCAACCCAGAAGGTGTACGACAGCAGCATTCTTGACATGCTTGCACTCAACGTAACATCAGACTTTCAGAGCAAGGTCAATAAGGAGACCGGCACAATTACAGTAGAAGAGATTCAGGACAGTGTAGAACATGTTCTTGAATGCTCAGGTTACACAGATGTAGCTAAAGCTTACATCCTTTATCGTAAGAACCGTGAGAAAATCCGTAACATGCGTTCAACCATCCTTGATTACAAGGAAACCGTTAACAGTTATGTTAAAGAAGAAGACTGGCGTGTTAAGGAAAACACAACCGTTACATATTCGGTAGGCGGTCTTATCCTTCATAATTCAGGTTCAGTAACGGCAAATTACTGGCTGTCTGAGATTTATGATGAAGAAATTGCAAATGCTCATCGTAATGCAGACATTCATATTCATGATCTTTCCATGTTAACAGGCTATTGCGCAGGCTGGTCACTCCGCCAGCTCATTAAGGAAGGCCTTGGCGGCATCCCCGGAAAGATTACATCATCACCGGCCAAACATCTTTCAACCCTCTGCAACCAGATGGTTAATTTCCTTGGCATTATGCAGAATGAATGGGCAGGAGCTCAGGCATTCTCATCATTCGACACATACCTTGCTCCGTTTGTAAAAATAGATAATCTGACTTATCATGAAGTAAAACAGTGCATCCAGTGCTTCATCTACGGTGTAAATACACCCAGCCGCTGGGGCACCCAGGCACCTTTCTCGAACGTAACACTTGACTGGACCGTTCCTGCAGATATGGCTGAGCAGTACTGCCTTATCGGTGGCAAGGAAGTCAACTTCAAGTACAAAGACTGTAAGGCTGAGATGGATATGGTTAACAAGGCATTCATCGAAATCATGATTGAAGGTGATGCCAACGGCCGTGGATTCCAGTATCCCATCCCTACATATTCCATTACAAGAGACTTTGACTGGTCTGATAATGAGAACAACCGTCTGCTGTTCGAAATGACAGCCAAGTACGGTACACCTTATTTCTCAAATTACATCAATTCAGATATGGAGCCCAGCGATGTCCGCTCAATGTGCTGCAGACTTCGTCTTGACCTTCGTGAACTTCGCAAGAAGACCGGCGGTTTCTTCGGATCGGGTGAGAGCACAGGTTCTATTGGTGTTGTTACCATCAACATGCCTCGTATCGCATATCAGGCAGAAAATGAAAAAGAATTCTTTGCACGCCTTGACCATATGATGGATGTTGCAGCACGTTCACTCAGCGTAAAGCGCGGTGTTATTTCCAAACTGCTTGATGAGGGCCTGTATCCTTACACAAAGAGATACCTCGGAACATTCAATAATCACTTCTCTACAATCGGTCTGATTGGCATGAACGAGGTTGGCTTGAATGCAAAATGGCTCGGCAAGGATATGACTGACAAGGCTACACAGGAATTCACAAAGAAGACGCTTAATCACATGCGTGAACGCCTTAGCGATTATCAGGAGCTTTACGGTGATCTGTATAACCTTGAAGCAACTCCCGCCGAATCAACAAGCTACAGACTTGCAAAGCATGATCGCAAGCGTTGGCCCGATATCAAGACTGCCGGAAAGCCTGGTGATACACCTTACTACACCAACAGCTCACACCTTCCTGTTGACTTTACAGCTGATATTTTTGAGGCACTTGATATTCAGGATGAACTTCAGACTCTTTACACCTCGGGAACCGTATTCCATGCATTCCTTGGTGAGAAGCTTCCCGACTGGCAGGCTGCAGCAAAACTTGTCCGCACGATTGCAACAAATTACAAGCTTCCGTACTATACAATGTCTCCTACTTACTCAATCTGCCGTAACCATGGTTATCTGTCGGGTGAGCAGTTCATATGCCCTGAATGTGGTGAGAAGACAGAGGTTTACAGCCGTATTACAGGTTATTACCGTCCTGTTCAGAACTGGAATGAAGGCAAGAGCCAGGAATATAAGAATCGTAGGGAATACGATATTGCCAATTCACATCTGACACACAGTGCAGAACCTGCTGAAAAGGCAGAGCCTAAGGATGAGGCACCTGTTGCAGCATCAGGCAGAAACGGATATTTCCTGTTCACAACAACAACCTGCCCGAACTGCAAGATTGCAAAGGAAATGCTTAATGGCAAACTTGAATATGAACTCATTAATGCCGATGAGAATCCGGAACTTGCAATCCAGTACTCAATCATGCAGGCGCCTACGCTTGTTGTGGTTGATGAAAACACAGTTAAGAAATTTGTTGGTGTTCCTAAAATCAAAGGATTTCTTGACAGCCTTGTAACTGCATAACGTAATTTTTCAAGAGCCGGGAATGTTCCCGGCTCTTTTTTAAGGTGCGCCTAGCGGCGCGCTCTAACGGGTTCGATTGCATAGGATTAAAATGAAGGAGCCTTTTGCCACCGGTTGTAAGCAACGGGACATTGTAAACAGCCTGATTTGACCGGGAAAGGGAATATATCGCCTAAGAAACAGAAGAAACAGTCTTTGCTGAACGGTCACTTGCAGAGAGGGAAAAAATACGCTATAATGTGCAGGATTACAGCCTGAAAAGGAAACAGTTTTACGGTATGTTTGAAAAAGGCACTTGATTATAAGTTCCCGGAAAGGAAAAGCGGTAATAAAATTGAAATCCGCGGTTTTATCATGAAAAAAGGAAATATTTATACAGGAAAAGTTGAATCGGTAAGCTTCCCGGACAGAGGGCTTGTTGTGGGCGAAGAAGGCCGTGCACATGTAAAGGAATGCATAGAAGGACAGAAAATATCTTTTAAGGTAAAGAGAAAAAGGGATGGAATTTCGGAGGGCGAGTTTGTTGAACTTCTTGAAAAATCACCACTGGAAACGGAAACACCAAAATGCCCGCATTTCGGAACCTGCGGAAGCTGCAAACTTCAGACTTTGCCGTATGAAACACAGGCCGCCCGCAAGGAAGCTCAGATCAGGAAGCTTCTTGATGAAGCAATTGCCGGGAGTAACGGAATAATACCGCATGATTCGGGTGACTGCTCCGGTGAGACCGGGTTTTACGAATGGCAGGGCATTCTGAAAAGCCCTGCGGCCTTTGAATATAGAAACAAAATGGAGTTTTCCTTTGGAAATGCTTATAAGAATGGGCCGCTGACGCTCGGGCTGCATCGTAAGAACAGTTTCTTCGATGTGATTGATGTGCCTTCCTGCTATCTTATAGACGGTGATGTCCGGGCGGTTACAGCAACTGTGCTTGAACTATGCAGGGAACGCGAGTACGATTTCTTTCATAAGATGTCGCATGAAGGGTACTTGAGGCATTTGCTTGTCCGCAAAACCTATTACACAAATGAGCTGATGGTTGTTCTTGTAACGTCAGGCAATGCTCCTTCTGATGAACCGGATTTCCTTGAAGCGCTTGTCAAGCGCCTTTGCGCGCTAAAAAAGGCTCCGGACGCTATTCTGCACACCATAAACAACAGCCTGGCAGATGTTATCTCCAACGATGGCACAACCTTACTGTTTGGACGTGACTACATTGAAGAAAAACTTCTTGGACTTACTTTCAAAATCAGTCCGTTCTCATTCTTCCAGACAAATTCCCGCGGAGCAGAGGTTCTTTACGACAAAGCCCGTGAATATGTGGGAGAAACTCGTGACAAAATTATTTTTGACTTATATAGTGGAACAGGAACTATCGCACAATTGCTTGCTCCGGTTGCAAAAAAGGTTATTGGTGTTGAAATTATTCCGGAGGCTGTTGATGCAGCACGTGAGAATGCAAAATTGAACGGTCTTTCAAACTGCAGCTTCATTGCCGATGATGTGCTCAGGGCACTTGACGAAATTACCGAAAAGCCTGATTTTATTGTACTTGATCCTCCAAGGGACGGCGTTAACCCGAAGGCGTTGACCAAAATTCTGGCTTACGGTGTAGACAACATACTTTACATTTCCTGCAAGGCAACAAGCCTTGCGCGTGACCTTGCTCCGATGCAGGCGGCAGGCTATAGCGTGAAAAAAGCAGCGTGTGTGGACTTATTTCCGCAGACAGGGCATGTTGAAACCTGCGTGCTTTTGAGTAGGGAAACATATCGACATCCTGATGCAAGAGTAAAAATAGATATTGATTTAGATGATTATTATAGAATAAAGGAAGGAGAGGTG
>JAZQNE010000065.1:0-25282 GCA_045627185.1 Lachnospiraceae bacterium
TGTCATAATATCTGTATCCGACAAAGATGCCTTCTTTGTAAGCTATGTCATCATTCCCGTTTGCAAAGTTTCCGTAAGCGGGTGTATCTTCTACACACATTGGGAAAGTCTCAGCAAGCTTTCCGCTCGGATTCTTTTCTCCGTACAGAAGTTTATAAGCAGCTTCCGAAACACCTTCTCCCCCAAGGTACATATGCAGGATTGCGCCTGCATTTTCAGCGGGTTCCATGTTGTACGGGGATCCGGAAAACGAGACATATATTATGTTCTGTTTTAATTTTTGCACTTCTTCAAGAGCTGTTTTCTGATTTTTCGGCATTTCCATTGACGGCCTGTCAAAGCCTTCACCTTCAGTCAGATCATTAAGTCCGCCAAAGAAAAGAACGGGACCTTCACTTGTTTCCAGGACTTTCAGTGCTTCATCAAGAAGTTTTGCATCAGAGGAATTCTTATCAGCATCATATGCACGTGCGAAATCAAATTCAACCTCATTCTGCTTCAGAATATCTATGAATGACGGACATACGGCCGTATTGATATGACTGCTTCCGCCGCCCTGTATTCTGGGCTTTCTTGCAAGATCACCGATTACGGTGAGCTTAGTACCCTTCTTAAGCGGCAGAATGCCGTTGTTTTTCAGAAGAACCGCGCACTCGGAAGCCACCTCAACTGCTTTGTTATAATTGGATTTAAGCAGGCTCTGATGCTCATCCTCAGAGGCAGGAGCGGCTTTTCTCATGCCATATTTATCTACAAGCTTCAAAACACGTTCTGCAGCCGTAGAAAGCTCTTCCTCAGTAATTTCTCCTTCTTCGAATGACTTTTTCAGCTTTGCGAGATGAACTCCGCCGTTTCCGGGCATCTCAATATCCATTCCGGCCTTCACGCACGCTGCCAAATCAAGGCATGCCCCCCAGTCGGACACAACAGCCCCTTCAAAGCCCCATTTGTTTCGAAGGATATCTGTAAGCAATGTTTTATTCATGCACGAATATGAGCCGTTTAAGCGATTATAGGAGGCCATTACGGTTGCGGGCTTTCCTTCCTTAACGGCAATTTCAAATGCCTGAAGATAAATCTCATGCAGAGTACGCTCATCAATCTGGCTGTTTTCACGCATTCTGTGCTGTTCCTGGCTGTTTCCCGCAAAATGCTTGAGCGATGTTCCTATGCCCTTTTCTTCAACTGCCCTGATGAATGCAGCTGCAATTTTTCCCGCAAGATACGGGTCCTCCGAATAATACTCAAAGTTTCTTCCGCAGAGCGGTGAACGTTTCATATTCACGCCCGGGCCCAAAAGAATTGAAACTCCTTCAGCTTTCGCTTCATCGGCAATAGCAGCAGCCGCTTCCGCAACAAGCTCCGGATCCCAGCTTGCCGCAAGTGCGCTGGCTGTGGGGAAGCAGGTTGCATAATAACTTTTATTGTTTTTTGTTTCCTTTTCCGACTGTGCGCGTAAACCATGAGGTCCGTCTGACATCCATACACAGTCAACACGTCCCTCAAGGCTATTTGTATGCCAGGAGCCCTGTCCTGAAACAAGTTTCATTTTGTCTTCTAAAGTGAGATTAAGCATGTTGTTAATTCCTTATTTATCTATTAAAGCGATATACTTTTTCTTTACTATATATTTCGGCCGTTGAATAGCCGGGAATTCCCGCCTGTCATCTTAAAATCATATCATCCATGCAGGAACAATCAGATTCTGCCGATCTATCGCGGAAAGTTCATTTTTCAAACAGATGATTGCTCCGGTTCCTCTTTGCACAGAAGCCTTGTCCAGAATATTAAACGCACCAACAAGTTCGCTTCCGGGATTTGTGGATTTCTTGATTTCAATTGGATGGAGCATTTCGTCGCTTTCAAGTACAATATCGACCTCGTTGCTTTCCTTGTCGCGATAATAGTGGAGATAACATTCTTTGGCAGAATTGTGGTAGGTCTTGATGATTTCGCTTACAATATAATTCTCCAGTATCGCACCATTAATTGCGCCGTTTTGAAGTATTTCAGGTGACGAATATCTTGTAAGATAACTAACCAAACCCGTATCGAAAAAATACATTTTAGGTGTCTTTATCGTTCTCTTTAAGAGATTGTTGGAGTAAGGGCGCAGGTAGAAAATAACCTCGGATTTTTCCATAACCGCAAGCCAGCGCTTTGCGGTATCGTCACTGACTCCGACATCGGTTGCGATATCATGAACATTCAGCATCTGTCCGGCACGGCAGGCTGCTGCACGGATAAAATCCGCATATAAAAGTTTGTTCACCCCGGGAATCATATCAGATACGTCGCGATCAATATAGGTCTGGATATAAGAGCTGTAAAACACATCTCGGTCTTTGTATTTTCCGCTTCTGTGTCCGGGCATTGCTCCGTTCCAGATTCTCTCATAAATCTCTGTAGGTGAAGCAGCGCCACGTGACTCTTTACGTCCCATAAGGGTATCCAATTCCACAGAAAAAGGAACAGCAGTACCGTCTCCATATAATTCCGATTGAGACAGGGCAGACATATGCAGGATTGCTGCTCTTCCGGCAAGAGATTCCTGTGCCAGTTCCATAAGTCGAAAAGCCTGAGAGCCGGTAAGCCAGTATGAACCGGGAGAAGCGCCCTTATCAATTGCAATCTTAATATACGAAAACAGCTGTGGCGCATATTGAATCTCATCAATCAGAACAGGTGCAGGGTGCATTTCCAAAAACAGTGCAGGGTCCCTTTGAGCAAGACGCCGTTCTTCCATATCGTCCAAAGTAACCTGACGTCGATTTGTCCCCTCCATTAAATGCTCAAGCATGGTGCTTTTGCCAACCTGTCTCGGGCCAATAAGAATAATGCAGCTGAAATCCATGTTGACTTCAAGAAACTTGGATTCCAACGAACGTTTCAAATATGACATATATGAATCTCCTTGTGGCTAAAATACGATTCAATCTTATTATAGCCGTATCTCCTGTTTTGTCAATACATTGAAGCGAAACAGTCTTCAAATGAGTTCAAAAGATTAACCAAACATAATAAATCCGACACGAATACAGCAAAAAGAAGCCATGAGACAACCTGTTTCAACGGCTTCTTTTTGAAAACAAAAATTAATTATTCAAAGCAGCCGTGCTGCGCGCGGCCACTTATTCATTATACGTATTCCGTTGTTTACTGCCCGCTGTACAGGCCTTATTTTCTCAGTTCCTCCATGGTATATCTTTTCATCATGTTTTTGTAACGGAAACGGGCCATTTCATTCTTTGCGAGTACATCTGCCTCATTACCGCGGTACTGGCAGCGAATGCAGTAGAATTCGTCACGGTCTTTATCGTAGAACATATCGATGTCGAGGTCACGCATAAAGCAGGACGGACATCTGTAATTTAATCTTCCCTTTCCAACCTGAGCCATGTTGTGTAAACCTCCTTATTCTTAAGAGTTGCTGTGTATCCGAGTGTAAACATCGGGGAGAAAGCGTAGCCTTCCTTGATGTAACCGATATTATCCTTACCGCCCTCACCACGAAGCGTTACAAGCGTCTTGATCGCGCGAACGCTGGCATTTACTTCATTTGCAGCGGCAACATACTCTTCACGGCACTTGTATGCATAATTAATGGTACGTGAGTCAGGCGACATCATATCGCCAAACATGCTCTCAATGCCGCCGTTTTCAAGCCCTTTGACATATTCATCCTTCGGGCCTACGGCACGGAGCGTTACGCAGGTCATATCCTCGGGATATTCGGTGGTGCCGTAGCAGGCAACCATATATTCATTAATCTGAACTTCTGCCTCAGGGTCGCTCATTTCAAGGATTTCGCGGGTGATTTTGATTTCGCCGCTGCCCTCTTCAAAAATAACCTTTGTCTGAAGCTTAACCGTAAGGTCTGAGAATTCGATATCTACAGGATTCAGCGTAAGTGTGCGGACCTTCTTGTCCTTCTTTACGGGAACGATGGTTTCTGCGGGAACAGTACCGTTAGCCTTGGCTGCACTTCCCTTAATAACCTCTTCCGAAAACCTTGCGCGTGTTCTGCAGAGGCACAGGTCAACTTCTTCGCCATTGTGAATGATTTTTGCTGAGCGCACGGTACCTTCGCCCGCATAATGTGTGAAATAACCGGCTCTGTACTTTTCCTGGATCAGGAACGGATAAGAGCAGTCCTGAACATGCGGTGTGCCAATTCCTATAGGCCATTCAAGCTTTGCTGCGTACGGACGCAGGTCAACAATTGCACCGCCCTGCTCCATGTTCACGCAGGCACGCATGTAAGGGTCATTGTACCAGAAAAGCTGCTTGTCGGAGCCGTAAAGGATATCCTTCCAGAGTGCACATTCGGGCTCTGTGTAGCTCTTGTGCTCACGATAGAACGTTGCCCACTCAGCCATGGTCAGGTCTTCAAGCTGACCCTGCTTTTTGAGTTCACCGTAATACTTCATGCCCTCTGAGTAAGACTTGTAAAGAAGCTCATAAGGTGCTTCCCAGCGTCCCATCTTGTTCATCCAGCCGGGACCTACAAACATCATGTTGTAAGCGATGCCGTTGTTGTAATCGCCAAGTACGCGGTACTGGTCGATCAGGTTGAACAGGTAAGGGAACTCGTTATCGTGATAAATCATGCCACGGAGCACGTTCTGCGGGTGTGTTCCGAAGTTCGAGCCGTTACCGTCATAGCAGGCAAGCAGGTCTCTTGAAAGATGAGGAATTGCAACAATACCACTGTCCTCGGACTCGTCTGCCGCAGGCGCATGTGTGTTAACTTTTGAAGGAATCCACGGAGCCCAGGGGCCGCCGTCCATCAGTGTGTACCAGCTGTTGTTGCAGGTGTGGTAAGCCTTGGGGCCTTCCTCCCAGCATGTTGCAACGGCACACTTTACCGAAGGATAATTCTCTTTAATGTAGTTTGTAAGCTCTGCATCCATGTAGTATGAGCCGGTTGATTCGGGATAAAAACCGAAACGCTCATAGAACTTGCCGAATACATCGTTAACGATGCTGATTTTGTCCTCCATTGAGAACATCCAGATGCAGAAATCCTTTGTTTTATATTTCTCACGGAATTCCTTGCAGGGCAGACCAAGAAGAGTCAGCGCAATTTCATCTCCGTACTGCTCATGATGCTGCTTTGCAAGCTCTACAGCTTCGTCATTGAACAAACTTGCATATGTCATCTGAATAGTGGTTTTAAGACCATTCTCATGCGCCAGACGCTGCTGTGTCTTAAAGATGTCAAGTGACTCGGTAAGAAGTGCCTTACGGCTGATGTCTTCCGATTTTCCGTGACCGGTAACTTTTTCCGCATATTCCGGAACCATTTCCGGACGGTGAATGATGTTAACAATAAACTTGTTTTCCATTACCCGTTTCCTTTCCGGCAGCCTGTTTGCGCATTCGCAACAGTTTTCTTCTTAAGAAGGAGTTTTGCACATTCGCAACGGTTTTCTCCTTTTGAAGGATGTTTGCGCAAGCGGTTGCACTCTGCTTGTATACTAACAGATTTAAGTATATGTGTCAAGAGGATTTAAGTGCAAAAGGTCTGCCAAAAAGCTGACAGCCCGAATACCAAATCCGAAAAAAAGCTGACAGGCTGAACATAAAGTCCGGCACTGTCAGCCTGTAATTTTATCGTAAAATAACGCTTGTCTGGCCGTAAATGGTCAGTCTGCCTTCCTCAAGTGTTGCACCGCCATTTCCGACAACATCGTAAAGCACGGTAAATGTGCCTTCCTTAATGTCCGAAAGATTGATGGAAAGCTCGGTTTTTGTGGTGTTATGAACAACAGCAACCTTACTGCCGTTGTACTCATAAACAAATCCGCCAAGCTTATTCTTTGAATTATCAATAGAAACGCAGGTTCCGAGACCAATCTCAGGATTAGCTTTTCTGACCATAATAAGGCGCTTATAATGGTTAAAAAGGCTGTCTCCGTCCATTGCCTGTTTGTAAACGGTTCCGTTGATCTGAAGGTCTTTGCTGTAGGTTGTGCCTTCAGGGTCCTGAACGGGATCATCGTCACCCCAGAGCATTGCAAGACGGCGGTTTGAGTCGGTTCCCGCAGTTCCGCGCGAGCCCTTCATGCCTATTTCCTCACCGTAATAGATGAACGGTGAACCCGGGCCGAGCAGATAAACGTTTGCGGCTGCATAAGCATAGCCCTCATTTACGCTGAGATAGCCTGCAGCACGGTCTGTATCATGGTTTGCTATAAAAGGCACCAGAGTGGCATCAGAACGCACCTTACGTGCCTCTGTTACAAAGTTTGCGGCATATCTTGTGTAGGCCGTAACATTTCCGGTTTTTGCAGCCTGGCTGATAAGACCGTCTGTCTGCGCCGACTGGAAGCTGAAGCAGTTTACTGCAGGCAGATATTTCGATGTTATCGAATCGCTGTCCCAAACCTCAGCAACAGTGTAGACATTGGGTTTAATTGCACGGAGACTGTCAACATACCACTGCCAGAACTCTACGTTTTTGGGCTCATCTCCGAAATATACATACTTGGCGGCATCAAAACGGAATCCGTCAAGACCGACGTCGGTAAGATAGAATTTCGCAACATCAAGCACAGCCTGACGCACTTTTTCATTATCAAAATTAAGTTCCGGCATGTCAGATGAGAAATTGCCTTCATAATAGCCCGATGCGCCCGAAATCTTGTAGAATGCACGGTTTCCGGAAGGCTTTGTGGCGCTGTTGGTGTAGAAGTCATAATACACGTTTGCAGTGTCATTGTTCTTCTGTGCTTCGGCAAACTTCACAAACCACTCATTCTGAAGGCTTGTATGGTTTATGACCATATCGATGATAAGCTTCACGCCGCGCTCATGGCAAAGCTTTGTGAGTTCACGAAGGTCATCCATTGTGCCGTATTTCGGATCGATTGTGTAGTAATCATCTATATCATACTTGTGATATGAGCCTGATTTGAAAATGGGCATAAGCCAGATACCTTCAACGCCAAGGCTTTTGCCGGATTTCGGGTCACCATCGTTCAAATAATCGAAACGTTCAATAAGGCCGCGAAGGTCGCCTATTCCATCACCATTCGAATCCGAAAAAGCGCCTACAAAGATCTCATAAAACACACGGTTGTTGTTATCGTCAGCTGCAGCAACAAGTTTTTCGGTATTTACATCATCAATAATTGCCTCACCCGACTTGTTATCAAGGTAATATTTTCCCGAAACATCTTTCTGTCCGTTCTGCGACGGGCCCTGTGTTACAGGCTTTTCGCAGGCACAGAGCATTGACAGGCAAAGTGCTGCAGCAATAATCCGAATCAGTTTTTTTCTGTTCTTTTTCATAGTCTTCTCCAAATCCTCAAGCAAATACTTCCCCGGCAGAAAAGTCGGGGAAGTATAAGAAGTCTTTATTATCAGGCATCAGCCCTTGACTGAACCGCCTGTTACGCCTTCTACGTAGTACTTCTGCAGGCAGAGGAACAATATCGCGACAGGAATCGCGACAACAACACCGCCGGCACAGAATGTGGTGTAGTAGGCATCTATTGCATCCTGCGTCAGCCAGGATTTCAGACCGACCGCAACGTTCATACCTTCACTGGTATTGAATGCAATGTACTGTGCGAATACGAAATCGCCCCAAGGTCCCATGAATGCTGTAAGGATTGTATAAATAACAATCGGCTTTGACAGCGGTAAAATGATGTTGATAAGAACCTGAAGACGTGTAGCACCGTCAACACGGGCTGCCTCATCAAGTGAGGTTGAGATTGTATCGAAGAAGCCCTTCGAAATGTAATAACCCATACCTGAAGAAGCTACATAAACCAGAATCAGACCGGGTACGGAATGGCTCATGGTAAGGCCAAGGTCCTTCAGAACTCGGTACAGAATGATCATGCTGAGCATTCCGGGGAAGAGTCCTAAAATAAGCATGAACTGCATCAAAGGCTTACGTAATTTGAAACGGAAACGTGAAAGCGTGTAACTCATGCAAAGAACGATTATCGTCTGCGTTACCGAACAAACAAGAGCAATGACAAGTGTGTTTGCATACCATCTGACAAAACCGGTTTCCTTATCAAACAGTTTCTTGAAGTTGCCAAGGCCCCACTGCTTGGGAATTACATAGCCAACCTGCCATGTTTTTTCCATACGGAATGACTGAAGTACGATACAGATGAAAGGATACAGCCAAACAATGCTCATCAGCACAAGGATTGAATAAATTACAGCATTGCTTCCGATTGTCTTTCCTGCGGTGTAAATTACCAGTATGAGCTGGATTCCGAGTGCAACCGCAAGCGGCCAGGAAATTGATACAGGTGTGTAAACCGCATTGTCGGGGTAAAGCTTGCCCTCATAATTAAACAGTACTGCCACAAAAACTACTTCCAGAATCATGGAAACAATATTCGCAAACAGTGAAAGAATAAGTGCATAACGCTTATTTTCCCTGTGAAGAACAAGCATAAGAATCGGTACGACAATAAGTAGAACAGCAAACAGAACTGCAATTCCAAAAACTAATAAGTTGAACAGCCATAACTTATTTGCACCGTCGAAAACAGTTCTAAGGTCATTCAAAACGGTACTGTCGCCACCGTTAGAGCCAAACAGCATCTGTTTTGCAAGCAGTAAAAAGTTTGCAAACTTATAGTCTTTCTTTCCTTCAGCGCCTTCAATTGCTGATTTTAATGTTCCCCAGTTAATGCTGAAAAACATTGCAAGAAGTGTAAGGATATACGAAATAATACAGCCTAATTTAATTTTCTTTTCGTCATTAACAGCAAAGAATTTCTTTCTGTTAGGATGTGTAATTGCTTTTAAGTCGGCGGATTTTTCACGACGACTTGATTTTACTGAATAATCGCTCATTATGAGAAATCCCCCTCGTTTCTGTTGGACGGTAACAGGTTATAAACAATAAGTGTAATAACCGAAACCACAACGAATATTAAAATACCGATTACTGATGCCAGATAATACTTTGAGTCTGTACCGGTTGTAATCTTGAACAGCCAGGTAATAAGAAGGTCCGTGTAGCCGACGCTTCCTGCCGCAGCACTCGCCGGGGCATTGGTTGGCCCGCCTCCCGATAGCAGGAATATGACGTTGAAGTTGTTCATATTTCCCGTGAAGCTCGTCAGAAGATAAGGTCCGGTGATAAAGAGCATATAAGGCATTGTAATCTTTATAAACTGCTGGAAAGGTGTTGCTCCGTCGATTCGTGCCGATTCATAAAGGTCAGCCGGAATGTTCATAAGGATACCGGTTGAAATCAGCATCAGGTAAGGAATACCAATCCAGATATTTATCACAATAACAAGGATTCGGGCTGCCGTCTTCTTGCCCCAGAAATCAAAGGCCGTCTGTATCAGTCCCGACTTAACCAGGAAACCGTTAATGAGTCCCGATTTATCAAACATTTTGGAAACATAAAGCAGTGAAATAAACTGCGGAATAGCGATTGTGAGAACAAGGATAGTTCTCCATAATTTCTTAAACTTGATTCCCTTTTTGTTAATCATAAGAGCTACGATAATTCCAAGGAAATAGTTTGTGAAGGTTGCAAAGAATGCCCAGATTACAGTCCATCCCAGGATTCTGAAGAAAATCTGTTTATAATTGAGTGTTCCCGGAATCGGTTCCACATCTACAGCAAACAGTGTTTTGAAGTTTGCCCAGCCCTGCCAGTGGAAAAGCTGTGTGAAGTAACCGTCATGCGTTCCGTCATAGTTGGTAAACGCAACCAGGATCATGAAAATCAAAGGTAATACCGTAAACAGGATAATACCTGTAAGCGGAAGTGCAAGAAGTGTCTTATAGAACTTCTCATCGATAAGGGAATGAAGATCATCCTTAAATTTGGGAAGTTTTTTTCCTTCCTTCTGCATCTGCTGTGCTTTGAAGGCTGACTTAAGATTCAGTCTCCAAATAACAACGATTGCTGCAATAACAATGATAGTCAGAACACCGTAGAGCAGTATCTGGAAGGAGTTATCTCCATAAGACTGAACATAAGTATCATATACTTCATCATATTTTTCACCCGGTTCTTCAATCCCAAGGCTCGGGAGCATGGACAGATAGTACAGTCCCATGTACCACATATAGAAAATGAAGCCGGCCTCAGCGGCTAAAAATGCCAGACCTTTTACAATCTGACCGCGCAGAAAATTGCCTGCGCCCATAATAACGACAGACAACCAGGTCTTCCAGTCACCGCGGGCAAAAGTCCGACCGAAGTCCACAACTTCATTCTTGATTGCCTTGCCAATTTTCGCAAAGAAATTATTCATCTGTTAATCCCCACATCATTACGTATTTTGGCTAAACCGGGTTCTTTTTGAAAAAAAGGGTTGGAGTCAAACCCGTGACTCCAACCCTTGTAATCATCTTACCTAAACAGGGTCAGATAAAACTGAATTATTCAGCTTTCTCAAGTGTGATTGTCTTTGCTTCGGTATCAAATACAACAAAGAACTTACCAGCTTCAGCAACCTTGTAGTTACCGCTGCCTTCACCAACTGAAACATCCCAGTTCATGCTCTGACGAACCTTGAACTCAGCGCCTGCCTCAAAGTCAATTGCTACTGACTTGTAGGTCTTGCCGTCTGCCTGGATTTCCATGTCAAGGTCCTTGGTCCAGTTTGTATCACCATACATGTTTCCAATTACTGTCCAACCACCAACAGGGCTGTTCTTAACAAGTGAAAGTTCAGATGTACCAGCCTCATTGAATACAAGTTTAACAAAGTAGTAACCTTCTTCTTTAACTTCGAAGTCAGGTCCGCCGAGTGTACCGTCAGCACCAACGTTTACATCCCATGACTGGCCCTTACGAACTTTGAACTTATCGCCAACCTTGAAGAAGTGAGCGGTCTCACTGAAGTATGTAGGAAGATCTGTAACCTGGTTTGACTTAACCATCTTATCGTCTACATTCCAGTTGTTTGTCTCATAAGCACCGATGAGACCCCAAGCTTCCTTTACATCCTCAGGAAGAGCAAGGCTTGCTGCGATAGCTTTTTCATACTTAACAAGGGCTGCTTTCATCTTCTCAACGTCTCCGCCTGATTCCTGAACGTCAACGCCGATAACCTTAGCGATATCCCACCAAGCACCACTGATCTGTCCCTGAGGGATTGAGTAAGGAGCCTGCTGAAGAAGAGCGTTAAGACCGGGGTTAGCCTTTACAGCGTCATTGTTCTGTGCGTTTGTGTTAGCGGGACCCCAAGCAAGTGTATTGAAACGCTCAAGCTGGCCTGCTTCGCTTACAAGGTACTGAGCAAGTTTGTGGATAGCTGCTGACTTTTCAGCATCTGTCTGAGGCTTAACACCAAGAAGCTTGCAACCGTTGTAAGAACCAAGGTGATATGACTTGCCGTCAACTGTGAATGAAGGAAGATCTGCTGTTCCAAGGTTGTCACCAAGGATACCCTTTACAGTTTCATAATCCCATGTACCGGAAACAACAACACCTGCGGGAACAGATGCATCAAATTCCGAACCTGCTGAAGAGCTTACGAATGCGCTCGAAGAAACGAGTTCGTAAATACCTCTTGCTGCAATGAGACCTTTTTCTGAATTGAAGTTATCATCAATACCGATGAATTCCTTGCCGTCTTCTGACATAGTCCAATCAGAATGGCAGTTGATGCCTTCTGCAAAGAAGAAGGAAGCAAGGTACCAAGCTGATGTACCCATTTCGAAGCAGAAAGTCTTGCCGGCTTTTTCGCAATCAGCGATAACCTTTGTAAGATCATCTACATCTGCGTCAGCAACGACTCTCTTGTCATAGTACATGAAGTAACCGTTATCAGCGGTAAGAGGGTAAGCGTACATTTCGCCGCCTGAAAGACAAGCTGCAACAACGCCTGCTGCGTTAGCGTCTGTAATAGACTTCTGAGCAGCAACACCAAGTTTGCTGAGTGCGTTTGCTGCGATAAGACGAGCTGCCTGATCCTGAGCGAAGAAATAAATATCAGCGCCGGACTCAACGTCTGTGATCATGGTAGTAGCAGCATCAGCCTCTGAACACTTCTCAACTGTAGCGTTGAAGGTGTAACCGTCTGTGTTGTTTGCATTGTAATCACTAATCTGTTTTTTGGTCAGTTCAACTGCTGCTTCGGGAACCCAAACTTTGATATCAAAGTTCTTCTTCTCAGTTTTCTGAGCGGGCTCGGTAGGTTTCGCAGCGTTAGTGGTTCCGGGTCTCTTTCCGCATGCTGCAAGAGCAATTACCATAGAAAGAACCAGAACAAGTGCGAGAACTTTTCTCAAGTTTTTCATAATTCTCCTCCTAAAAGAAAATCTGTCTTTTGTCAGTGCGCAATCTGCGCAACCGTTTCCATTTTTTCGGAAACGTTTCCAACACGACAAATTTAACTGATTTGGGTCAAAAAGTCAAGTCTTTTTTATAGATTTTTCACAAAAGCCACGTAATTATTTTCATAAAACGTTTTCTCTCATTTGTCTGTTCCAATAAAAAAAGACGGGTTCCGGAATTCTGCCCGGATAACCCGTCTTTTGATGGTTTTATATGTCCTTAAAATTACTTAATCCGATTGTTTCATGCAGCATCACTTAACAGAATTAAGGAGTGCATCATCAATCTTGCCCCAGGCACCGTTATTGGCACCCTTGCACTGAACATAAAGACCGACAATAATTTCACTGCCTTCGGTATATTCAATATCTTCAATAACCGCCGTATCCCAGTTTCCGTACGATGTAATCTTAAGAGGAGCCTTCTTTACGATTTCTCCGTTGATTTTTACGTAGGAATAAACGTCATGGTCACCGGCATCACCACCCATAATGGAAATGGTGTATTTGTACTTACCGGAAGGAAGATTCTCAATCGGCTGTTCAAGCGTGAACTTAACAGAATCGGTTGCTGCACTCCAGAAATGCATGTGCCAGTCACCTGTAAGCGAATCCGAAGCTTTTTCCTCAATATAGAGTTCATCAGCCTTTGCAAGGTCCTTGATAACCCATTTGCCTGCTTTTCCCGACTCAAAGCTGTAATCATCGATGAAATTGAATTCAATCATTGAAATATAGCAGTGAGCAGTCATTCCGCCGGCCTCACCGGTAATATCGTACTTGGCGGCACCGCCGTTGTACATTTTTTCGTAGTCAGCGTCTGTAATGTTCCACTTAACGGGAATTGCCTTCTTGGAATCATCTGTCATAACAGCGTTAACCGTCTCAGGAAGCGTGATTTTGCCGTTAAGGTCAACAATCATTGTAATATCTTCAAGAGCGTCAGCCTTTGCCTCAGTGCTGTTGCCATAGCGCATAAGGTTGAAGACTCTCAGGGATTCAAGCGGCTTGCCGTTCGGGTCAAACATTGCCTGGTTGTCAACCGAGTTGCCACCGTAATACTTGCCGGCATCACCGGGATCATACTTTGCAGCGTAGCTTGAAGCCCAGCCTGAACCGTATTTCTCCCACTTGGCACTGTTTTCTTCCCAGCTGTTCTGACCAACGGTAATCCATGTTCCTTCCCAGTAGCAGATGCCGATTGCATTCTTTGTCTTGTTAACAAGTGTATCCGTAATTGCGCGGATTGAATTTGCCTGGCCCTGAACCGTGAAGGGATAATCCTTCTTTGTTGAACCGCTGTCGGTAATTGTATTGCCGTAAAAGTCCGAATCATCATTCGTATAAGCGTAAGATGTTTCAAGAACCATTACTTTTTTATCATATGTTGTTGCTATATCCGAAAGCACCTTCGCAAGATTGTCAAGTGTTCCGTGCCAGTACGGATAATAGGATGAACCGAATACATCGTAATCAATGTTGTAATAAGCAAGCTTCTTAGCGTAATCTGCGTAATTGGTAACCTTTTCGGGGTTGGTAAAGTGGAGCGCAACAAGTGCATTCGGGAAAACCTCACGTGTAGCCTTTGAACCTGCTGCGAAGATGTACTGGAAGTTAAACCAGATTGTCTCACCGCAGAACTTGCCGTTTGTTTCATTTCCGACCTGGACCATACCTACGTCAACGCCGGCATCCTTAAGCTTTGTAAGGCATTCAACCGTATATTTGTAGGCAGCTTCTGTCTTTTCTTCAATCTTCATGTCCTTCCATGCAAGCGGAACCATCTGCTTTGAAGGATCGGCCCAGAAGTCTGAATAATGGAAATCAACAAGAAGCTTCATGCCGTATTTTGTTGCACGTTTACCGATTTCAACTGCTGTATTGATGTCACAGTTTCCACCGCCGAAGCCGTTTCCGTTTTCATCATACGGATTGTTCCATACGCGGACACGAATGTAGTTAACGCCTGACTCGGCAAGTGTTTTGAACACATCCTGCTCCTGACCGTCAAAGCCGTAATACTTAACGCCGCTCGCTTCTTCCGAAAGAACCGAAGAAGCATCCATTCCGAAGATGAAATCATCAGGAAGATTGTTTACCTTTTCAACGTAAAGAGAACTTCCTTCAATTTTGGGGCCCGGAACGTATTTAGGACTTTCAGTCGGAGTCGGTGTTACATTCGGATCCGCTGTAGGTTCTTTTTTTTCACATGCCCCAAGTACAATTGCGAATAATAATACTAAAAACGATAATAAAAGCCTGTTATTTTTTCTCAACATCCTTTTCTCCTTCCGCAACCGCTTTCGCACCCCTTTTTTTCTTGCTTGCGGTTACTATTATTATTACCACAATTGCAATAAAAAGTAAAGCAAAAACTGCGGGAAGGACGATAGCCTTGATGTTTACTGCCTTTTCAAGACCACCCTGTACAAGAATCATTGCACTGATTCCATCAACCTTTATTGTGCCGGAAGCCTTTCCAAGGCTCTTGTTTCCTGCATTGGTACCGTTTGCGCAAATATCCCACTCACCTTCGGGAAGTGTAATCTCAACTTCTTCGGGATTTGCATTGAAAATGAAATACATAGCCTTTGACTTTTCGGTTTCCGGACCACCGGTAACATTCATAACAACAAGGTTTTCCTTGTTAACGGCTACCTTTGAAACATATTTGTCAACATCTTCCGATGTTGTAAGTCTTAATACGGAATGTGCCTTTCTGAAAGCAATAAGTCCCTTGTAATACTCATAAACTTCTGCTGTGAGTGCATCATCAAGTGAGGCGTAATTGATTTCATTAACCGTATCGCCTGCATCGTAACTGTTGGAGTTGAAAGTTCCGTCCGAATTAACCTTTGTACGAAGCATTTCTTCACCTGCCTGCATGAAAGGAATACCTTCGGCAGTCAGATAAACAGCCGCTGCAAGCTTGTTCATCTTTACGCAGTCCTCATAGGATGCGTCTTTTCTTGAAAGAACTATTCTGTCAATAAGAGTATTGTTATCATGACATGATGCGTAGTTAATTGTCTGTGAAGGACTCTTGCACCATCTGTCAGCGCCAAGGAAGCAGCGTACAATTGCAGCTTCGGAACCATTTCCGCCCGATACGAAACCGGTACCCTGATCAAACACACTGCCCTTAAGACCGTCACGGATAGTATCGTTAAAGTAAGCAAATCCGGGTGTAAGTGACGAATTTGTCTGTGTTGCAAGCGGAATATCCTTTGTAATGAGTGTTGTCTGAGTCCAGCCTTCGCCGTAGAAAATAACGTCAGGATGTTTCTCATGAACAGTCTTTACAATTTCATTAATTGTATCAACGTCAATAAGACCTACAAGGTCGAATCTGAAGCCGTCAATGTGATATTCCTCAACCCAGTAATTAACCGATTCAACAATGAACTTACGAACCATGCTGCGCTCGGAAGCGGTGTCGTTTCCACAGCCTGAGCCGTTTGAATAAGTTCCGTCATCAGCAATACGTGAGAAATAACCGGGTGTAAGAACGTTCATTGAGAATGTTGAAGCATTCTGAACGTGATTGTAAACAACATCCATAACAACGCTGATTCCGTTGTCATGAAGGGCCTTAACCATCCGCTTAAGCTCTGAAACGCGCACTGCTCCGTTTTTGGGGTCAGTTGAATAGGAGCCCTCGGGAATATTGTAGTTAACAGGGTCATAACCCCAGTTATAGCCGCCTGCAGTCTCATTAACCGAACCGTAATCGTACATAGGAAGGATGTGAAGATGTGTAATTCCAAGGTCCTTCATATGATCAATACCGGTAGAAATTCCGGAATCGGTCTTTACGCCTGTTTCCGTAAGTCCGAGGAACTTGCCTGCATTCTGGATATTTGAAGATTTTGATTCAGTCAGGTCACGGATATGGCCTTCATAAATAATGGCATCATTGATTGTAAGGCCCGCATTGGGGTTCTTGTCTTTAGCCCAGCCCTCGGGATCTGTTGAATCAAGGTCAATAATCATGCCACGCTTGCCGTTTGCACCGGATGTACGTGCATAAGGGTCAATAGTTTCAACTGTTCTGCCGTCAATCAGGATGCTGTAGGTGTAGTAAACGCCGTTCTGATCGCCTGCTTTTTCGGCAACCCATGTACCGTTAACGTCTTCCTTCATCTCAATTTTTTCAATGAGATCGCTTGCGAATTCGTCTCCGGCCTTGTAAAGGTTAACAGTGAGCTTCTCAGCAAGAGGTGCCCATACACGGAATGTTGTCTTTTCCTTTGTCCAGGTTGCACCAAGGTCACTGCCCGTGTAGGTATACTGTGCTTCAAATTCCTCTGTTGAATATACGTTGGGCATATTAACGATGAAGCCGTCTCCCTCATAAAACAGTGTGTATCTGTGAGAGTTAATAAGTTCTTCCTTCAGATAAATCTTATAATCATAACCGCCAACGTTCTTTACATCTGTAATTGTAAGGTCTCCGTCACGGCTTCTTACCTTGAATACGGTCATAAGATCTTCTTCAATCTTGCCTGTCATTGTAACGCCTACGGTTCCGTCATCATTACCCTTTACGGTTCTGACCTTGATGCCCAGAACAACGTCATTGCCATACTCTTTTGTATAGCCCTTAACGCCTGATTCCACGTAAACGTCAACAGTACCCGAAACAACTTCTGCGATATCGATAAACTGGTCTTCTCCGATATCCTTGTCCCAGGCTGCTGTTCTTACAATAAAGCCAACGGATGAACAGCCTGCAGAAACCTGCATTGTAGCGATTCTTTCACCGTTTTCTTCTTTAAGTTCGTAACCGGCACCATCTTTACCTGCTTCCCAAAGCCATACATCCCAGCCGTCATATTCACCGCTTGCTCTGTGGAAATGGAAGCGGAGTGTAGGGCCGTTTGCAGCCTTGGCATTGGTAACGTTGCCAAAAAGTCCGACGGTGAGCAGCACCATCATGAATACTGCCACAAACCGTCTGAAACCATGATTTTTTCTCATAACTACCTCCCATAAGAAATATGTTCATTTATACTAGCACAAAATGTCCAAAAAGAAAAGTATTTTTTTCTTTTTCTGGAAACGTTTCCAAACCCAATCCGGTTATTCTTCACAAAACAAAAACAGTTCGCAAAATGCGAACTGTTCATCAAGGCACGGTTATTCCCGTTCCGTTAATTTATTTCATAAAGCCCCTGATTTTTTCAAAGCAGTCATTAAGCTGTCCTATATTAACCGCTCCCGTTTTATCAAACGATGTTGCCTCAACCGTAAAGTAACCGTCATATCCTTTTTGCTTTACAAGATCAAAGAACGGTTCAAAAGCAATGTGTCCCGCACCGATCGGAAGTGTGCTCAGTTTGTCCCACTCAAGCACGCCGCCCGAATAGTCATTCACGTGAATATGAATTATCTTCTCCCAGAAGCGTTCTGAAGCCTTCTCAGCCATTTTTTCCATCTGGCCGTGGAACGCAGCCATTTTTGTGTCAAACGTGAAATAAAAGCCGTCACAGAGCGTCAGAAGTTCATCCCAGTGAGTCAGCGGATCGGAATTTGCACAAACCACGTTTTCGATTGTAAGCTTTACGCCATGCGAATCTGACAGCCGTACAAGCTCAGGTACGGCAGCAAGGGTTTTATCCATATGGGAGTCCGAAATTTTCCCGTTCCAGAGATGAAGCACAACCCTGTCGGCACCGATTTCATGTGCCATTGCGCAGTCCGCCTCAAATCGTGCAAGTCCCTGCGCACTGTTTCCTTCCGCAATGTCCTCTCCTATCCCTTTCTGACAATGAAGCACGGGAATGGGAACGTTCAGGCCTCTAAGCACATCCGTTATCCGGGGTCTTTCTTCCTGCCAGGTGGAATACATCATAAATTCCAGTCCGTCGCATTTAAGTTTCGGAACGAATGTTTTCAGCAAATTATAATCTCTGCCGTTCGGGCGTCCGATCATGGTGCCCGTCGAGCAGAGAATCATGTTTTTTGTATTCGGATTATCCATTGTTTTTATCCTCAGACAATGCAAAAATCACCTTTTCCGGTTTTCCGTCAGCAAGGGATGACAAACGGAAGAAGCTGAAAGTGCAGGCAGTTCCGCGTTTTGTCACGGCGTCGTGTTTTATCCTGTCTTTTCTGTCGAGTCTGTCGGCAACTGTTTTAAGTTCACAGAAGTTCTTTGTCGAACTGAAGCTTTCCTGGTGGCATACCGATGTGACAACCGACATGATTGTTGTACGTGCGCTCAGCTCATTTCTGTCAATACCGTCACTTTCATCACCGGCAAACAATTCACCGACAAGACCGTTTTCAAGATCAACCACAAACATAACCCTGTAACTTCTTGCAAGTGCTCCAAGCGCAAGCTTGCTCTCCTCAAGACCGGTCCTTATTTCGTCCGCACGTCTTTCGGCCTTTGAAATCTCATTCAGACGGTCCTGCTCACGGCGTATTTCACGGTCCACGTTTGCAACTGACACATAAACCGCGGTTTCATCGCAGTCGCTGTGAATAAAACTGATTGAGTAATAAACGGGATTTTTACCGCTCATCAGTCTGAAGTTGAAGGAATAACGTCCGTGTCTGTCAAGATTGCGAAGGACTTCATCCTTGCGTGCAGCGCGAATAAAGTAATCAACATCCTCAGGGCAGAGCCTGCAGACCAGCGTTGTATCAATCCAGTCGGTAAAGTTTCCGGAATTATCTTTTCCTATAATTCCTGAAAATACCGGATTTACCGCAACTATTTCAAAAAGATTTTCGTCATAGCTGACTCTGAGAACAGCAACATATTCCTGTACAAACGCACGGATTGCATCCTGCTGTTTTTTGTCCAGTTCGCGCATTTTCCTGTCTTTACTGGTTTCCATATCGCGCAGCATGGCGAAAACGAAAATCAGCTGGCCCACAAGCATGAAGGCTGACGCGTAAAACGGCATGTTCGGGAAAACAACCTGGAAAATTCCGATTAGAATCAGGACAACCGATGCACAGAGAATGGTTGAGCCCTTGCCGCTGTTTTCGTCGCTTTCGGCGCATCCGAATGAAATCAGGGCATAGAAGAAAATCAGGGCAAAATAGAAGAACTGAATAGCAAAAGATGCAATACGCAACGGGCCGGTAACATACCTTCCGTCCGGTGTAATTGTATAAATGATGCCTGTGCTGAAGTTTGCTATAAGAAGACCAACCTGGACAAGCCAGGGAATCATGGCAATGATTTTAACCCTGACAAGCTTCTTGTCTTCCATGTAAACTCCTGAGAAAACAAGCAGATAATACGCAACAAATCCCGATCCGCAAAGGTCAAGGAATGAAAGTATATTAAGCGGAAGAGGCGTCGAACTGATAAACCTTGCCACGATACCCCAGAAGAAATCAATAAGCGTGTACAGCAGGATATAGCTAAGCAATCTTCTGCATACACGTTTCTGACGTTTTGAAGTATCCGTATAGCAGGCTCTGAAATATATAATGGCAACCGAAAGAAGGCACACCATTGCAGTTAAAGCATAGTATCCGTATTCCACGATAAAACACTCCTATTCTGAATATGCGGGGCAATCCGCAGGTTTTTTTACCGGTTACAATTTAATTTTACTTAATCGTAAAAGTCCTGTCAACACAATACACTGCAAAGTGAGCTACACCGGCAATTGAATTACCGGGGATTCCCGCTTGTTATCCTAAAAATGCCATGCATTGCTAAGAAGCATGAACGGTATGCAGATGATGGCAAAGAACGCAAGACTTATAAGTGTAAATACAAGTATGAATTTCCTGCCGTTTCCGGGATATTCACGCACGTAAATACGATAATTTATAACTGATGCCAGCGAGCCTATAAGCGAGCAGAGGCCCGCCGAATCAAGGCCGTAAAGCAGTGCGGCAAGGTTGTTTGAGAACGGATAAAGTACAATCGATGCGGGAACATTTGAAATAACCTGGCTTAAAAGAATGCTCCACCAGTACTCGTTGCCGGCAACCGATTTTTTAAGGAAGCCGCCTATTGCCTCATTGGCCGCAATCGATGACGAAAATACGAAGAAGCACAGAAACGTCAGCAAAAGGACATAATCCGTTTTGACCAGGATTTTACGGTCAAAAATCAGCACGATGACCGCCAGCCCGAGTGTAATCCACGGCCAGAGCGTCGTACGGCTGATAATTGTAATGACAACAACCGCAAAGAGTGCAAGATAAAGGATTCTTTTTACACGTGCCGAAGGATCCCAGGGCTCAAGGCTGTCATTTTCGGAATTAATGGCTTCCTTCGGGTCCTTTCTGTACAGAACACAGATAAACACTGAAAGAAGGATTGCGCTGGATACCCAGAGCGGTGACATATGAAGCATAAAATCCCATGCGGAAACTCCCGACTGTCCGTAAAGGAAAAGGTTCTGCGGACTTCCGAACGGTGTAAGAAGCGAACCTCTTATGGCTGCAATGTTTTCCATTGAAATAACGGGAAGGATGTATTTTTCTTTATTGCCGGCCCTGAAAAGAATAATTGTCAGAGGGACAAAAATAATAAGAGAAACATCGTTGGTTACAAACATTGAAGAGAAGAAAACGCAGAAAATCAGGAAGAATGACATTCCGCGCATTGTTGCAATTTTCCCCGCAAAACGCAGGAAAGGCAGGAAAATATTTTCCTGCTTAAAGCCCTCAAGAACCGTAAGCATCATGAACAATGTGGCAAGAGTATGCCAGTCAATGTCACCGATCAGTTGCTTCGAAGGCGGTGTAATGATTAAAGCTGCAACGGCTGCCAGGAGAGCAACTGTCAGCATAAGTTCTTTCTTAAAAAAAGCCGCAATCTTTTTCATAATAATAAGCCCGTAAAAAGTTTTTCAGAAATAATAATCTTTATTTAATTATCGGTCAAGTTTTATTTTGTTTTACCGAAAATACTAAAAAGTGGTTTTTTTTCGAAAAAAACATCTGGGACCTATTTTTTCTTCAAGAAAAGTAGTATACTGAATGGAAATTTGTATATTGCGTATTTAATTATTGCAATTTATGGAGGATTGTTGTGAAAAAGTCAGTTCCAAAACAGAAGGCACAAAAATATCTGTATTTCTATATACCGGTAATGGTTATCCTTCTTCTGGTAATCATTTTCCAGATTGTTTTTCCAAAAGAAGAAAGCTTCAAACGTACAAAAACTGCCGTTTTTCCCGCACAGTGGAAGCTTGTCGGGGCTGACGGCACAGTTGAACAGATAAAGGTCCCCGGAAAATATGAGGTTGAATCCGGAACGCCCATGGTTATTGAAACTACCATTCCCAATACCGTGGCGGACAACATTTTCGGCTGTTTCAGAGCATCACAGCAAAACATTTATATTTATGTCAACGGCGTTGTAAGACATGTATATGACACAAAGGACACCCGTATTCTTGACCGCAACAGTCCAAGTGCATTTGTAATGTGGGAGTTTTACAAAGAAGACGCCGGCAAAACACTTCGAATCGAACTGACATCCTTCACATCTTTTTCAGGCACAATCAATGAAATACGCTGGGGCACCCACTTTGACCTGTGGTACGACCTCATCAAAGCCAACATCCTTGAACTTGTATTTGTTGCCTTCATGTTCATTCTCAGCATTGTTATTATTATTGCAAGCCGCATTCTGCGAAAGAATTTCAACATGGAGCGTTCGCTCGAGTTTCTGGGCTGGATTACTCTGTTTTCAACGCTTGTTACCGTTTCCGAATCTCAGGTAAGGCAGCTGTTTGCCCGTAATCTCTCCGTATTTTCGGACTGCACCTATTATTTCTGTCCGTTCCTGCTTTTATCCATCATACTGTTCCTGAATGAAATCCAGCAGCATCGTTATTCAAAGCGTTACACGTATCTCTGTATTCTGACGCTCTGCTCAATTCCGATTTTCCCGCTGTTATCTTTCCTTAACATAATGGAACTTTTCACTTCAATCTGGGTTCTTGTAATCCTTGTTGCAATTGTTCTCATTGTGCTCATACTGTCTCTTATTCAGGATCTTAAGAGCGGTGAAATTGAGGATTATACCGGCATCTGCATGTCACTGATTTTCTTTGTTGTGATTGCCGTTTTGGGACACGTTGTAGTAAACATCCTGGATGTAATGGATTCAGTGGGAATTTTCTTCCTTGTCGGCCTGCTTTCGCTTCTCTGGGCAACACTTCTTCGAACAATCAGAAATGTCCAGAATATCTCGCGCGACCGTGCCAAGGCAGTCTATGAACGTGAAGCAAAGGACCGTCTTTTTGCAAATATTTCGCATGAACTCAGAACCCCTCTCAACAGTGTTCTTGTTACGAACGAAATGATCAAGCGTGACAGTAATGACCCTGCCATCCGCACATATGCCGAAACCATTGAATATTCCGGCAACATGCTGCTCGGTCTGATTAACGATGTTCTTGATTTTTCAAAAGCAGAAAGCGGAAAGCTCAGAATCAATCCCGTTGAGTTTTTCACTTCCGATCTGATTTCCGATTCCATCAGAATGATTGACGAAAGTGTTACAAAGAAGGGCCTTGAGCTCAAAAAGGATATAGATGAAACGCTTCCGAAGAAGTTTTTCGGCGATGATATCCGCATCCGACAGATTATCATCAATCTCCTCTCGAACGCGGTAAAATATACAAAGAAAGGCTCAATTACCTATGTCGTTACCGGTAGAAAGGCAGATGAAAAAACTTTTAATCTTACCATTTCAGTTACCGATACAGGCCAGGGAATCAAGCCGGAAAATATAGATCATCTTTTTGAAAGTTTCACACGTTTTGACGAAGGAAAGAACAAATACATTGAAGGCACGGGCCTTGGCCTAAGCATTACAAAGCAGCTTGTCGAACTTATGGGCGGAACAGTTGACGTCACCAGTACGTACGGTTCCGGTTCAACCTTCCATGTAATTATTCCGGTTAAGATAATTGACGCATCCCCTATGGGAACGCTTGAAAGCGCAGTCGAGACAACTCATCACAAGTCAGAAACATATTCGCTTAAAGCTCCCGGCACAAAGATTCTTGCTGTTGATGACAACACCATTAATCTTGCCGTTCTCAAGGGACTTCTTCGTGATACGGAAATTGAAGTCACAACAGCAATAAGCGGTATGGAATGTATTCAGAAATGCCATGATACCAAGTTTGACCTGATTCTTATGGACCACATGATGCCCGAAATGGACGGCATCGAAACGCTCCACAAGCTCCGTGCGGGCACCGAAGATCTAAACAGCTTCACGCCCGTAGCAATCCTTACTGCCAACGCTTACGGCGATGTCCGCGAGCAGTACTTAAGCGAAGGATTCATCGATTACATTTCAAAGCCCATCGATATGAACCGCCTGTTCAAGACACTCTCCCAGCTGATTCAGGGCTCTGTGCTTACGGTTGAAGAAACGGAATAACAACGTCGGAACACACCGGGCAGGCATAAGGAATAATAATCCGCAGGTATTATTTTGATTTACTTAATTCCTGCAATTCCGGTATCTGTATCAAACGTGTACAGGTTGTAGAGGAACAGCACATCCGATACTTCTTCGTGAGCATTAATAAAATCTGTTACCGAATCAGTATAGTATCTTGTATCAAACACATAGACTGTGCTGTAATTTTCAGCAAGAAAAGGAACCATGCAGTTTGCGTAACTGTCCTTAATCAGGACAATTGCTTTGTCGGAAGCAGCATTTTTATTTCTGATTTCTGCCATGGCATGCTGATTATCAAGGAAAAATGAGTATTTATCTTTGCCCTCAAGATATTTTTCAGAGTACGGTGAATCTGCCGTACTCTCTTTTTTATTGTCTCTGTAAACAACCTCATATTCAGCATTTTTGCTGTAATAAGCGGTGATTGAATCCGGCTTTGCAGTCGGGTCATTGAGTTTTGAATGGAACGTTCCGCAGAAAGCATCGGTCACGGTCTCTTTTTCAAATGCTTCTTCCGGAGCGGGAGTAAGCCCTGCAACCTTGCAGTATTCACAGTATCCGAGATACGCCCCGTCAGTTGTCCAGTGATGGTCAAGTCTGTAAAACAGCTGTTTTGAATCCTTATTGTCCATCAGTGCATCCGTCACATCAACAATATCAAATTCACAAACGGTTTGCTCCGTCTGCTTTTCCTTGTATACAAAAGCGGTCAGTTCATTCAATTCGTCAAGCTGGCTTGCATTCTTTGCTGTTGCGGGAAGCTTGTCGGCATAAACGGTAACGGCCGTCGGAACAATCATTACGTGAAGTTTTGCACCGCTTATACCGGTCATAAGGCGCTTAAGGGCGCGCTCAATTCTGTCCGTATTAACCGGTTCTTTGTATTCTTCAATGTAGTAATCATCTGCGCAGACATAAATACCGTTTACGTTGTTTCTTCCGGTTATTAGCTCATACTTTGTTCTGGCTGTCATGAAAGCATCACGCAGAACAAAATGATCGGATGCGTAATCCTCTATATCTTCCATAAATGAACCGTCTTTTATCTTGTCAAAGCTTATTCCCGGGAGAGTCTTCAGATATCTGTTTTCCGCTTCGGAATATGTCTTTTTGGGCGCAACAAGCGTAGCAACCGCCAGTACCCCGACCGTTGCAAGAACAATTATTCCAAAGATTTTTTTCTGGAAATCAGTCATTTCAAAACTCCTATCAATTACAATTTCAAAACTCAAAGCAAGGCCCGATCCAAATTCGATGCGTTGCTGCTTCAGAATCTGAAATACAGGAAAGGATTGTAGGTGTCTGCTACCATGTAGGAAACACCTACGCCAAACACTGCAAACAGCACAACCATCCAGACATATCCGATAGCAGTACGTGTTTTCGTATTTCTGCTCTCGACAAATGCTTTAAGCTTGGGAAATACAGGCATGCTGATAATAATTGCCACAGCAAGCACAAAACCGTAATTCTGCAGATAATACAGAATATCGCTGTTAACAAAGCCTCCGCAGCCCGTAAACATGGCACGGAGATATCCTCCGAGTACGGGGAAATCCTCAATTGCGAACAGTGTGAAGCCAAGTA
>JAZQNE010000066.1:0-78882 GCA_045627185.1 Lachnospiraceae bacterium
GAAAATCCTACAGAAGCTCCCGAAAATCCTACAGAAGCTCCCATTTCACCTACCGATGAGCCTGAAATTCCCACAGGCACTCCGACAGATGTTCCTACATCAGCACCGGAAAATCCTACAGCAACTCCGGAAATTCCTACAGTGGCTCCCGGTACCCCAACTGAAGCTCCCCGTGATTTGACAGAAGCTCCAACAGCCACTCCGGTAATTACTAATGTTCCCGAAGGAAAAGGCCACGGAAACACAGTCTTTTTGATTGTTGCCGGTTCTATTGCCGGTGCAGGCGCAATTGCAGTCGGGCTCTGGTTTCTCTTCAAAAAGAAGGGCTGGAAACTGCCCGGCAAAGGCCGCAAAAAGAAATAAATCATAAAAAAGCAAGGGCTCCGGTTACAAATTACCGGAGCCCTGATATTTATACGTTATAATTATTTCAAGCCAGAAAACCTCTGTTTGTTTCGTCAAGTGTTACTTCATTCAGGCTACCCTTGCCGTAAGTCAGACCGGCAGTAAGCTGCTGGGTATGTGCCATAAGCGGGCCGGATTTATCCTGCTTTGCAACCTCCGCAAAGGCTTCACGGAGTTTTGGCATTACACGTTCTGCCTCATCAAGCGGCTTAACTCTTCCTGAAAAAGCTGCCTCATTAAGTTTCCCATTAACATAAATGTAAAGACGCATAAGTTCTTTTGCCAGGTCATACCTGAAATCAAGCGTTCTCATAAGCTCGCTTACAAAGCGCGACGCATGAAGACAGAGATGTTTAAACTCAGCCCTGTCTTTATCACAAATATCACGTGCTTCCGTAATATCTTCAAGAATTACATCATAAACAATAACGGTAAGCTCGCTTCTTGATGCTTCAGCCACACGTGCTGCAAATTCCTGTGATTTTCCCTTATTCATAATCTACCCTTTCATGACTGAAGAAGCGAAAGAATTGTCTGCGGTCTCTGATTTGCCTGGGTGAGCATTGATACGCCCGCCTGTGAAAGTACGTTGTACTGGGTGTAATTTGTCATTTCCTCAGCCATATCGGTATCAGAAATACGTGAAACCGCATCAGTCATGTTTTCTTCGGAAAGATCAAGGTTTGTTATTGCGTGTTCAAGGCGGTTCTGATAAGCACCAAGCTTTGCTCTGATAGCAGATACAGTGTTAACGGCGTTATCAGCAAGTGTAATGGCTTCCTGCGCGCCCTTATCCGTGCAGACATTCAGGCGGTTGATTTCAAGTGTCTTGGTGTTGATTCTGGGAATTCTGACAACCATTGTCTGATTCTCATTTGCACCGATTTGAAGGTCAATCGGGCCGGCATCAAGAACCGTCACACCAACAGAATATTCTGTTCCCGAAACAGCTGTCGATGCAGGCGTTCCGTCAAGATTTGCATCCTGAAAATTGGTTTCCGTAGCGCCGGGGTCAACCTCAAACTGCATTTTGAAACCGTTTACGTCAGTAACGGTTAAAATATTGCCCTCACCTGTGATTGTTGCAGTAGCCGCAAAACCTTCATCAAGCGATGCAACAACGTCGCTTCCCTTAGCTTCGCCACCATCCGCGCCAATTCCGAAGCGTGCTCGGAGAGCATCATTTTCACAGTAAACACTGATTGTTGCACTCGAACCGTAGGCCTCGGAAACAAATGTGAGGCAACCGCCTTCATCGGGCTCAAGTTCGGTATAACCGGCATTTGAACCATTTGCATTTTCGGGAAGATACATGCCGTCGCTGAAAAATGCTTTAATATTGATAGTATCGCAGGCCTCTCTTATATTTTCATAAACCTGTTCAATTGTCTGGTCGACTTTTACTTCAACCGCAAGCCCGTTGATAATAATTTTTCCCGCCTCATTCTCTGCTATGTCGGAGGTGTCTGACGGTCCGCCGATAAGCACTGCCTGGCGCGCATCACACTCTATCTTCAGGTTATATTCTTTTGCCGAAACTGTATCGGATACAGAAATAAGGCGTACCGAATTGTTATCCGAATATGACTTGTTGTCAGCACTTCCGTCAAGAACCTTTCTGGTGTTGAATTCGGTATCGGTGGAAATTCGGTCGATTTCTCCCTCAAGCTGGTCAATTTCAGCCTGAATAGCAGCACGGTCATTTGTGGTGTTTGTGCCGTTTGCAGCCTGAACGGAAAGCTCACGGATACGCTGAAGCATAGCCTCAACCTCATTCAGGGCACCTTCAGCCGTCTGAATGATTGAAATACCGTCCGAACCGTTCATTGAAGCCCTGTTAAGGCCTGCAATCTGCGTATTCATCTTCTGCATAATTGCGAGGCCTGCGGCATTATCCGCAGCACGGTTGATTTTATATCCGGATGACAGTTTTTCAAGGCTTCTGTCAAGAAGAGTATTGGTTTTTCCAAGATGTGTATTGGCCTTAATGGCTGACATATTATGATTTATTCTCATGATTTTTTCTCCGTTTCATTTGTTCATCATTTTATCAGGCTTCTCAGATAAAGCACGGTTTCTCTTGCTGCCTTGTAAAGGCTTGCCGTTTCAACGTTTCCGTTGTTTTCGGGAATTTCCGCAAATTCCGCTTTTCGCCTTCCGATTCCTGAGAAAACATCGGCTTTTTCAAATCCAAGCTTCATAAGCCTTTCGGAAAGTTCCTTACGGCCATCCTTAAGCTTACTTGCAAGTTCCGTACTTTCCGCCGTAACAAACATGTTAAGTCGTCCGTTAGAAACGCCTGCTTCTGCATAAATGCCGTCCGCAAAGGATACCTTGAAGCTGCCGATTGTTCCGGTTTCATGTACAAGTGTCAGGTTAATGTTCGTAATGCCTGATTCGTCCTCAAGCGGAATCGAGTAAAAACGGTGCTTTGACAGCCTTCCCGACAGGCGGATGAGGTTGCTCATTTCGCTCAGTTGTTTTGCTTCGGTTCCTGTAAGATCGGCCTCCATGTAAAGCCAGTCCATCATTTCTGCAGCAGTCAGACGAAGGTCTTCAAGCTTTTCGGAAAGTTCCCGTTCCGTGTCGGGAAGTGTGCTGACGGTTGTTTCAACCGATTTGGCTTCGTCTGAAGTCTTTTCACTTTCGTCAGCCTTTTCCGATGCGATTTTAACTGCGGTTCCAATGGGATTTGCACCCGCAAGCACCAGCTGCGCAGCCCTGACATTTACGGCACTGTCATCCTCTGCAAAGGCTTCAAGGAACTGCTTCTCGGTTTCAAAGCCCTGCAGCGTTTTTCGGAGTTCCTCAAGATTCTCTGTCCGTCCTGCCAAATCTTCATTGCCCTCAGGAATCGTTCTCAGAGCCTCATAAAGCTGTTCGGGTCTGAAACCAGGGAGTTCTGCCTCTTTTTGCCCCGAGCCGTCAAAAAGGGCCTTCAGACGCTCAGGAGTGGCATATCCTGCTGCCTTGTCAAGCATCGATGTTTCATACGCGCTTGCAACCTGCTCCTCTATTGTTAAACCTGCGGTGCTGTTTTCGTGTTCTTCATCGGATGTCACAAGCTCACGCTCACCCTCAGCCGGGGTCACTGACTTATCAAACCGCCCGTATCTGCGTGTTCTTGCTTCAGTCAGAAGATTCCTTAAGGTCAGCTCACGGCCGCTCTTTACAAGTGCTCCGACAGCCGCTCCGTCGGTTTTTTCAATCCTGTAAAGCATCCTGTAGATTCCAATAAAGCTATCACGCTGTTCCTCAGTGATTTTTCCGCTCCGCTCCATACGGACCAGATATTCGCTGAAGCGTTCCTCCGGTGTTGTTCCGAGTTCCTTATTTACTTCACGTGCAGCCTGCGAAAGTTCACGAACCGTCTTCTCAAGCGGATTCACACCCCGCTTAATAAGTTCTGCCGTAACCTGGGGCTTCAGGTCATGTATCAGGTCACGGACCTCCGCATCGAAATGCTTCATTTCGCTGATATTCTCTTTTGTTATTTCAATGCTGTTGTATCCCAGAATCCTTACGGCCCTGCGATTTCCTTCAGTTGCCGGCAGATTAAGGTTTCCAAGAATTTCATCTATATGGCCGAAAGCCTTGTTTATTGAATCACCAAGGTCTCTTCTCACCTCAGTTGCCGATGCTTCATACGCTGATGATGCCATTTCTTTTGCAGCGGCTGTTGCGTTTCCTGAGGTTCTGATGATTTCTCCGGCACTAATTGCAAGTGCCCTGAACGATACCGAATATCTCTGCGTATAGGTTGCCGCAACCGCTCTGTCGCCTGCCGCCTCGATTGTATCCTTTGCAGATATGGTCTCGTCAAAAATCCGGGCCGCCTCATCAGGTTCATAAACCGTGCCAAGCCTTGCCTGTGCCTGCGATGCCTTGTGTTCTGCAACAGTCAGCTCTTCGATGCGCCTTTTAATACTTTCGATATCCGGCTCAACGCCAAGCTTTTTCATGCGTTCTGCCGACTGTTCGGTGAGTTCAAGTCTTGCCTGTTCGCGTTTCAGAAGGAGATACAGGTTGGTGTCTTTCGGGTCATGCCTGTATTTAAGCATTTCCACAGCACCTTCCATAACAGTGTCTTCTGACAACTCACCATTCTCAACCGCTGCAGGTATTTCCTCAAGTTCCGTGCGTATTGTGAGGGTTTCGGGGGTAATTGCAATTCCGTCCTCAAGCAGCTTCCTTGCTGTTTCCTTAATTCCTTCAGATGCCGGAATTCCCGCATCGGCTGCAACCTTTTCAATTGACGGAAGCAACTCCTTAAACGCTTCCTCAGATACTATTCTTCTGCCGCCCCTTCCGCTGTGAACCGCTCTGTAGCAGTTCTGAATTGTAGGCTGCAGTCTGTTTTCAATTAAATAAGAAAAAGAAGCATCAGTCATAAACTGCGCCTCTTCTGCCAGTTTCATGGCTTCGGCAATACGGCTCACATTACTGTCTGTGACAGGAAGATCTGCCGCTTCGAGACGTTTGGCTATCTGTGCAACACGAATATCGGACAACGCATTTTTTCTGCCGGTTTCTTCGGCATTTTCCCGCTCGGTGCGAAGCTGTTCACGCTGTCCCTCAATACCTCTCGCTATAAGTTCTGCCATGGCCTTTCTGGCCTCCAGCAGTCTTTCGAGACGTTCCGAGTCTTTGTGAGCAGGATCCTCGCCGTCCTCTTCAAGGAATTTACTGTCCTGTTCTGTTATTCGGTTGGCAATATCAGATGGAAGAAAAGATGCCGTAATTGCAGTAATCTGCGCTCTTACGTCATTTTTTTCTTCATCATTCGGATACAGATTTCCCTGCAATCCGCTAGCCGTAGCATTTCCTATCTCCTTTAGGACGAATGCTGCTCCCGATGCCTCCATGATCTTATTGTTACTTTGTCCGCCATCCTTGGCGATTTGCATTGCTTCGTTTGAAAGGGGCTCCCTTTCGCTAAAGTTGATGGAAATACGGTCAGTACGCATGTTTTCTGCGTTTGTCGTATTTATTCCATCCATAGCTTCTCCGATTCCGCTTTATGCGATAAAAATCTATTGGTGTCAGAAAACGTTCTGTTTTCTGTCCACAATCTATATTTCGGACGGAATCGGGATTTTCTTAATATACAGATTCACAACAACGGCAATCATTTATTCAGTGTCTCAAGCGTAATTGCTTTATCGCTGTTATACAACTTTTTCATAAATTCGTCTTTATTGTATTCCTCTCCGATACAGTAACCATGGCTCCAGGTCATGTACCAAAGCCATTTTGCCCCGTTTGCAACAGCCTTATCCACATCCGGAACAACGCCTGTTTCCGCAAGGGCGCCACCTTTATCCTTAGGAGTGACAGCCTTCAGTTCAAGATATTTATCAAGATAATCGCCGTTTTCAAAGGCTTTGGGATACAGATCGCGCGAGATAATGTCGCAGTAATCGTCGCCAACATATCCTTCCTTCAGCGGACAATTCCATACCCAGATTAGGTTATGCAGGCCCTTTTTTTCCGTAAAATACCTGAACATGTAACGAAAAGCTGCAGCAGCATAATTTACACCATGTCTGCCCCACCAGAACCACACACCTTCAGCTTCATGAAACGGCCTCCAAAGAATAGGAATATGCCTTTCCTGAAAACCCGAAAGAAGCTCTGCCATAACATCCATATCGTGGCAAAACGCCTTGTTTTCAGGTGTTCCATCAGTAACAGCCTGCCGCACGTCAAAATCGGTCTGTTTTGAAAAAAAGGACTTGCCGCAACCGCCAATCGGTGAAAACCAGTGCCAGGTAAAGGTAATAAGCCCGCCTTTTTCCGCCCATTCATAAGCTTTTTCTACTGTTCCCATATCTTCACGGACTTCCTTCAGGCATTCTTCATCACTGTTTTCATAATCAATGTTGGGGGAATACGCAAGCAGTTCAAAGCCGCATAAAGCAGGTGTTTTTCCTGTGATTCTGCGGATATATTCAACCTCTTCCATGCCCATTGTCTGCGTGTGCTGACCGGTAATAATTTTTTTCCCTTCAATGCTCTTCAGATACTCAAGTAATATGTGAACCTCAGGAATTGCATTTTTATCGCACGGTGTTGTAATCATAGGTTACTCCTGTCAAAGATTTTCTGTTTTTATTGTAACATCAATACAACTTGCGTCAATAACATTATAGCGCGACCTTATAACAAAAAAACACATTATGGCGCGTTTTTTATCCCGGGTTATTTTACAGCCTTTTTTATATTTCCTGTTTTATGCCTTTTATGAAACAAGCTGCCGCACATTAGTACGACAGCTTGTATAGCTCAATAATTATCTACAGATAAATCTGATATATTCGTGCTTCTGAGTAAACTCATAAAGGTTTCTCATATCGCATTCCTTCTTTAAGCTCAAAGAAAACTTAACATGATATGCTCCGTCGGATTTCTTCTCAACCATTGTAAATTTGTAGTTGGGATCCGTTTCCTCAAGATGAGCAATAAACTTCGGCATATTGGTCTTTCCATCAACAATTTCACAGGTATACTCATTCAGTGAGCCGCCTTCTACCTTCATAAGCGGATCATGTAAAACGAAGTAAAGAATAAAAATAACTGCCGTAGATACAATACCAAGGCAGAACATTCCACTGCCGAAAGCCATTCCGACTGCAGCAACAGCCCAGATACCGGCTGCCGTTGTAAGACCTGAAATTGTTCTGTTTCTTACAAAAATAATTCCGGCTCCAAGGAAGCTGACACCATTTACAATGTTTGCCGCAACTCGGGAAGTGTCAACCGAACCGCCAACATTCTTGGTAAGGTAAATGAAGCCGTACTGTGAAACAATTGTAAATAATGCTGCTCCGAAAGCCACCATGCAATGCGTACGGATTCCCGCATCCTTCTGACGCATCTTTCTTCTTTCGAAACCGACCATTGCACCGGCAAGTACTGACAAAATCAGGCGCAGTACAAGGTTAACCGCAAACCCCCAGCCTTCCATTTCGGAAACCGGAAACGCGTAATTTGGAAAAATAGAACTCATAACATACTTCCCTTCTCTAATAAGTCCGTTCATTTTACACCAAATCTATAAAAAATGCAAACTTTTACGAAAGATTCTTTCCCGCCCTAAAATGAAATTATAAATTCTGCTCCTTAAACTCTCAGTAGATTTTACCTTCGCACAAGTCGATATTTACTCCTTCATATTTCTGTGATAAAGTTTCTCAGGCTCCTCTGACAGCATTCAACCCTTATTTTGAGCAGCAACAAGAGCGTCGCCGCCGAACATTTTACGCAGCTTGGGTTTCTCGATTTTTCCGGTAGGATTACGCGGGATATCCATAAACACAATCTTGTGCGGACGTTTGTAACGCGGGAGTTTGAGACAGTAATCGTTAACCTCATCCTCTGTGAGCGTGAAGCCTTCCTTAACCTCAATTGCAGCCAGTGTGGTTTCACCAAGACGTGCGTCCGGAATACCAATAACGGCAACATCCTTTACGGCATTATTTGTACGGATAAAGTCCTCAATCTGAACAGGATAAATATTCTCACCACCGCTGATAACAACATCCTTCTTACGGTCAACAAGGAAAATGAAGCCGTCGGAATCTTCCATTGCCATATCTCCGGTGTAGAGCCAGCCTTCCTCATCAAGAACCTCGGCAGTAGCCTTGGGATCGTTATAATAGCAGTCCATAACGCCTGGTCCCTTAAGTGCAAGTTCGCCAACATCGCCGGGCTTAACCGGATTACGCTTGTCATCAACAATCTTTGTTTCCCAGCCGTAGCCGGCCTTTCCGATTGCTCCGACCTTATGAATATTCTCCATTCCAAGGTGTACGGCGCCGGGTCCGATGGACTCGCTCAAGCCGTAGTTTGTATCATAATCATGGTTCGGGAATACAGTCTTCCAGCGGGCAATAAGGCTCTGCGGAACGGGCTGTGCGCCAATATGCATCAAGCGCCACTGGGAAAGTTCATAATGGTCAAGAACGATGTCCCCGCGCTCGATTGCATCAAGAACATCCTGTGCCCACGGAACAAGCAGCCATACAATTGAACAATGTTCGTCAGAAACAGCCTTAATAATTGTCTTGGGTTTGGTACCCTTGAGAAGCACGGATTTTGCGCCAACAAGGAAGCTTCCGAACCAGTGCATCTTTGCACCTGTGTGATAAAGCGGCGGGATGCAGAGGAAAATATCGTCATGTGTCTGTTTATGATGATTCTGCTCAGTCAGGCAGCTGTGCATAAGCGCACGATGCTTGTGAAGAATAGCCTTCGGGAAGCCTGTTGTGCCTGATGAGAAATATATTGCAGCGTAATCATCGTCCGTAAGGCCGATTCGCTTGAAGTTACTTGAGCAGTTAGCTGTCAGTGAAACATAGTCCTCAGCAAATGTGGGGCAGTTGTTTCCGACAAAGAAAAGAAGACGTTTTCTGCTGATTTCTTCAGCAATTTCCTCAACACGGCCAATGAACTCCGGTCCGAAAACAAGAATGTCAACCTCAGCAAGGTCAAGGCAGTACTTGATTTCATCCGGTGCATAACGGAAATTAAGCGGAACCGCAAGCGCTCCGGTCTTCAGAATACCAAAGTAAATAGGCAGCCACTCAAGGCAGTTCATAAGCAGAATGGCAACCTTGTCACCCTTCTTTACGCCACGGCTCGTCAAAAGATTTGCAAAGCGGTTTGCCTTTTCGTTAAAGACATTCCATGTGATTTCACGTCTGTAATGTGTGAACGGATTAGCCTCAATAAGTTCATATTCCTTCCAGGTTACACGTCTTTTCTCAGTTACTTCCGGGTTGATTTCCACAAGTGCAACTTCGTCACCGTATAATTCGCAGTTTTTATCAAGGATATCAATAATAGGCATAATTCCCTCCTGCCGGGGCAAAAAAATATGGGAGCCGCCGGACAATTTTAAAATTGCCGATTAATTTCAGCTCCCATACTATATCACGTTAAAGCGAAAAAGTAAAGTAAAATTTATTAAGTGTTTTTACTAAATAAATTATCCGTAATTTTTGGAGCAATTACTCCACATGATCTGCCAGTGCAAAGCGAACCGTGAGCTTGTTTTCCTCGCGTGTAACGTAGCATTCCATCTGCTTTCCGGCAGTCTTTGACTCATCAATTGCCATGAAGAACATGTACTTAACGTATTTACCGTTTGTTTCATCATAGTAATCGCTTGCAGAAAGAGCAAGATCTCTTACGTAGTCTTCAAGTTCGGTTTCAGCTTCATTGCAGGTGGCTGTAAAGGTATCAGGGTCATAACTCCAGCTGTACTTCTTTGAAAGACCTGCAAGAAGGCCGCTTGCATCAAAAACAGCGCTGCCAAAGTTTTCGCCAAAAGCAGTCTTAAGCTGGTAATAAGGCCATCTGTCAGCCTCAAGTTCTTCACTTACAACCGTGATGATGTAAGACTCCTCCGCACCCATGACAGATACGGAAAACTTCTTTGAACCAACCACCTTAAATGCAGAGTTGCTGATGAGACCCAGTGAGCGGACAAAGCCCTGCTCAGCAAGTGCCTCAAGCCACTTTGTGAGATCTTCCTTCTCAATATGGGTGGTGTAAATGTAAATCGTACCATCCAGAAGCTTCTCATAAGAAGGATTCGTTGTCTTAAGTTCGGGAACAGTCGCATTTACAGATGCTGCCATAGATGCAATTATATCTGCGGGCCAGCCTTCTCCATCGCCATCATCCTTTTTTCCTGCGGAGGTGGGCTTTTTATCATCCTCATTTGAGCTGTTGTTCTGCCCTGTCTGGGAATTGTTTCCCGAAGGTTTTGTATTGTCTTTTCCGCATGCTGCAAGCGAAAGAACCATTACGAAAGTAAGTAAAAATACAATTATTTTTTTCATTTTCAAATCTCCTGTCATTTTATTTAAGCATTTTCAGCAATTGTGTTTCTGACTGCCGGTCCGGGAGGATTAAAATCCCCAGTCCAGCTGTTCACCGAAATACATCTTCATTGCGGCTTCGAAACCATCGCAGAAATCAGGTTCCTTGCCAAGACCCGAAGGATCGTTTTCGCGGAATGCATGATACCATTTCATAATATCCGCACCAACCGCACTATTGATTCCATCATCAATTTGGCCGCCAATTTTACCATCAAGATACTTGCCGGGATCTTCCGCTGCCGACTGAATATCCGATATTGCCCCGCGGAACGCCCTGAGGTTGTCAAGTGTGTAGCCCATAAGCGCACGTGCGGATTTCATAACATACTCGTAATTGTCCGATTCGAGGGCATAAGCCGCAACTGAAACATTAGCGCAGGCAACACCTATAAAAGCGCCAACCGTAAACTCTGCCAATCCCTTGGGCGTGAGGCCTACGATGTAAGCTGCCATGCCACGTTCACCGGTATCAAATACGGAAATGGTCTCCATGGAGTTAGTGTTAATTTCAAGCCATACCCATCTGTCTTTTCCGTTAATTTTTCCGGGTGCTGTAGCTGTAACAAATGCAATGTCGCCGGGTGCCTTTTCAAGGCGCTCAAGCAGATAAGGTGCAGCACCAAGTTCTCTGAACAGTTCAAGGGCTTTCATACGTTCGTCTTCATTTGCGTCAATGTTGATAATTGCTGCATCGGAAGGAAGTGTTGCCCAAACATCAATGTAGGATACACCATTCGCAAACGCATCACGTTCGCCCTGTGATGCCATCATGGAAACAACCAGCGTGTACGAATCAAGAAGTTCTCCGTGGCCCTTTCCTTCTTCTGCGGTTTCCTTCAGCAGAATAATGTCACGTGAGATATTTGTAAGGTCAAATGAACAGATTGCATTGTCTCCGTCTGCCTTAAGCGTTGCGCAAAGTACATTCAGCTTTCTCATATCCGGAATGCTGATTACGCCAAGGTGGTTGGCTGCTTCTGCATTGTATTCGGTCAGCTGTCTCTGCATCTTTGCTATAGCCGCATGAGTTGTCCAGCGGCAGATGCCGTAATTTGTCTTTTCAGTATTTTCAAAGGCCTTAACACTCTCATTTACAGCCTTTTCGTAAGCCTTGGCTGCTTCAGTGGTAAGTTCGGGAAGGTTAACACCAAGACTCATAAATACGTCAAGCAGGTCATCATCCTCTTCAAGCAGATACGTATGAATTACGCTGTCGCCCCAGCCCGTAATCTCAACTTCAATTCTGTCAAACTTGTAATCAGCGGTGCTAACCCATCTTTCACCACTCTTTAAGAGACCTTCGGCCGTATCCGCAACAGCGGTAATCTTTTCATGTACGCCGTCGCTATCCTTACCAAGGGAAATAAAGCTTACATCTATAGGGTTCTTTCCGATTTCGCGCAGATTAAAGGTTTCATCAAGAAGAACTACATCCTCATAATAGCTGATTTCACCATCACCGCCGCCAAAGATATCGGCAAACTGCGTAAGAAGAAGGTTCTGTGCTGCCATGCAGGCATTACCGGTAAGGTCGCCGTATGCACGAACAATAATCCTTCCCTCTTTTGCAGTGGGCAGATAAGGCTTTTCATAGTTAAGTGCAGCAAGGCCCGAAAGGTCTTCCATGTAGTGACGGAAGGCAGGAACATAAAGCCTTGAATTGCCTTTTTCGTCAGTATAGTTTATTCCGTAAACCCAGTAGTTTTTGATTTCATCAGGTTCAACGCCGCAGAAACGTGCAAGATTTTCCTTACCTGCTTCTGTAAGATCAAGCCGTTTTGCGGTAGTTTTATAACCGATTTTCATAAACAGATAGTTTGCAAGGTTATAGAAATCAGAATCAAAGCCGTAGCCCTGTGTTATAACAGCCTCAGGGGAATATATGGAATCCATATCACCCGGCAGCCATACAAGCGACTGTAACAGCTTGTAGACATCATTAAGAGACTTAACCGATTCAATTACCTGTGTTCCGTAAATTGTGAGGTAAGGAGCTTCAATGTGATTACCAATGATTTCATCATCCGTAAGGCCTACTTTTTCTGTTGTACCGCTTGCAGGATGTGTTGCCCTGTAAGCTGCTACTGCAACGTCAATCCTTCTGTTAAGCTCTTCCTGTGCATTGCTGTCATATTCACAGCGTGCCTTCTTTGTAAGCAAAGGGCTGTCTCCAAAATATTTATCACTGATTTTAAGTGAAAGATCGGGCAGACATTCTGACGTAAGCCTCCAGTCAGACTTGTGCTCATCATCCGGAACATCGAATATCAGAACGCCTCTGCGACTCTGTCCGTCATATGCACCCCAGTCAGCGTCTTCCATGCTTGCGCCGAAAACAAGCTCTCTGGTTGCATCAAGATTTGCCATTTTAATTCCGGCAGGTTCCATAAGTCTGCTCATATCGCCAAAATTACCAAGGCCCTTACGTTCCATGGCATTAATCATGGTACCGCCGTTGCCCGAACCGGAAATATCGTTTACATCTGCATATTCGTCTGTATTTCTGAACAGATAAAGCATGGTGTCAAAGCCGCCGGTGCCCTCTCCGTCCTCTTTATCAATAACAGTGAAGTCAAGAATTACACGTTCTTTATTATCATTCAGGTATGCAAACTTATTAATTACAAGGGTAAAATATTCATGTTCAAAGCGAACATTATCGCTTCCGCCTGTCCAGGCTTTACCCGAATTAACAGCCATTTCAAAGCTTCCGCCCTTGATTTCTCCCCAAAGAGTTGCCTTACATTCAAGCATCTGCAAAGGAAGTACGAATGGCAGACGAACCTTTGTAACCGACCCGGGTGCAAACTTTGTACCGCCTGTAAAACCGAGCGGAAGGTTATAAACGATGTCGCTCATCCTGGTAAGCAGGTAGCCGCTGTCTGTCTGAATGCTGTAATAAAATCTTTCGACCGGATTAATATCAAGCAGTGCCTGAACCTTTGATTCAAATTCCATTTCGAGTACACGGAAGGTTTCATAGGTTGCACGGTCGCTGAGATATTCCTCAGATATGGTTGCACCTGCGATTTCTCTTGTATCTTCGCAGCCGGTAAGCTTAAGATTAAAGCTTTCGGCAATGTTTGCAGGAGCTTCGGTAGGCAGATTTGTTATGTTCATCAGAGAATCCGGAAGCGCTCCGACAAGCGGAATTTCCAGATGTCCGTAACTTGTATCATAGCAGTGAATTGAAAGCTGGTCCCATGTGTTTTCTTCTTCAACAAGGAAAATAAGAATACCGCTTATCGATTCGCCAATTTCAAGCTTGTTGCCCTTTGCATCCTTGAGTTCATTTACCTGAACGGAGTTTTCTCCGGGGATTGCAAACGGTGTTTCCGCAAGCCAGGTTGCCTCTGATGCGGGCATCATTCTTCCGTTGTTCAGGGATACATAGAAATGGTTGAAAATATTAGGAATCTGATATCCTTCTTCCTTTGCCGATGTATCCTTTTTGTGGAAGGTAAGTGTTACATTAAGAGCAAGAAATTCAAGATATTTTACTTCCACGCCCTTAAACTTAGGCATAATATATGCTTCAGAAACGGTAAGGTCCGCAAACTGATTGGATGTCTTCGCGTCCGTGAAGGTAATTCTGCTGTCAATAACCGTTTCTTCTTTTGTGTCGGAACCGTAAAGAAGAGCTGATGTTTCACCGCTGTAGGTGATGTAATCGCCTGCAATCTTCTTTGAAACAACGCCCGGAGTCTTAACTTCACCCTGCTGTTTCTTAATTACAAGATCCTCAGCCATGTGGCTTGTTGCATAATCTACAGTGCTGCCGTCCTCAGCCTTGCATGAAAGAGCGGCATAAATGCTTACACCCTTTTCTGTTGCAATGGGCTGGTCAATTTTTGCAAGGAGTTCATTAAGTTTTGTCTCTATTTCTTCTACGGTTGTGCCAATAATGTAATCTCCGCCGGCCTTTTCAGCGGCATACTTAAATACTTCATCGTAGGAAGCAGCATATTCCGCACCGCCAAGTCCTGCGAAAAGCACACGGATTCCGGCCTTCTTAATCTTGTCGAGGATTTTATCAAATTCCTGCTGCTGCGCGCCCGAGCCGTCATCAGAAACCTGAAGTGCCGCATCAGTGAAGAATACAAGAACCTTCTTGGAGGAGCTGACATTTCTGAGGGAGTTGTATGATATTTCAAGTGCTTTCTGAATAGGTGTTCCGCCTTCTACCTTCTCCTTTGAAAGTGCCTTTAACAGGTCTGCCTTATCACGTGTCAGAACCTGTCGCGTTCTGATCAGGGTATCTCCCATGTACCAGCTTGTAAACGATGCAAACTGCCCGATTGTTGTGTCCGGAAGGTTCAGAATAAAGTCATGGAACAGTGAACGGACTCTTTCAAGACGAATATCAACATCTCCTTCCTCCTCCTCAGGAAGAAGATTCATGGATCTTGATACGTCCATCATGATGGATACAACAGGAACATCGCTTGCCTGATTTTCAGTAATTACCGGACGTTTGTATGTAACGGTAAACTGATTGCCAAATTTCGAGCGAACCTGTGCAAATGCACCGTCAAGCGCTTTGTCATCGGCAACGTAATAGTACTGGCCGCCGCGGCTTGCTTCTGCCATATTCGTCATAATCTCGGCAATGTGCTTTGAGCCAAAGCCCATAGAAAGCACTGTTACACTCGATGCCTCAATTTTATCGTAAAGCTCTTCCTTGCTCATTACACTGCCCTGTGAAGGGTTGTAATCTTCAGGCTCACGGTTATCAATACCATCGGTAAATGCGATAACATAAGCATTTTTCTTTCCTTCAAGCCTGTCAATTGCAAGTGAAACGGCATCATAAAGCTTTGTATAACCGCTTGCCGTCATGGATTTAAGTGCAGTTATAGCTTCAGTCTTTGTATTTCCTTTATGTTCTGTGAGTTTTCCCTTGAACTCAATAATTGAAATATTGGTATTATCAGGCAGTGACTCAACAAATTTAACAGCAGATTCAATAACCTTTGCGATGCTGCCCTTGATGGAGCCCGATGTATCAACGCACATGATTACATTGGTTCCGGCTGCCTGACGGTCAATGCTTATTACCTCGCCCTGTACACCGTTTTCGGTAATTGTAAAGTCTTTATTTTCAGGGAACAGGTCACGCTCTTCCGGGTCATGAACAAGGATTCCCAGAGTAACCGTATCCCCGTTGTCAACAACATACCGGATGTCCATATTTCCTACTTCGACATCATTGGAACGTCCGATCTGAAGAAGGTCAGAAGCATAAGTCTTTGTTTCGGCAGGAAGTGTAACTTCAGTGATTTTGCCCGAAGAAACGGGAACATTCTGAATGTAGTACTCGAAATCGGAAACCGCATGGTTGCCTATTTCAAGCTCATAATATCCGGCAGGAGCAACAAAGCAATAATTGCCCTGATCATCCTGATATCCGCCCTCAAGGCTTCTCGTTTCAGCATTAGCCACACGTATATATGCTTCCGTAGTACATTTAGCACCAAAGTCCGCACCGGCACCAATGATTTTTACAAGGCCGGGCTGCTCTCCGATAGTGATTTCCTGGCGTGTTCCAATCTCCTGAAGAGAAATATAGGCATTATAATTTCCCTTATAATATTCATTGTTTATTTCCCAGAAAACCCATTCCGGTTCTGCAGCAATGTTGTCCAAAACAATCTTTTCGCCTGTTCTCGGACCCAGTCTCCAGCCATAGCTCTCGAAGGAATGTGAAACACTGTAATCATACTCACCCTGTCTGAAGGCAGCATTATACTCGACACCAAAGCCGTCATAAATGTCATCGGAGGTGCCTTCAAATCTGAGTGCTGCACCCTGCTGCTTTCCGGGTGTTTTTCTTGTACAGAATACAAACTTGTTCTCATAGTACTGAAGCGAATCATCCGAAAGCTTTATTTCAGAACCGACAGTCAGGAGCGGCACTGCCATTTCAACAATTCTTATTTCATAGCCCTGAAGAATTTCGCATGAAACAAACCATGCTACGCTTTTGCTGTCTATATACGTAAAAATCGCATAATTTGAGTCAGTGTTATATATATAATCTGCGCCCAGTTCCTTTGCCTTATAAAGAAGCCAGTTTTTTGTTATGGTCATATCCTGGGTGCACAGATCGAACCTTAGTCCATCAACTCTCAATTCGCACGGAGTATAACCGTCTTCCGCATAATACTCGAAAGTAAAGGAGCTATAGTAATCGTTAACATTAAAGTAATTATACAGGCTCCTGTCACCAAGCGGGTTGAAGGCGGGCATGTTTGCAAGTTCTTCATCGCTCCAGCCCGTCACTTCACCTGTTGTGGGGATTTCAAAATCAACACCGGGAGTTCCTATGCCGTCTGCAGGAACTTTCTTTGTACCGGTAAGCTCAAAGTTACCGGTTTTACTACCGCTGCCATTCGTATTTATTATTCCGGGGCCACCTGTAGGGTTTGCGGGAGTGCCCGTAACCGGAGTTCCGGAAATATCACCCGAAGGTGTGCCTGAAATATTTCCCGAAGGCGTACCCGAAATGTCGGAAGGTGTGCCTGTGACATTACCGGACGGTTCGGGAGTCGGGGTTTTTTTCTTCTTGTTACCACAGCCGGAAAATGCTGCTGCAACCATGCTGACAACAAGAATCAGTGAAATCAGTTTTTTGAAGTTCTTCATTTCTTCCTCCCAAAACAAGTGAATTACTTATAGCATTCAGCATGAATTTACATGCTATCACATTGTAAATCATACCATATTTTCGAATAAATTACACCTAGACTTTTGGGTAGGGTGGACAAATGCAGTAACTATGGGGGTTCCCGGAGCCAAAAAACTTGGATTGACTATCACGGGATTTCGTGTATAATAAACACATAAGCGTCATGTAAGCGCTTACATTCCGTTTTGTGTTTTTGTTTTTGGGGCTCATAAATTTATTTGGTTTACTTATTGGGGAAAAAATGAAAAAAGTTAAATCTGTTTATTCAAAAAAAGTTTGTTCCGTAATGGGCAAAAAATATACCCGGTCCACATTTCCCGGACTTCGATTTTTCAGTCTGCTTATGGCAGTTCTTTTCTGCTGTTCAGTTCTTGAACCTTCCTTACCTTCCATTCAAGCTTTTTTTAACAGCCGTGCTTTCCTACAAAAAGCTCAGGCGGCAACCGTAACATTCACAAAATCGGGCGGCTGGTTTGAGAATGCCTACGCCGAGTGGAAGGACATTTCGGGCGCAACAGCCTACGAAGCCTATGTAAAACCCGCAAACGCGCAGGATTCCGCTTATGTAAAGCTTGATTCGGAACTCATCCGCCATTATAAGGATTATTGGCGTGTTGATGCTGTTGGTCTTAAGGCCGGGAATTACGTTCTGAAAGTAGTGGCAAAGACCGGCTCCGGTGATTTTTCCGCAACAACTTCATCCCTTCAGGTCGACGCTTTTGACAGGTCGGGGTTCGGCTGGGTTAACGGAACATCGTCCGGTGCATATAATGAAGACGGTACGCTCCGCAGCAATGCTGTCGTTCTCTATATTTCCCAGGCTACGGTTGATACCGTTAAACTTGATGTTACAACAAGCGGAAAAGGCGCAAAAACCTCCTGCACCGGGCTTGTTGAGATTCTGAACGCCTACAAAAAGGGGTACGACATGCGCCCGCTCTGTATCCGCATTATTGGAACAGTTGATAACAGCGGTCAGTTCAAGTCCTCAAAAGACAACAAGGGTGACCTTCTGATTTCGGGAAACGGTTCGGAAGCATCAAAGCGCCTGTCCTGCGGCATAACTGTTGAAGGAATCGGTGAAGACGCTGTTGCAAAGGGCTGGGGCATCCGTATAAAGAATGCTTCAAATGTTGAGGTCCGAAACCTTGCATTCATGCTCTGCAATTCAAATGAGGGAGACAACATAGGCCTTCAGCAGGATAATGACCATATTTTTGTCCACAACTGCGATATGTTCTACGGTGAAGCAGGCTCGGATTCTGACCAGAATAAAGGTGATGGTGCGCTTGACGTAAAGAAATCAACTTATGTCACACTTTCCTACAATCATTATTATGACACCGGAAAAAGCAATCTCCTTGGACTTTCCGAAGGCACAACAGAGGGGCTTTTCATCACATATCACCACAACTGGTACGACCATTCCGATTCGCGTCATCCGCGCGTCCGTTACTATTCCGCCCATGTTTATAACAATTATTACGATGGTATCTCGAAATACGGCGTAGGTTCAACGCTCGGTTCTTCAGTGTTTGTTGAAGCAAACTATTTCCGCAACTGTAAATACCCCATGCAGACATCCATGCAGGGAAGCGATGTTTACGGCGAAGGAACCGTTTACGACACCAACAACGCTACATTTTCGAAAGAAGATGGCGGAACAATCAAGGCCTTCAATAACATTATGACCGGAGCATACACATTTATTCCCTATGGCGGTTCCACATATACGCTGAGAGGCGCACAGACCGCTTTCAACCTGTCGGGCGCAACATCCTCCACCCATTTTGATGCTTATGTGGCCACCTCCCGAAATGAGCAGGTTCCGGCAACCGTTAAATCCAACAAAGGCGGCAACACATATAACAATTTCGATACATCCGCATCCATGTATTCCTATACTCCGGATACCCCCGAAAATGTCCCCGCAATTGTAAAAGCGTCTGCAGGCCGCATGAACGGCGGTGATTTTTCCTGGACTTTCAGCGATTCAGCCGATGATTCGTCCTATGCGCTCAACACCGGACTCATGGCAGCCCTTCGCGCTTACAAATCAGACCTTATTTCCATGGGAGGTTCGGTAGCAGGAGGAATAGTGAATCCGACTGCCACTCCGACTCCCGTTGCAAATCCCACTCCGCTCCCGGGTATATCGGGAACACCGGCAGCCACGCCTTCACCGGATCCTTCCGCAACAGGCGCTGTAACTCCCGTGCCGGGCGTAGTTCCCGCCCCCGGAGAAGCTATGGTTTATACATACGGATGTAACAATCCGTACTTCACTCCCGCAGGTAAATCAAAGGAAAAAGGTCCGTTCACCGTAGGCGGTACGCAGTACAAATACCAGCTCAAGCTTGATTCGGGCGGTTCCCTGACATTTACCGTAAGCGCCGAAAGTGCTGATGTTGTAATATTTGCAGCAAGCCAGAAAGCTGAGACTTCCTTCACCATAAACAGGAAAAAGTTATCATTTTCAGCAGCTGAAACAGTTGAACGCTTTGAACTGACCGTTCCCCGTGGCACACACACCATAGAAAAAGATCAAAACGGTGAAACGTGGCTGATTTACGTGGCTGTAACCGAAAAAAGCGGGAATAATCCCACAAACGTTCCAACAAATGCTCCTACCGCTACGCCCACAAACACACCTAAGCCCTCAACAAATGCTCCTACCGGTATGCAGGCAGGACCGACAGAAGCCCCGGGAATCCCAACAAATGCTCCTACCGATACACCCACAGAAGCCCCGGGAATCCCAACAGGCACACCCGGAACACCAACAGTTGTTCCCACAAATGCGCCTGAAGTTCCCACAGCGTCACCAACCGGAATTCCGCAGGTTCCCACGGATTCCCCCGAAAAACCCACAGCGGCACCCGAAAACCCAACAAACGTTCCACAGGTACCCACGTCCACTCCACAGGAACCCACGGCTGTACCGAAAACACCAACAAACGCTCCCGATTCATCCAAAGACACATCAAATAATCACAGCAACAATAATTCCAGCCATTCACTCTATCTTGTGCTTGCCGTAATTTCAGTAACAGCGGGCATACTTGCGGCAGGAGCTGCTGTATTTATCATTCTTCGAAAGAGGCATAAATAATGAAAATCGTATTTCTTGAAATCAATTCACTTGGTGATGATGTTGATTACTCACCTTTTAATGAGCTTGGCGAAGTAGTTGCTTACCCGCTTTCGGATCCCGCTCATAATGCAGAGCGTTGCATGGATGCAGATGTGGTAATCCTCAACAAAATCCCTGTTGACGCCACTCTTCTTGACGGAAATACGAAAACAAAGCTGGTCTGCGTTACTGCAACCGGGACCAACATCGTAGATTTTGCATACACAAACGCCCGTGGAATCACCGTAACAAACGTGAAAGCTTACTCAACAGAATCTGTTGTCCAGCATACCTTCGCGCTTTTGTTCTTCCTGTGGGAGAAGATGCATTATTATGATACTTTTGTAAAGTCAGGCGCTTACTCGGAAAACGATGTTTTCAGTCATTTTACCGAAAAGTTTCATGAACTGGCCGGTCACACATTTGGCATTATAGGTCTTGGGACTATTGGCCGCCGTGTTGCGGATGTTGCAACAGCCTTTGGCTGCAACGTAATTTACTACTCAACAACCGGTACACATAATGACCCCGTATACCGTCGTGTGACACTGGATGAATTGCTTGGTGAATCAGATATTATCTCTGTTCACGCACCGTTAAATTCTGCAACAAAAGGACTGATTGGCGGCCCAGAACTGGCCAAAATGAAAACATCCGCCATCATCCTTAATCTCGGACGCGGCGGAATTATTGATGAAGCTGACCTTGCTGAAGCGCTTGAAAAGGGCACAATTGCTGCTGCCGGCACTGATGTTCTCACCCGTGAACCGGTTTCCAAAGACAATCCTCTCAACCGAATCAAGGATTCCGGAAGACTTGTTATCACGCCGCACATTGCCTGGGCCACTGTTGAAGCCCGCTCGCGTTGCGCAGGCGAAGTTTACGAAAACATAAAAGCATGGCAGAACGGAGAAAAAAGAAACGTCTGCATATAACTGCAGAAAACGCCGGCAGTCCGAACTGCCGGCGTTGTTTTATTGTTTTTGGATATCAATCTTCATCTTTTATTTGCAAATCTTTCTGACGGTTCTGCTCTTCTATCCAATCCATATCCCAGCCTTCAGCATTATAACCATAGCCGGGGATAAACACCGTGTCGCTTCCTATGCTTACTATTCCACCCAATTGCACAATACAACCTGTTCCGTCAGACAATGCATAATGATACGTGGTAAACCCCGAACCACCGGCACTTTCAAAACAACCGGCAACCTTATTAAGTTCACTTACAACATAATTGTCACCTTCGGACAAGCTCAGACGCTCAGTCTTTAATTCGCTCAGGCATTTTCTCACATCTTCCATAGTGCAATTTAACTGTTTTTCCGTAAGTACGCCAAGCTTATTTAATATCTCTTTTCCTCTGACTTTTAATTGCTGAAGTTCTTTATTAATCATAGTCCATTGTTCCGGATCATAAACCGGGTAGTCTTCACCAAAATAGTGAAAATACCCTCCTGCGGGTTCTCCATTTTTTTCATTTTTTACAGGAACATTTGCTTCTGTTGCAGATTTTGCCGATTTTTCCGATTTTGCAGCTTTAGAAACCACAACGCAGGTAGAAATAGTCCCAATGCATATAGCAAGTAATAAACCAATAATAAGTGTTGTTTTTTTATTCATAGCAAAATATCTCCTTTCATTTTAATGAATATATTCCAGAGTATATGCTGATATAATTTCCTCTGAATCGTACAATTTTATATAATATACCGTGTTGGCCTGTAGTGTGGTTGTAACAAACGGATCCCCAACCACCAAATCCGAAGCTATTTGGACGCCTTGTGAATTATACACCCTCATGTCCAGATCGCAGTTCGAATTAATTGCTTCGGCGGAAAAATAATACGTTCCCGAACTATTAGATACAAATCGATAGCAATCCGCGTCTATCGGATAATCAATCCTTCCAGATTGATAATCAGTATACAGATTAGCACTTTTCTCAAGAGAATCACCGGCCATGTCTGTAAAAGAAGTCTGTGTCTTAAGTGTATTATTGTTGTGCCCATACTGATGAGGATAATCAAGCACAGCAGATTTCCTTATTAGGTAAAAGTATGGACCGGCAAAATATCCGCCTTCATTCGCAACAGATAAAATATTCGAATCGGTTATAACAACGTTGGTATCAAACGACGTCTTTCTTATCGCCGCACTCCCCGGTTTGTGTGACCATGTTCCATCACTATGCCTCATATAAAAGTGATAATCCGTATCATAGCAGTCACCATTCCATGCTGTGCCCCCAACCAACGCAATTTTTCTGTATCCGTCAGGAACAGTTGCCCCTGCGGACGAACTTTGTATTGTCCATTCAGTGCCATACTGCGATTGTAATGTTTCAAAATCGGCAACAAGACCTGCTTGAATAATGCTCATAAACGCAGCAACATTTCCGACAACCGCACTGTTGTTCAGAGTATTTCTCCATGAATAAAAACTAATACTATCATTAGCAAATTCGCCAGGCTGCTGTTTATAGCAATAACTTCCTGAAGGGTCCGGGAAAGGTTCAAGTGAAAGAGAATACAACTGTGAAGCATAACCATAACAGTTCATTCTGTCCTGAAGATACACTCCATAATTTTGTTCTTCCGAAAATGATGAGTTCAAACGATTTTGAACCACTGTGGTCGGATTTGCACGGGCACGAATTAATTCTCCATTTTTCATGAAGAGCCAACCAGCGATAACCACACAGATAACTGTCAAATATAAAAATAGTTTGTTTTTCATAAATACCTCCTTGTTCTTTATTTACTATTATATTAGCACGTTTATAGCAGTAGGTCAACTACTTTTTTCGTTTGTTTCGTTTTTTTGTAAATCGGTTACCGTTTTCGTTTGCCGTATGTTCTGTCCGAGGCATGTTTCTATATACACAACATAGGTTTTATGATATATTATTACAGAGAAATCCCATTGTAACAAAAGTAAATCCATAATCACGCGTTGCCGTATTTTTACCGTAAAGGGCATAGGAGGAATTATGGCATTAAGAAAAGATGCTGACAGGATTATCAGCGAATCAATCAAAAAAATGCTTCCTGATGAGGCAGTAACCGCTGCAATCAGCGAAAGACTTGCTGCGGGTGGTTTCGGAAGCGGTAGGCTCTATGTTGTTTCGATTGGAAAAGCAGGCTGGCAGATGGCGGCTGCAGCATCAAAATTACTTGGAGATTCAATAGAAGACGGTGTAGTTGTTACAAAATATGACCACATCGGAGGCGAACTGCATAATATACGCTGTTTTGAGGCCGGTCATCCTGTTCCCGACGAAAACTCCTTTAAGGCAACCCGGGCTGCCATTGAACTAGTATCAGACCTTAATGCGGACGATACGGTTCTGTTCCTTGTTTCAGGCGGTGGTTCCGCTCTTTTCGAGTCCCCGCTGATTTCAGGGGAAGAACTGTCCCTCATTACTTCCGAACTTCTTGCATGCGGTGCGGATATAATTGAAATTAATACAATAAGAAAGCGCCTTTCATCAGTCAAAGGCGGCAAATTTGCAAAGCTTTGCGAGCCGGCGCATGTATTTTCCATAGTTCTTAGCGACATTCTTGGCGATCCGCTTGACATGATTGCATCAGGCCCTGCTTACCCTGATTCTTCAAGCAGTAAAGATGCGCTGGCCATCATACGTAAATATAATATCCCTCTGAGTGAAAAAGCCATGTCCCTTATGGAAACAGAAACACCCAAGGAATTGAACAACGTTGAAACGCATATTACCGGTTCAGTACGAAACCTGTGCAAAGCGGCTGCAAATGAATGCAAAAAACTTGGCTATGAGCCTGTAATACTGACAGATATGCTCACTTGCGAGGCTCGCGACGCCGGCAGTTTTCTTGGTGCCATTGCACGGACGCACTCTGCCGATGCCCCGCGTCCCGGCTTAAAAGGTTGCGCCTTTATTGCGGGTGGAGAGACTGTGGTTCATCTGACGGGCCACGGAAAAGGCGGTCGCAATCAGGAAATTGCACTGAGCGCCGCAACGCAGATTTCCGGTCTTCCCAATGTCTGTGTTTTTTCAGTCGGGTCTGACGGTACTGACGGTCCTACCGATGCTGCCGGCGGCTATTCAGACGGAAACACCATGCAATTTCTGAAATCAAAGGGATTTGATATTTTTGAGACGCTGAAAAACAACGATTCCTACAATGCCTTGGAATTAACCGAAGGGCTGATAAAAACAGGTACAACCGGCACAAATGTTAATGATTTTGCCGTTGCACTGATAGAGTTCATGTGAAGTTCACACAATTAAAGTCGCAAGTATTCCCGGCGTCACTAATAAAACAAAAAATAAAGCTCCGACAGCAACCGCTGCCGGAGCTTTTGTTATTTGTTTGTAACCGAAATATCAGGAAACATAAACCCGATATAATTATTTCTTGTCAATCAGTTCACGAAGTTCTTTTAATTCTTTTGCAGAAATCTTTTCTGATTCAAGAAGTGCAGAAAGCATAGCCTTTTTTGAGCCGTCGAAATAACGTCCAACAACTCTCTTAACTTCGTCCTTCTGAGCCTGTTCTCTTGAAACAAGCGGAATGCACTGGAAGCAGGGCTCTTCACGTTCAATAATACCTTTTTCTACAAGCTTTGTGATAATGGTATAAGTGGTGTTTTTATTCCAGCCGATTTTATCTGCTGCGATAATGCTAATCTGCTTTGCGGTTAAAATTTCGGGATCGTTGTCCCAGATGATTTCCATTACTTTAAGTTCGCTTTCAAACATGTTGAATCCTCCCAAAAATGGTATATCCTTATTTACTTCTAATATTGACACATTGCTTAATTTTTGTCAACAAAAAAATAATAGTTTTCTTTTATTGTTTTCTTTTGCATTCGCTCATTTTCTCACAATTTCACACATTCTGTATTGCTTTACCCTTCAGCACTTCATTTGGCAGTTATTTCAGGAAGTTTTCGACCAGCTTGCATGTCTCCTCAACGCAGAAAATCTGCCCGTGCGGGTAGCCGTTAAGTTTATGGAATTCAACCCCGCAAGTGAAAGAATCCCTAAGTATTTCCGAGAGTCTGCTTTTAACAACTCTGTCCGCATCGGAGCAGACAATAAGTACATCTTCGGTAACCTGCGGTGCATAATCCACGCTCGGAAGCTGATTAGTCATAAGATTCTTCATTGGCCCGACAAATGCAGGGAAATACGTGTTAAAAACATGAAGCATGCTGTCATAAGGGGCAAGAAGAACCAGCTTGTCCCATTCTCCCTTTGCCGCTGCATAAACAGCCGCGCCGGTACCTACGCTATATCCGGCTACTATTTTCTGCTCATACCCCGTCAGGCCATCAACATACTTCCCTACAGCGTCCGCAAGCTCATACATTCCGGCACCGGAAGGCTCACCCTCACTGGTACCGTATCCCGGATAATCCATAATCAGAATATCAAAATCCGCATAGGTGCTGAGCATAGGCTCATCGTTGAACTCACACATGGCAGTGCCGGATGACTGGGCATTCCCATAATAGAACACAAGCAGTTTTGACTTTCCTTTTTTCTGCATAAGTCCTGTAAATTTCCCGTTTTCAAGATAAACCTTTTCAACATTTTCAAGTTCCAGTGCCGGGGGCTCATAATAGTTATTCGGATAGAACAGAAGGTTCGTCTGTATTTTGCATATAATCACGTAAAACAGGATAATTACTGTCACAACACATCCTGCGGTAAACCATGGCCAATTCTTTTTAAGCCATACCGAAAACTTTGCAAACGGTCCCGGAAGACCTTTCTTTTTTCTTGCTTTTCGGATAATCAGGTAAGGAATCAGCAAAACCGCCTCAATAAGTGCCATAAAGAAAACAATGACTACTATTTCCAGTCCGATTCCTGCGCTCGAACTCATGCTTGAGCTCATATTCGTCCCGTTTAAAATTTCAAGACCCTCTTTAATAATCCATATTAACGGATTAATAAACAGCTCCAGTTTTAAGACACCTTCAATAACACGTAATATCATAATATCTCCTTCCGCGTTTTTTTGCAAAGTATTATCCACAGCAAGTCGGACCGGACTTTTCCATGTCATTTATAACAATATGTTACCCCATACTACGGTAATTTTCAATCCAAAAAAGCCTGTTAATCAATTCTTAATCAAATTCACGCACCTTCTTAACATGACAAAAAGCAGGACCCGTTAAGCCCTCGGACATCTTGCGAAACACATAAAAAAAGTATATACTAAAATGCAGTCCGGACTGTGAGCGGAGTCATTCTTTTTTCGTCAGCATCGGGCAATTTCATTAATTTCAGGAGATTTTTATGGGGAACACAGCGCAAAAACAGGTCAGCAAAAAGGCGTATATCGCATACTGCCTCTTCTTCCTTGGCCAGAACATTCTTTGGGGTTACGCAGGCTATATTGAGACCTACATGACCGATATCGGTTTTTCAGCAAGTATTGCAGGCATAATTCTACTCTTTCCAAAAATCTGGGATGCCGTAAACGATGTTATTTTCGGCTACCTTATGGACCGTTTCAGTTTTAAGAACGGAGATAAGTTCATTCCATGGATTCGAATCGGAACATGTGCCATCGGCATTACAACAGTTGCTCTTTTTGCAATTCCGAAGAGCATGACAAACACTACAAAAATTGTCTGGTTCCTGTTGGCATATATCGTTTTTGATGCAGCCTACACCATTCTGGACGCTCCGGCATTTGCGGTTACAACAGTTATGACATCTGATGTTGACGAGCGTACATCCGTAATAGCCGGCGGCAAGCTCTGGGCCATGGTAGGTGCCGTACTTGCAACCGTACTTATTCCGGCTTTAAGGCAGCCTCTTGGTGGCTGGTTTACCGCCTGCATCGTTTTTGTAGTTGTTTCCGTTGCTCTGATGGTTCCAATGCTGTTCCATGTTAAAGAACAACATTATGAATGCACTTCAGGCCCCGAAAATCCTACGTTTAAGGATATTATCAGATACCTGACACACAACAGATTTCTCATTATTTCACTGCTCGCGCTTCTCCTTCTGGGTCTTTCAAGCGTCGAACAGAAAATGGTTATCTATATGAGCAGATACTGTTTCGGCGGTGAAAGCATGGGCACTCCTCTTTCTGCAGGTGTTGCCGTTTCTGTTATTCTTGTTTCAATACTCGTTCCAAAGCTTTCAAAAAAAATCGATAAGTTCTATATTCTCTGCATCGGCCTTGCCTTCGCGATTGTTATGGACATTGCTGCATTCTTTATAGGCTATTCAAACTGGGTTGTTGCTCTTGTCATGACAATGCTTAAATGCACAGGCCTTGGCTTCTGGCAGGTTATCATTTATATGCTGATTGCCGATACGGTCGAATACGGTGCTTACAAATCCGGAACAAAAGCAGCCGGAATGTCCTTCAGTCTTCAGACTTTCGTTGCAAAGCTCAAAAACGCCGTACTTGGCTCAATAATTCTGTTTTCCATGTCAGCAATCGGCTTTGTTGAGAAAGAGGATGCCGTCCAGCCCGCCGGTTTTTCAGACAGACTCTGGGGTCTCTTCTGCCTCATTCCCGCTGCCGGCTTTGCAGTTGCACTCATCGTTCTGCTGCTTTTCTACAAGCTTCGCACCAGGGATGTCAAAATAATGGCCGAATACAATAACGGAGGTCTTTCAATAAATGAAGCCGAAGCTCAGCTTAAAGACAGATACGGTGAAGCGTACAGGGGCTGATGGCTCCGTGCTTCCGGATCTGACATCGGTAATCCGCACTTATGAATTCGAAAACGGTGAAATAGAAAGAGTTCAGTCCGTCTCAGGTTTTACCTGGGACGAACTCTCTTTTATGCGTCCTTCTTTCAATCCTGAAGGTTACAAACGTGTCGTAAATCTTTACACAAACTTCATAGTGCCCTATGCGCCCTACATTTTCGGGCGTCTTGTACTGTTCAATATTCCAAAGGATTATATAATTCCGCCGGAAGTCCCAAGTGTCGGGCTTTCCGCAACTGACAAAACGCAGTTTACAGCTTATCTTTCAAAGAATATCAGGCTTGACCGAAATGGGAAACCGCATTTTAAAACAGCTGTCGCTGAACAGATTTGGAGGGATCTTTCCGAACAAGGCTGTCTTTCCGTAGTTTGCGGAAGTCTCCCCTATACAAAGTTTCTTCAGGTCGGCAGGACCATAGGTTTCTTAAGCGAGAATGAAGTCGATGCAACGCTTAAGGTGAACTCATCGTTCTTTGTTATGGACTGTTTTGATGTTGGGTCCTTTTCGGACCGCATAGGTACCCCTCTCGGGCTTTGCGTAAAAAACGGTGACGTGCTGAATCCGCCGCTTTTCAGCCGTGAGGCTCTGCTTGTCAAAGCTGACGGAACCGTTGAAATTCGTCCGGTTGAGCTTTCGGAACTGACCTTTTCAATTAACGGCATAACATACACAGATAATGCTTCTGCCCGGATTTTCGAACGTCCTTCACGCTTTAAGGTGTCCGCAAACGGCTATAAGTGTGCTGCAATCATCGGGAATTATGTAGATGCCGTTTATACGCACGGCCTTGTTTCCGTTCCGGAGTCAGGCTTTATTCTTAAGCTTCCGAAAGAAGCTGATGTCAATCCCGGTGATGAAGTGATTTACGGTGGTTTTGACGATATCCGGTTTGGCGTTTCCGTCGGAAACAGCATTCTTATTAACGCAGTTCCCACAACCGGTTTTAAGGCTAAGTACTACAATATCCGCAAGCAATTCGGTTTCAGGTCTTTCCCGCCAAGCCTGTATCCGCTTGATTTTGAAGGCGCAAGGGCACCCCGTATTGCAATTGGCGCAGATGCGCAGAACCGCCCCGTTATCCTCTTTGCCGAGGGTGCGGGAAAGTTCGGCTATGAAAAGGGCAAAGGCAGTATCGGCGCCTCTCTTTCCGAAATGATTACCTATTGCCGTGATGCCGGAATGACAAATGCCATCAACCTTGACGGCGGCGGATCGGCCCAGATTCTGCTCGGAAACAGGCGGTCCCTGGAAGTCTCCGATCGCAACAAATCTGATTTCTCAGAGATTGAGCGTGCTGTCCCCATGGGGCTGTTTGTCAAATAAGGGCCACCCCGAAGGGCTTTTGTTCATAGTATATTTACAATCTCCCGATTGACATTTTGCAATTTTGCTCGTATACTGATACTCGGTGTTCGTTCGATTGTTATCCCCAACGCATTCCAACGAACAAAGCATAATTATATTATGACTTTTATATACCCAGGAGGAAATCTCATGTCTACAAAAGCTATGTACAAGATTAACGAGATTGGCAAGGGCAAAGTTGGCTTCTCTACCACCCGTTCAATCATCGAAGGCGCTTTCTATGGCAACAACGTTGTTAAGGTTAATACCCTTAAGGAAGCTTACAATCTGGCAAAGAATTCACCCGGAACAATCGTAACCGATATGCCCATTTATCGTGGTGAAGAGTTCGGTCTTGATTCCGACGCAAAGGTTCTTCTTTTTAACGATGGTGCAGTTACCGGTCGTTACGCAGCAGCACGCCGCATCAAAGGCGAGCCCGGTGTTGATGAGAAGAAGCTCGACAAAGTTGTTATGGACGCTATCTATAAAACACGTTGGAAAAAGATGTACCACGCTACCTGCTATGTAGGACTTGATCCCGAATTCATGGCAAAGGCTCATCTTCTTATTCCGGAAGGCGAAGAGAACCTTCTTTACAACTGGATGCTCAACTTCCAGTACATGTCCGACTGCTACAACAAGATGTACAAGAATTCAACTCCTATCGGCAACGGTAATGAGCCTGATATCTACATCTTCTCAGACCCCCAGTGGGCACCTGTTGCAGCTCCCGACGTTGATTACAGCTGCTTAAGCGATGATCTTACACTCTGCTACTTCGATACCAACGCTAACTGCGCAGCTATCCTTGGTATGAAATACTTTGGCGAGCACAAGAAGGGCACACTTACAATGGCTTGGGCACTTGCAAACCGTAACGGTTATGCATCATGCCACGGTGGCCAGAAGGAATACTCACTTGAAGGCGGCAAGAAGTTCGTTGCTTCCGTATACGGCCTTTCAGGTTCAGGTAAGTCCACACTTACACATGCTAAGCACGGTGGCAAGTACGACCAGTTTGGCGGTATCAAGGTTCTTCATGATGATGCATTCATTATCAACTCTGACACCTGCGCTTCCATCGCACTTGAGCCTACATACTTTGATAAGACAAATGACTATCCTACAGGATGTCCTGACAACCAGTACCTCCTTACCGTTCAGAACTGCTCCGCAACCATGGACGAGGATGGCAAGATTCAGCTTGTAACAGAAGATATCCGTAACGGTAACGGCCGTGCAATCAAGAGCAAACTCTGGAGCCCTAACCGTGTAGATAAGATTGACAGCCCTGTTAATGCAATCTTCTGGATTATGAAGGATCCTACACTTCCTCCCGTTGTTAAGCTTAAAGGTTCAGCTCTTGCAGCAGTTATGGGTGCTACCCTTGCTACAAAGACATCATCCGCTGAGCGTGTTAAGGCCGGCACAGATATGAACGCAATCCGTATCGTTCCTTACGCAAATCCTTTCCGTACATATCCTCTTGCTAACGATTATGAGAAGTTCTTCAAGCTTGTTGATGAAAAGAGCGTAGCTTGCTACATCGTTAACACCGGTGACTTCATGGGTCACAAGTGCCAGAAGGAAGATACCCTCGGCATCCTTGAGACAATCGTTGAAGGCAAGGGCAAATTTGAGCAGTGGGGACCTTTCGAAGACATCGAAATCATGAATGACTGGAACGGCAAGACCGGCGACTTCACTCCTGATATGAACGATGCTGATTACAAGGCTCAGCTCAAGGCTGCTATGCAGACCAGAGTTGACGCTGTTAAGGGCTTTGCTGAGAAGAAGGAAGGTTATGACAAGCTTCCTGATGAAGCACTTGCAGCTCTTGAGAAACTTGTTAAGGCTCTTGACTGATACAGGAATTAGTCAATTGAAAATACAAAAGGCGTCTGAAATTATTTTCAGGCGCCTTTATTTTATTCGCAGCACTTCGCAAATAGCAAAATACGAGAAAATTTTCGCAAAAAACGTAGCGCCCCATTTGCAAAAAGTACAATAATGTGATAAAATACAGTAAAAAGTATCTTTAAACGGTCAGGATGTAAATGCAAGGCAAAGGAGTGCATGCAATGGTACAACAGCAATATATCTATAAGAACGAAAATGATTTTATCAATCGGCTTTCATATGTCAAAGAAGAAAGCATCAAGCTTAATGCAAGCTGCATACTTATTCATATTTTTTCGACCAACACCGACCTTAATGCAATTAACGCTGTTTGTGGCATCTTAGAGGAGCACCTGCCCAATGCCGTGTATATCGGCTGTACAACCAATGCCAACATAATTGACGGTAGATTTAAGGAAAACGGTATATGTATTATCTTCTCCATTTATACCGATCCCGGGACGCGAGTTGATGTTTTTCAGCAGAATCTCGAAGGCCGTGTTTCGGGTGAACTTCTGGCTGACATGAAGCAGCTGAAAAAGCTGTATCCGAAAGCAAAGGCTGTCGAACTGCTGGTTTCATCGTACGGTATGATGGAAAGTGACCTGACAAAGTCCTTTGAGGAAAACAAGAGTGAAAACCTGCTTGTTTTCGGTGGCGGCGCATATACCGGTGACAGTAATGCCGAATCATTTGTATTTGCCAAGGGCTGGAAGCCTGATAACAAGGCCCTTATTACCGTATTCTACTCAGGCGATGCACTTTATATGGATGCCCGTCATATCAGCGGCTGGAAGCCTCTGGGCCATGAGTTCAAGATTACTTCCGCAGACAAGAATATCCTGAAAACACTGAATGACAAGCCTGCTTTTGATATTTATTCGCAGTATCTTGATATTGAAAACAACGAATACTTTGAGTCTAATGCCATTGAGTTTCCTTTTATGTGCCGGACTGAAGATGGCAAAGATATTGTGCGCACTCCTATTTATTCGAATCCCGACGGCTCCATAGCCATGTTTTCGGAAATCGACACCTTTGACAGTGTACGTCTGTCTTATGGCGACAAGAGCAATATCAGCAACTGTATAACCACAGAAGCCAAAAGGTTGTGCGAGTTTGCTCCGGATGCAATCATGCTTTTCTCATGTGTTGCAAGACGTGCATTCTGGGCAGATGACATTGACAGAGAGTCCATAATTTTTCAAAAGGTTGCCCCGACCAACGGTTTCTATACATCAGGCGAAATCATGTCGGAAAACAACAAGATTTATCATCACAATGAAACGCTTCTGATTGTTGCAATCAGAGAAGGCGAAATTTCGAGCAAAAAGGAAAGACCCGTTATTGAGGAAAACGCCGGTCCTTCCAATATCAATTTTGTCAGCAGATTTGCAAAGTTTATTTCAACCGCAACAGAAGAGCTGGAAGAAACCAATAAAGACCTTGATGAAATGGTAAAAGCGGTTGATGAAAGCCGCCGTCAGGCAGAAGCCGCCAATAGGGCAAAGTCTGATTTCCTGGCCAATATGTCTCATGAAATAAGAACTCCCATTAACGCAATTCTTGGTTTCGATACTATGATTCTGCGCGAATCGGGTGACGATGCAATCATTAAATATGCCAATGATATCATGCGCGCAGGAACAAACCTGCTTGCCATTATTAATGATATTCTTGATCTTTCCAAGATTGAGTCAGGCAAGATGAATATTGTTGATGTTGAATATGAATTCAGCAGTCTGGTGCTCGATGTTGTCAATATGATGACCATGAAGGCCGGTGAAAAAGGGCTTAAGGTCGAAGTTGAAGTAGACAGTGATATCCCTGCCTGGCTGTATGGCGATGACGTCAGAATCCGCCAGATTATCGTGAACCTTATGAACAATGCCGTTAAGTACACCGAGCACGGCTCAATTACACTTGTAATTAACGGAACCAGAGACGGCGACTATGAAAATCTCCATATTGCCGTAAAAGATTCCGGTATAGGCATCAAGCCTGAAGACATGAGCAAGCTCTTCGAAAAGTTTGCAAGAATCGAAGAACAGCGCAACCACAATGTCGAGGGAACAGGCCTTGGCATGAATATTACAATCTGTCTTCTTGCAATGATGAATTCAAAACTGCAAGTAGAGAGTACTTATGGCGAAGGCTCCTGCTTCAGCTTTGACATAAAGCAGAAGGTACTCCGCGAACAGCCTGTAGGCAACATTTCAGAGCGTTCGATTGAGCAAAGGGATGAAACATCATACACATCATCCTTTACGGCGCCTGACGCCAACGTTCTGGTGGTTGATGACAACCAGATGAACCGTGAAGTTATTATTGCGCTCCTGAAGAAAACAAAGATTCACTTTGACCAGGCCGATGGCGGTCTTTCATGCCTTGAGAAAACCGAAAAGGAAAAGTACGACCTTATCCTGCTCGACCACATGATGCCCGATCTTGACGGCATTCAGACGCTTCACAAAATACGTGAAAACAAGAACAACTTAAACACAGAGACAAAGATTGTCTGCATGACGGCCAATGCCATTACAGGCGCCATGGAGGAATATATCTGGGAGGGGTTTGATGACTATATTTCAAAGCCTGTCAAGCCTGAAAAGCTTGAGATGATGCTTGCGGAAATGCTTCCTCAGGACAAGGTTCTGACATCTCATGAGCTTGTACCTTCATTAGGCGGCCCGAGCAAACTTTCAAACAAGCGCGAGGACAGTTCTGCATCGGATAATGATGCTGATTCTTCAGAAAATGCTGATGAAATCTACGTTCAGGATTTGCCTTCCATCGACGGCATTGATATTGAGACAGCACTGAAAAACCTTGTTTATCCCAAGCTTGTGCTTGATACCATGCGGATATTTATGACAGGTGCTGATGGTGAGGCCGAACATGTCATAGAAAGTCTGAACATCATTAACGATGAAACCGCTTCAAAAGAAGTTCTTGATAAGGCTGTTGCCGATTACCGTGTGAAGGTTCATGCAATGAAGAGCTCCGCTCTGACAATCGGAGCAATAATGGTGTCCAATCTTGCAAAATTCCTTGAATATTCTGCAAGAGATAACAACCTTGAAAATATCAGAAGTGTAACGCTTCCGTTCATTGCTGAGTGGAAAGCATTGACAGAACGTCTGAAAGAAGCACCAATCCTTACGCAAGACCAAAAGCCCAAGGGAGAAGCATCAGCAGTTGATGTCCAAAAGCTTTCTCAGCTGCTCAATGAACTAAATGCAAAAATTGCAGAAATGGATATTGACATAGCCGATGAACTTATGGAAGAATTAGAAGCAGAGGGTATCGAAAGTATTGATGCTACTGCTTTCGGAGCACTTAAACAGGCTGTCATGAACATTGACATTGACAAGGTTGATGCACTGACCGGACAGTTTCAGAGCAAATTACAATAAAACAGTTTTTAACAGGGGATAAATATTATGGAAGAAAAGAAATATACAGTTTTGGTGATTGACGATAGCGGTCTTGTATTAAGAAGCATGAAGGAAGTTTTGCAGAATGACTATGAAGTGAAAATAGCCGTTTCGGGAAAGCTGGCCCTAAAGTTAATTCCCGAAATCAAACCGGATGTAATTCTTCTTGATTACGAAATGCCGGAAATGAACGGTGCTGAAGTTTTTGACGAAATCAGAAAGCTTCCCGAGGGAAAGGATCTGCCTATCATTTTCCTTACAAGTATGGATGATAAATCAACCATTGTTGAACTTATGGAGAAAAAGCCTGCCGGATATCTGCTGAAGCCTGCCAAACAGGCCAGACTTCACGCTGTTCTTCATAAGGCCCTCGGAATTGAAGAAGAAGAAGAAACCGGAGATGCAAAATAACGCATCTCCGGTTTTTTGTTTCATTTCATTCTTTCTTCAATTTTTTTGAGCGCTGCATCATAGTCAGGCGTTGAATCCACAATGTCACGTGATAAAAGTACCCCATTTTTATCAAAGCAGGAATATATGGCTTCATATTTATACCAGATAAGGTTCATCGTTGCAGGTTGTTTTCCATATGGCTCTGTGGCTCTGCCCGAAACAATCATATAGAAATCACCATAATCAATATATGCCTTGGGTGTCCCTGCATCATAATCTTTTAAGAATTCATCGTACCTATAGAGTAATTTGCCGTCCTTTACGCCTATTACCCTATTGGAGATATTTCCACCCGATTTCTGTTCTTTTCGGGCAACCTCCAGGTCTTTGTTTACTGTGAATATCCATTCTGCAGGCGTTGCACCTAAAGTTGTCCCAACAAAATCACCATCGGTTGACTGAGAACGGATATACAATACAAACTCATTATCAATATACTCAGCCGTAATCAAAGAATCAAAGTCAGAGCCTGCAACAACAGCTGTCTTCAAAACTTCTCCTTTTTCATTCAGAACGGTCATATAAACATCGGAATATGACCATGAACCTCTTTCTTTTGTTTCAGGAGTTTCTATGGTTCCGAAAAAATAATATTTACCGTCTGCTTCAAAGCATTTGCTAAGCGCACTGCCCTCAATATCCTTAAGTTCAATGTCAAACTGAAGTTTTCCTTTTTTATTGCACTTGATAATGTGTGAAGCAAAACCATTGTCACTTGCCCACACGCCCGGAGTCAGCATTCTGTCCGAAAAGCCAATAACAAACAAAAATCCTCCGTCATTTGTTACGATTTTCGGTCCGATATTCTCCGTATTATTAAGTGTTACCGTGTAAGAAGCAAGCTCATTTGCATATATGTCAAGCAATTGAATCTTCTCTGTAGATATTCCGGTTTCTTCGTCATTGGATATATAATTTCTTGCCAGTATTCTTCCGTCAAAAGCATCAATATTGTCAAATAAATTGTTTTCAATTATTTTCTTTAACGCTTCGGACTTTGATTTTTTATCTGCCTTCGATAAAAGAACACAGGTTATTACCGTCCCAATACAAACAAAAGCCACTGCTGAAAGAATGAATATAAACTTTTTTTTCATATGAATCTCCTTTCATTTCCAGATTTCCATAATAAATAATGCAAAAGACAATATGCCGTCTGTTTCACAGGGGCGCATTTGTAAGGATTACATAAGCTATGACAATAATGAAAATCCCATAAATAATAGCAGTCAGGACTGAAATTCTCTTAAACGACAGTATATTTTCAATTCTGATTCGAAGTTTTGCCCCACCAAAAGCAGACACAAAAACATTACGGTTTTCTGCGCAGTCAACAAGAACCGATGCATAGCTTTTCAATTCACTTTCACTGATCTCGGATAAAACGCCTTCATCACAGGCAAGCTCTATATCGGCAAGGAAACAGTTCAAAAAAATCCACACAAACGGATTGAACCAGTGAAGCGCTGCTGTTGCAAACGCAATCAGTCTGAAAAGATTGTCACATCTCTTAATATGCCTTTTCTCATGCATCAGGACAAGTCTGAGTTGTTCTTCTTCAAGGCTCAGGTAAGTCACAGGGAGGATTATTTTCGGTCTGAAAACTCCAAAAACAACCGGAGATGACACCTTTTCCGATATATAAATGTTTTTTTCGGAAAAGAGTTCAGCGTCCTTCAGCTCCAGAGCAGTCATTGTGTATAAGATGACCAAAGTAAGAAAAACAGCAATGAAAAGAACAACCCAAAAACGCGAGGCAACCTTGAAAACGCCCTCAAGAATATTTGTCTTGTATGTAATTGGGAAATAATCTTTCGCAGCCATTGCAAAATTTGTCATGGAAAAGTTTAAGTGGCTTACTTTACTTAGCTCATATACCGTTACTGTTTTTGTCGTAAACCTTGAAATCAGTGTCATTATTCCGTATTTGCCGGTAATTCCAAACGGAATCCATAATCTGATAAAAGGAATGACCCACAAAATCTTTATAACACGTCTTGGAACAGCCTTGATTTTGCGTATGCAAAGTACAACCACCCCTGCAAGAGAGGCCGTAATGCTCATATTAAACAGCCAGTAAAATACTTCATCCATCACAAATCACCCATAACCTAAAATTTTGTCATAAACAAATAGCCGGTTGCGATTTACCATTTATATAGTTTGATTTTAATGCAATAGTTGATGTTTGTCAACATGTTTTTTTATTGCCTGAAAGCAAAAAGGTGACAATCCCATCTGTCAGAACTGTCACCTGAAAAAAATCGATATTTTATTTCTCTTTCATGGTTTTCCCTCCGCCAATACATTATGCATCTGCACCTCCGTACTTATTCCTTCAGGTGGCCTCATATGCAACCCTAGTATATATTATCGTATGGAAATTGTAAGCATAAAAAATCAGGTCTTTGCAAATCCATGCCCGTAATTTTCCTGTATTACCGTTCTAATCAAACTTGTCCAAACTCATTTCACGCCCGATTTTCGTTCTTTCATCCAAGTTTAATTGATAGTGCGGCATCCTTCTGCTATACTCTGCACAACCAATAACCAACAAATGTTCACTCAATGCAGACAAAATCTTGAAAACATCTGCAGAAAGGATTAATATGAAATACTACATCAAACAAAAAGTTTTCTCCTGGGGCGACAAATTCCATATCTACGATGCATCCGGTCAGGAAAGATTCCTTGCTCAGGGCGAGGTTTTCTCCTTTGGCAAAAAACTTCATCTTTATTCGATGTCCGGTGAAGAGGTTGCTTACATTCATCAGAAAGTATGGTCATTCCTTCCCAAATACTACATCAGCAAAAACGGTTGTGATATTGCGGAAGTAGTTAAAGAGTTCTCTCTTTTCCGTTCCAAATACAGTGTTGACGGCCTTGGCTGGTCAGTTTCGGGGGACTTCTGGAGTCATGAGTTTGGCATTTACCGGGGCAGCAGTCTTGTAGCCGCAATTAACAAGCGCTGGTTTTCCTGGGGCGATACATATGAAATTGACATTGCCGACGGTGTTGATGATATCAGCGCATTATGTGTTGTTCTTATTATCGATGCAGTTATTGCTGCAGCAGATACAGCCGCAGCTTCAGGCGGTGCATCATAAAAAAACAGCCCCACGTGTTCCGTGAGGCAAAAGGATATCTTATGAACGAAGAGCCTAAAAAAATCTGTAAAAAGTGTCTCCTGCGGGACCTTGACATGAATAAGTATTATGAATCGGTACAGCGTGCAATAGCTGCCTTAGACAAGCGTGAGCGCACTTCTGATGAGGAATACGAAAAACGTCTTAACGCCTGCAAAGAATGTCCAAAGCTGTACGAAGCAACATGCGGTGCCTGCGGGTGCTATGTTGAACTTAGGGCGGCAAAGCGAAGCGCGCATTGCCCGGACGTGAATCCAAGATGGTAACTGCCGGTGGGGCCGGTTCAGTTTGCCTGTAAAAAACAGCCAAACTGAGCCGGCCCCACTGCCTCTTTCAATATTTCACACCCCAGACGCTTGTATTTCCGCCAACTGCCGTAAGACACAGGACATCTGTTCCGGCCTGGTCCTTCATACGGACGAAAACACCGCTGTAGGTAACATCGTCATAAGTGATTGTCATATAAGGTGAATCCTTTGTATAAGACCAGGTTCCCTTAATTGTTTCTCCGTCCACGGTACCGTCTGCCTTCAGTTCCACAAGCACCGGCTCTGAAATGTTTGAATTTATGGCATTTCCCATATTTACAAGGAAATACGTACCTGTCATCTCATCCGTGGAGAAATTCTTATTTTCAAGCATTTCGCCCGACGTTGCGTAAGGCGCCATAACGGGCCATCCTTCAGCATTTATAAAATACTGATGAACTCGCGGTTCATGGAATTCACCGCTGTTTTCGAAGCGTGTGTGAAAGCAGAGATACGTTTTTCCGTCAGTATCTTCAAACGCGGACTGGCCGCCGGTTGCCATGTATGCTTTCTGAAGGCTCGGAAGCCTGTAATTCCCCGAAAGTTTTAAGCCAAATTTCGCATGTGCATCAGTCATTCCGGGATAAGCGCCGTTCATATCCACATACGGTCCCTGAACATCCTCTGACCGGAAAACACGAATCTGGTACCCGCCCTTTGCCTCAAGACCGCCATACGAAACGAACAGGTAATAGTAGCCGGCATCCGGGTCATACTGAATATACGGGCCTTCTATGGACTTGTGCCGTCCTCCCAGAAGGCGCCTGCCAAAATACGGATCCACGGAATTTTCGGTATCTTCCTCAGGATGAATCGGAAGTCCCGTGGCTTCATCTATCTCAAGAAGGAAAATGCCGCCCGACCACGAACCGTAAACCATCCACATACGGTCGTCCTTATCGTAGAAAACGGTAGGGTCGATGCAGTTCGGCCAAAGCTGGTTATTGTAGGTTGCAATGTTCAGGTAGGTTGCAATCGCTTTTTCCTTTGATACAACAGAAAGAACGTCCGTCTGTGAAAGTTCCTTCAACGTAAAACCCGAATAGAGAATGTTTGCCTCCCACTTGAACGGTCCCGCCGGGCTGTCCGATGTTGCAAAACAGAGGCTCGACTTGATATATGTAGACGATGTGCACATATACATGCAGTACTTCCCCATGGCCTTATTATAAATCACATGAGGTGCCCAGACGGCATATTCGTTTCCGGCCTTTTTTCCGGCATAATCAAAGATTCCGCAATCATCGGCGAAAAGGTTCACAAACATCTTATTTGCCGAATTGTAGCCGTTTCCGCAGTACTTAAAGCTTCTCAGGTCCTTTGAAAAAGCATTTGCCATGTGGGAACCGTAAATATAATAACCGCCGTCCGCAGCAAAGATTGACGGGTCATGCACAGATACGCCTGCCGATATGTTCTTTGTTTTTATACCCTCATAAATGTTTTCCGGCACCTTTGTCGGTGCAGGTGTTTCCGTAACCGAAGGTTCAGCTGTAGGCGTTTGCGAAGGTTCGTCTGTTACCATGTTTTTTCCTCCTGTACAGCCAAGAAGGCCGATTAACAGCAAAACAACCGACAAGAGCCCGATTACCCGTTTACCGTTATTCCGTTCAACATTCTTTATCAAAGTCATCTTGTCCCTTTCTCCCAAATCACACAAACTCACCTTGCGTAAAACTCAACATAAACAATAATAAGCATTCCAAGAATTGCCGAGAGAAGATTTGCCAGGAATGAATATGTACAAAGTTTTATACCCGAATATCTGCTTCCGTCAGGCTTTCTGATTTTTTTGACATAAACAAACGCTTCTGCAATTACAATCAGTATTTCGGAAATAACATATGCGGAAACCGTTCCGTAAAACTGTCCGTTTGCTGAAGCAAGCAGAATAACGATGTTCAGCGCCACCTGAGTGATAACATTTGTCACTGCCAGAACTTTTATGGCTGCCTTATGACGAATTCCAAAGACATATGCAAGAAGAATTTCAATAGCAAGCGTAAAAATAAGGCGGCCAATAAATCCAAGAATTCTGGGGCCGATATTTCTGGTAAAATGCCCGGAAACATCTTTTTCTACATTCAGATGACCGTTGTCTGCCTTTTCGTCAAGAACGACCTTGTGAAAGCTGTAGAAAGTATATCTTTCGCATATATCGCTTACCGCATAAGAATCCGTTTCCGGATAATATACAAGCAGCTTGAACCGTTCCTGCGTTCCGTAGTACCAGCCAACCGATCCGCCGTCTGTCACTTCAGCAGCATCGCCGTAATAATAAAAGCCGTCAGAATCGGTATACTGCGCGAATTTCATGAAAATTTCGTCCGGATAATCACCTATTTTTGAACCCTGAACAACTTTTCCGTCCGATACAATTACCGCTTCCTTGTTCCAATAGCTTGATTTCGGTCCGAGCAGCGTTGCATAAGCTGTGGTTTTTGAGGTATTTTCAACCTTTACGTCTACTGACGGTTTTGGACCGTGGTCAGCCTTTGCGTATAACGGTGCAAGGCTCATTACGATGCATACAAAAGCCAAAAAACAAAATAACCTTTTTTTCATATAGTTTTCCTCCCCGAGAACCATATTGTTGTATTCTGATTTTGATATGCTTTCAGAAGCATCGCAAAACCGTTATATTAGATATACAGAAAGCCTGCAGCAAATGTTGCAGGCTAAAAAATGTTTATTTAACATATTTTTTAAGTTCTTCAACCCTGTCAAGGCGCTCCCAGGGAAGATCAACGTCTGTACGTCCAAAATGTCCGTAAGAAGATGTCTGTTTGTAAATCGGGCGTCTTAAGTCAAGCATCTTGATGATTCCTGCAGGACGCAGATCGAAGCATTTCTGAACAATTTCAGAAAGTTCAATGTCCGAAAGAACGCCGGTTCCGAATGTATCAACAGCAACAGATGTGGGACGTGCAACACCGATTGCATATGAAAGCTGGCTTTCGCAACGTTTTGCAAGGCCAGCTGCAACTACGTTCTTTGCAACGTATCTTGCCGCATAAGCTGCCGAACGGTCAACCTTTGTCGGATCCTTTCCTGAGAAAGCACCGCCGCCGGGACGCGCATATCCGCCGTATGTGTCAACGATAATCTTACGGCCGGTAAGTCCGGAATCTCCGTTAGGTCCGCCGATTACGAAACGGCCGGTAGGATTGATGTAGAACTTTGTATCGGGAGTGATGAGCTCTTTGGGAAGAACCTCATCAAAGACATATTTTTTAATATCTGCGTGAAGCTGCTCCTGTGAAACATCAGCCGAATGCTGGCTTGAAAGAACAACTGCATCAAGAGCAACGGGCTTTCCGGCTTCATCGTATTCAACGGTAACCTGGCTCTTTCCGTCCGGTCGAAGGTACGGAAGAGTACCGTTCTTACGGACTTCGGTAAGCTTTCTTGTAAGCTTGTGTGCAAGTGCAATAGGATAAGGCATATATTCGGGCGTTTCATCGCTTGCGTAGCCAAACATCATACCCTGGTCGCCTGCGCCGATTGCGTCAATGTCAGCATCGCCCATCTTTGCTTCAAGGGCCTTATTAACGCCCATGGCGATATCTGCGGACTGCTCATCGATTGAAACAATGATACCACAGGTATTGGCGTCAAATCCCGCATCTGAGCTGGTGTATCCGATTTCACGGATTGTTTCGCGTACAACCTTTGGAATATCAACATATCCGGCAGTTGTAATTTCGCCCATAACAAGTACAAGACCTGTTGTAATGGCCGTTTCACAAGCCACACGGCTCATGGGGTCCTGTGCGAGCATCGCATCAAGAACGCCGTCCGAAATCGCATCGCATATTTTGTCGGGATGCCCTTCGGTAACTGATTCAGAGGTAAATAATCTTCTGTTCATATTTTTCCTTTCTCTCGTTCCGGAATAATTTGCAGACAAATATATGTCCTTCTCTGACTGAGATAACCGCAAAAAAGCCGGTGCACTTCCGTTCGAGCCTATGTATTTTACATCAGGGGTATCCTTTTGTCAATCAGCCGTAACCGGTTGAAATCCTTGCAGCACTCCCAAAACATTACCCATATGAATTAGCCGAAATAAACTATGATATCTTTGAGTTCACTGCTGATAGCCGTGATTTCCTCAATGCTCTTTGCAAGCTGCTCAACTTCATTATCAACGCTTGTGGTGGAAGCAGATACTTCCTCAACTACAGCCGCATTCTGCTCGGACTGTGAAGAAAGCTTCTGGATAACCTGATTGAGGTCGTTCTTGATATAACCGAGAGCATTTGATTTTTCTCTGATATTATTCAGCTTGGTATCAATCGACTTGATGTTTTCGCGGAGTGCAGTCATCTTTTCGCGAACGATTTCTGCCTTCTTAAGCTGTTCCTTATTAGACTCTACAAGCTTTTCATTTGACTGGTTTGTCTTGTTCATCGTATCAACAATGCCTGCAATGATTGCTGCTGTTTCATCGGCAGATTTTGCCGAATCAAGAGCAAGTGACTTGACCTCTGATGCAACTACCGCAAAGCCCTTGCCGAATGCGCCCGCATGGCTTGCCTCAACAGAAGCATTAAGTGCAAGCAGGTTAATCTGTGATGCAAGGGAATTAATTGTTTTAACAATTGAATTGGCCTTGCGTGTGCTTTCTACGCCAAGTGCAATATCTTCAGAGATATTATCAACAAGCTTCGTGTTGTCATCGATGCTTGAATTAAGTTCATTGATACTTGCTTCGGAAGCTGCAACATCGTTTTCAATTGTCTCAATAAAGGTGTTGCTTTCATTGATTTCATTATTAACGGAATCGATGCTTGCTGCGAAATCCTGCATGGATGCAAGTGCTTCCTGTGTTGCCGATGCCTGGCTCATTGCACCGTCGGCAACTGAGTTCATGGCCTTTGAAATCTCCGTTACTTCACTGCTTGTGCAGTCGGAAACCTCTATTACTCTGTCTGAGAAGCCGTTCAGTCTGTCGTAACTGGTGTTAAGCTTCGTCTCAAGTTTATTGGATACCTCACCAAGCAGACGGCGTGCAACAATAAGCATAACTACAAGTACAACAACTGCTCCGCCGACAATTGCAAGTGCAAACGATGTTGCCGTCTTATTTACGGTCTTCTGGTTAATACCCGTGAACAGCATTCCGAAGAACTCACCGTTGTTGTAAAGCGGCATATAGCAGACGGTATAACTGCCGTTCATAATTTTTACGCCGTTTTTAACATATGTTTTTCCGGCGGAAACCTGTGCATAAATCTGTGAGTCGGCTTTTGTTCCGACAGCCCAGCCGCCCGCATCGTTCTTTATGTTTGTGAGAACACGCGTATCACCGTAAAATACGGTATGATAAACGTTCTCATCCAATTTGTTCAGTTCAAGAAACAGATCAAGGGTGACTGCTCTGCCGTCACATGTAACAGTGGCTGTGGCTTCATCGTAAGTCCAGGATTTCTGTCCGTTTTCGAGGGATTCTTTGAGATGTGATGTGGCGATTTCCGCGTGATTACGAAATTCACGCTTAATCGTTGATGCACTTAGAATTACTGATAAGGTTCCAATGACGAGTACTGCAATGATAACTGAAATAACAACGAGATTCTCTAACTGTTTTGTGACCGTTTTAGTCTTTTTCATGGTGAAAGATGTCCTTTCTGTTTTTTTGAACCTTATTTTTATATCGTCATAAAGCCCTGAAAATATAATGCTAAAAAGCGAAAATTTAATGAAATTTTTCAAAATGTGTGCTTTGTTTTTGCATTTTTGCAAATTGTCATAAAAAGCTTACAATTTTTCACCCGTCTCAGTCTTCCAAAGTGCCTCAAATACGGATTTTCTTGACATTGCAATTTGTTATGTTATAGTTTAGGTTAAGATGCAGGCTATGGGAAATCAGTTCACCAACCGGCTTGCAGTAATTATTTGTGAGGTTAAACCATATGGATCAGAATCAGTTAAATGAGCTCCGTCTCGCTCTTATCAATCATAAAAAGGCAAGAAACAATCTTCTCTTTGTTGTGGCTTTTTCAGTTATTAACATTATTCTCCTTCTTGCAAAGGCTAGTCTTTACTTTCTCTTTACCGCAGAATTTCCCTATTTCCTTGTGGAACTCGGATTATACATGACTAACAGACTGCCGGGCGTTACTCCGGTGGACGGAGTCATTTTATCGGACACATTCCTGTACGTATTACTCGCAATTGCACTGGTAATCATAATCTTTTACCTCTGCTGCTGGATTTTTTCAAAGGACAGACGAAGCCTCTGGTTCATTCTTGCACTTGTAGGTTTTTCCCTTGATACGCTTTTCTGCCTGTATACACTGATTGGAAACTTTGATCTTTCAGAGCTCCTGAATCTGGCATTCCACGTCTGGGTTATTGTTTCCCTCGCTTCAGGAATCAAATCCGCCAATACCCTTAAAAAGTATGGCGACATAGAAACATTTATTAATAATCTTCAAAATCTTTCGGCAGCCCAGAACTATCAAAATCCTGAGACCGACAACGAATACGGATATACGGAAACACCTGTAAATTCTTACGGTTCAGAGGCTCTGACGGACACTCAGCAGCATTACCGTCAGATTATGGCCGAATATGAGGCACAGAAAGCCGCTTCCGCTAATCAGGCAGAATATGGAGCACAGCAGACCGCTTCCGCTAATCAGTCCGAATCAAATGCCCCTTCAGAAAATTCCGAAAACGATGGCACAAATGTATGAAGATAACCATATTAGCCGATGATACTCTCGGTGCAGACAATATAAAAGCAGAGCACGGCCTGTCCATGTATATTGAAACGGGCCGTCACAGGATTCTGGCGGATACCGGCCAAAGCGGCATGTTTCTTGAAAATGCCGCCGTTCTGCATGCCGATATCGCCTCTGTTGACACGCTTTTCTTAAGCCACGGTCATTATGACCACACAGGCGGTGTCCTGTCTTTTGCTGCGCTCAACAGTTCTGCTGCAATCTATATTCAGGAATCCGCATCAGGTTGCTTCCATTCCGAAAATGCAGATGGCTCCGGTACGCATTTCATCGGCACAGATCCTGCTGTTTTCAGTCTTCCGAACCTTCATGCCATAACCGGAAATCTTCGCATTGACAATGAAATCTCCATTTTCTCAGGTGTTACCGGAAGGCGCAATTTTTCATCATCGAACGCACGCCTGTCCGTTCTTGGTACAAACGGCCCTTTTGCAGACGATTTCCTTCACGAACAGTATCTTGTAATTGAAACCGACGGCAAAACCTATCTTTTCTCAGGTTGCGCGCACAACGGCATTCTCAATATTCTTGATAAGTTCCGCGAACTTTACGGCAAAAACCCGGATTACGTTTTCAGCGGCTTCCACTATATGAAAAACTCGGACTACACCGAGTCCGAGCGTGAAACCATTATAGCTACCGCCAATGAACTTGCAGGGATGGACACAACCTTCTTTACCTGCCACTGCACTTCCTTCCCCGCCTACTGGCTTATGAAGCCAATCATGGGCGAAAAGCTGCACATTCTCTGCAGCGGATTTATGGTGAACCAGTAACCTTGGATGGTCAGATTTTCCCATTGACGTATTTTCAAAATTGCGCTATATTACAAGCATCGGATATAGAGCCGGCCCGAAGGGTTCGCCCAACGGAGAGGCACAGAACATAAGCATCCGAATCCTGAGGAAATAAGTCCGAAGGTCACGGTAAATGCTGCATATTTCTGTCTCTAAACCTGCGCTTATTCGCAGGTTTTTTTATTTCCGGGATATCTTCATTTCTTAAAGATTCCCGGCACAAGCACTGTCCCTACGTCCGAAACAAAAAAGGAGCGAATGCCATGGAAACCCGAATTGCACTTATTGGAATCATTATTGACAATCCCGATTCAGTTGAAAAAGTCAACGCCGCACTGCACGAATATGCGCAGGCCATCATAGGCAGAATGGGAATTCCGTACCGCGAGAAAGGCCTGAATATCATCAGCGTAGCACTCGATGCGGACAATAACACAATCAGTTCCCTTGCGGGAAAGCTTGGAATGCTTCCGGGCGTTCACGCCAAAACACTCTATTCAAAGTAGGCCGGTTTTGTCCCGGCCGGAAACGCGAGGGAAAATGAAGACAAAGAAATTACTGAGCCTGATTCTTTCAGGCATTCTTTGCGTGTCGCTGCTTTATGGATGCGGAAAGAAAGACCCGACACCCGTTGATATCAGCATAGGTGTCTTAAAAGGACCGACTGCCATAGGAATGGTCCGTCTGATGGAACAAAATGAGGCCGGAAAGGCTTCAAACAACTACAATTTCACAATCGCAGGCACCGCCGATGAGCTCTCGGCCGCTCTGATCAAGGGCGATATGCAGCTTGCAGCAATTCCGTGCAACCTTGCATCGGTTCTTTATAACAAAACCGAGGGTAATCTGCAGATGCTTGCAATCAATACGCTGGGTGTGCTTTACATAGTTGAGAACGGCAACACAATTCAGTCCGTGAGCGACCTTAAGGGGAAAACAATTTACAGCACCGGAAAAGGTACCACGCCAGAGTTCACACTGCGTCACCTCTTAAAATCCGCCGGAATCGACCCGGACAAGGACGTTACCATCGAATACAAAAGCGAAGCAACCGAAATTGCTTCGCTCTTAAGTGATGATTCTGTCGGAAGCATTGCAATGCTTCCCCAGCCTTATGTTACAACAGTTACCATGAACAATCCACGGCTCCGGATTGCGCTGAATGTCACCGAAGAGTGGGAAAAGCTTGATTCCGGCTCAACAGTTGTAACAGGCGTTATTGTCGGCACCAGGGATTTTATTGAAAATAATCCTGACGCAGTTAAGGCTTTCCTTGACGAATACAAGGCTTCTACCGCTTATGCCAACGAAAATGTTGATGATGCAGCAAACCTTGTCGAGCACTTTGATATATTCAAAGCTGCTGTTGCAAAGAAGGCTATTCCCTACTGCAACATTGTCTGTCTGACAGGTGATGAAATGAAAACAAAAACAGCCGCCTATCTGCAGGTTCTGTTTGATGAACAGGCTTCTTCAGTGGGCGGCAAGCTGCCGGATGACGGATTTTTCTTCAAATAAATCAAATTGGAGACGGTTCTTTTTTACTCAAAGAACCGTCTCCACAAACTGATACCACGGAGTCATTCTTTCACTGCCGGAGTTCCGGCATTTTTAAGCTCTCCAACAAATTCATCAAGTTCGGAATCATTCATGTTCATTTCATCCTTAAGCAGATTACGCTGTTTCATTGAATATTCGTAGATTCTGTACTTGCTTTCAAGGTTTTTTGTAAGGCTCATGGCCTTTGTGGGATTAACCATATCTTCTGCGGAAAGTCCCATTTTTTCCATGGTTCCCTGAAGACTTTCGCTGTTTGTCCTAAGAATGCTTGCAACACCGGAAATCACATAATTTTCCGACCTGTCAACGCCAAAATTTCTGAGCTTTTCAGCCTGGGCAACGGCGGTCTTGCGTCCAAAGCGGTTATATCCGCCAAAATCCACCTTCGGGCGGGATGATCCTTTTTCATAAACGTCCGCAACGGAAAACGCATCCGAAGACAGGGGTTTGACAGGCTCCACAGGGGTGTCAAGGGGTTTGTTCTCAACCTCCGGAATATCATAAATATTATATCCGTAATTGAGACCGGTATTCAAATTTGTGTAGGCATCAATTCTCATTTTTTTCTCCAGTCGGTGTCTCGCACCGGAAATAACTCAATAATGTAACAAAAAAGGACAGCATTCACCAAAAAATGCTGTCCTTAGCTTTTTAATTCATCCATGTACGGCCATAATACCACACTTCTTAAAAAAATACAAGTGGTATTTTTTGACAGTACAAAATGTATCTAAATTCGAATTCTATTTTAATTATAACACGATTCTGATTCTTGTTCCTATTTCAGTTCTTGAAGTGATTTCGAAGTGTCCCTTGTGCTTGTCTACAATCCACTTGGCAATTGAAAGGCCAAGACCTGTGCCTTTGTAGCTTCGAACCTCATCCGAACGGTAGAAGCGTTCAAACATATGAGCAACGTCGGATTCTGCCATGCCGATTCCGGTATCCTGAACCTGAAGGTACGGGCGGTCCTGATCGTTTTTGCCGACGGAAATGGTGATTTCATCCTTCTCAGCCGTATATTTTGCGGCATTGTCGACAAGAATACGAACTGCCTGCTTCAAGAGAGCCGGGTCGCAGTTTGCAATGATATTTTCTTCCGGAGCATTGAATTTATAAACATGCTGCTCATCAATCATAAGCGACTCTTCATAGATTTCACGCATCATATCGGTCAGTGAAATTTCCTCAGGATGAAGCTCCGTCTTGCCACTGTCTCCGCGCGCAAGGAATAACAGCTGCTCAACAAGATATTTCATATGTGCGGACTCATGCTGGATAGCGGTAATTGACTCGTCAAGAACCTTTTCATCCTCACGGCCCCAGCGGGCAAGCATGTTTGAGTAGCCTTCAATTACGGCAATAGGTGTTCTCAGTTCATGCGATGCATCGTTTACAAAACGGGCCTGCTGCATGTTAGCCTCACGCATACGCATAAGCAGATTGTTAATTGCAGCCTCAATGCTTGCAAGATCCTTGTCATTCTGAGTTACCTGAAGCGATTCCTCAGGGCTTAAGCTTGTAATTTTCTCCTCAAGGATATGATACTTGGTCTCATCAAAATCCATCTTGGAAAGCTCATCTGCGCGAAGCGCGATTTCATCTATGGGCTTCAGAATCCACTTGATTGATTTTGAATCCCCGTGGATTCCAAGAAGGCAGAAAAGAAGCTGCACCACAAAGAGTGCCAGGCCGCCTGCAGCAGTCATACAAATAATGCTGAATACCGGCACTTCCATAAGGATGACCTTACTCTTGTCCTTTACACGATAAACAAAAAGCCCGTTACAGTCTTCCCAGTTTTCCGCATAATAATCGAACTGCCTGATCAGGCCCTTCGGTTTATCTTTTTTTATTTCCTTTGCAACGTCCTTATCGACCTCAACCAGTCTGCTGGCATTCAGGTACGGACGGCCGTTGTTTTTCGCCATTTCAAAGGCAATCATGAAGGTGGCAAGGCACGCCAGGACCAGTATAAAATCAGCACCAAACTTAATGCCGACTTTCTTCCAGAACAGCTTGCTGTTGAGCTTGCGTGCAATGGATGTCATCTTGCGTGATTGTGATTTATTCTGATTTGATGACATAGCCTACTCCTCTGACGGTCTGAATCATCTTAACGTCATATGCATCATCGATTTTTGTTCTGAGGTATCTGATATATACATCAACAACATTGGTTTCGCCAAGATAATCATACCCGCAGACTTCCTCAAGCAAGGTATCGCGCGAAAGCACAATGTCCTTATTTTTTAACAAAGTTTTAAGCATAACGAATTCACGGTTTGTAAGCGTTATTTCATGCAGACCGTAGAAAACCTCATGCCTTTTTTCATTCAGAACAAGGTCCTTCCAGCGATATACGCCTTCCTCCTGCACCACAGCCCCGGCATCGCCGGTCATGCTTGTGATTGCAGATGCGCTGTGAAGCTTAAGTGCAACACGGATGCGGGCAAGCAGTTCCTCAATAGCGAACGGTTTTGTGATGTAATCAACCGCGCCCGCATCAAGTCCTGCAACCTTGTCCATAACGGCATCTCTTGCAGTAAGCAGAATAACAGGAGTGTTTTTCTCCTGTTTCAGTCTTCGAAGAACCTCAAGTCCGTTAATTCCGGGAAGCATGATGTCAAGAAGGATAAGGCTGTAATCATTTGCAATCGCCATTTCAAGGGCTGTCCGCCCGTCAGCAGCCTTGCTTACTTCATATCCCTCATGCACAAGCTCAAGTTCTACAAATCGAGCAAGTTTTTCTTCATCTTCGACTATTAATAAATGAGCACTCATACTTTTTCCCCATTTCCGGTCAACGATGATTCTCTCACCGTTGACCGCTTGTTATCTTAAAATTAATAATTGTTGTTATTGTTGTCTGAATTGCTGTTAGCGCTTCTGAAGGAGCTCTTAATTGAATCGGCCGCACTTTCAACGGCATCCATTGCATTGTTGGCAGTGTTCATGTTGGCAGGGCCCCGGAAGCTGTATCTGCAGTCAAGGAAAAGGCTGACAACAATCAGAATCCAGACAAATGACCAGGTTACAAGAAGAATAATAATTGTTAACCAGATAGGGAGCTCAATGATTTTTTCTCCTTTATGCTCAACAATAAGGTGGTTCTCATCAGACTTCTTAAGAAGGGCTTTTACTTTCTCCCAGAAGGGTTTCTTTGTGCTGTTAACGCGCTTGGTGGTCTCTTCTGTCTGATTGTAATTGTAGCCTGCCTGCTCCTTATAGCTTGTTGAGAAGCTGGCTGTTTCGGGGGCTACTGTCTTTCCGCGCTGTTCAAGCACTATCATGGCATCAAGCAAATCCCAGTTTGCTGTTTCAAGAGCATCCTTTGCTTCTGCGTAGGTTACGTTTGCTCTGCTCATTAATTTTTCTACTTTTTCAAATTGATCCATTTTTCTTCCTCTTTTTCTTTATGTTATTTGTTGGGGGGTGTTTTTTGCCATCGGTGTTTCCCTTTGACAGTGAACAATATAACAAAAGAAAATTAAAGCGTCTTGTAGGTTAGATTAAAAGAAGATTAAGAAACAACTTTTTTATCTTAAGAATAAGACGCTTTTTAATGAAATCAGTTTTTTGTTCTCAGTTGAAAATATCAGGGATGTGCGAAAAATCCAACATCCTCAAGGGCTTCAATAGCTTCCTCAGCCTTGTCTTCATCAACCTCAACGGTCTTATCTTCAAGTGAAACCACATGCTTGATTGCAGCTTCGTCAAGGGCTTTATTGATTCGTGCAACGCACTTCTCACACATCATATCCGGAACATTAAGTATCATTTTTTCTCCTCCTGTTTAATTTACATGCCGTCCGGCGAACCGCCTTACAGCTTTTTATTTTTTAGTCTCAGTGCATTTGTTACAACACATACGGAACTGAGTGACATTGCAAAACCACCGATCATAGGGTTAAGCAGAATGCCCCACAAAGGATATAATACACCAGCAGCAAGCGGAAGTCCAAGGGAATTATAGAAAAATGCCCAAAAAAGATTCTGCTTGATTTTCTTTATTGTAAGACGGCTGAGATTAACGGCCCTCGGGATATCCGAAAGCCTGGATTTCATAAGAATGACATCGGCCGATTCTACCGCAATATCACTTCCGCCGCCGATTGCAACGCCAACATCGGCTTCTGCAAGCGCGGGCGCATCGTTAATGCCGTCACCGACCATCATTACACGGTTTCCTTCGTTCTGGAACGCGCGTACAACCTTTGCCTTTTCGTCAGGCATAACCTCTGATACGGCGTAATCAGCGCCAACCCTCTCGCACACGGCATCTGCTGCGGATTTTCGGTCGCCCGTCAAAAGAACAACATGCATTCCCTGGCTTTTCAGTTCGGAAATGGCCTCTATGCTTTCTTCTTTAATTTCATCGGAAATACCGATTGCACCTGCGAACTCACCGTTAATTCTCATATAAATCGGCAGGGCGCCTTCTGTGTCAAGCATTCTGCCAACCTGCTGTTCTTCCGTTGTCAGGCCTTCATCGGCAAAAAACTTGATGTTTCCTATCTTTACCGCAAGAATGTCACCGTTGTACTTAACCTCAGCTTCAATTCCAAGGCCCGTGTGATTCTTGAAACTCCTGACCGCGCAGTTTGCAGGCCCGCTCTGTGCCGCAACGATTATTGCTTTAGCAATGGGATGCGAACTTCCAAGTTCAGCCGCTGCCGCAATTGCAAGAAGGTCTGCGTCAGGAAGCGAAAGCGGGTGCTTAAGTGCCGGAACAACCTGCGTAACACGCGGTTCACCGGATGTTACCGTTCCCGTTTTATCAAGAATGACAATATCTATTTTTTTCATCTGTTCAAGGGCTTCGCCGCTTCTTATAAGGATTCCGTTTGACGCACCAAGGCCCGTTCCCACAAGGATTGCCGTAGGTGTTGCAAGTCCGAGTGCACACGGACAAGCTATTACAAGAACAGATACAAAAATGTTAACAACAAAAGAAAGGTCCTTGCCGGCAATCAGCCAGATAACCGCTGCCAGAACGGCAATTCCCATTACAGCCGGAACAAAAATTCCCGCCACACGGTCCGCAATCCGCGCTATGGGCGCTTTACGGCCCTGGGCTTCCTCCATCAGCGCTATGATTTTCGCAAGTGTAGTATCGGCACCAACCTTATTAACACGTACCACAAGTCCGCAGTCACCGTTGATTGATCCACCGGTAACCTTGTCTCCCGGTGCTTTATCCACAGGAATGCTCTCTCCTGTGAGCATAGCTTCATTAACCGCACCGGCACCGGAAAGAATTGTGCCGTCTGCGGGAATGCATTCTCCTGCTCCGACAAATATTCTGTCTCCGACAAAAAGATGCTCTACCGGAATTTCCTCAACCGTCTCGGAATCGCCCGCGAACCGGTGTACCGTGGGCGGAACAAGTGCCATGAGCTTATTTATAGCCTCTTTTGTCTTGCCTTTACTGCGTGCCTCAAGGTATTTTCCGACCATAATGAGTGTCAGAACAACAGCCGATGACTCAAAGTACAGGTTATGAACGGCATTTGCATCGGACGGAATCTTAATGAGCATTACAACACTGTAAACAAATGCTGCAGTCGTGCCTATGGCAACAAGCGAATCCATGTTGGGGTTCAATTTGAACAGGGACTTAAAGCCGCGGAAATAGTACTTTCTTCCGCAGACAAGAACAGGAATGGTAAGAAACAGTTGAATAAGGGCATAGACCAGCGGATTTGTGTCCGGACTTATTGCCTTTGGCAACGGGAATTTCAACATGTGTCCCATAGAGATATACAGAAGCGGAACAGCAAAGCAAATGGCAATGATCAGCCGCAGGAAAAATCGCTCAAGTTCCTTTTCTTCTTTATCACGGTCTGCTTTGTCACTATCCTGCCAGGGTTTTGCGGTAAAGCCTGCTTTTTCTATTTTGGCGATGATTGTTGCGGGGGACTGGACGGTCTCATCATAAACAATACGAAGCTCACCTGTTGCAAGATTTACTGCACTTTTTTCAACACCTTCCATGCGCCCGGTCACTCTTTCAACCGAGGAACTGCAGGCTGCACATGACATTCCGCCGATATGATATCTTTCAGTAATCATTTTTCCCTCCGAATGGGGCTTGTAAGTAGCCGTTTAATATGATTTCTTCCGAAGAATATAATACACCGTATTAATTGATATATCGACATTTTCTTAGGAAAAACCAGTCTTTTCGCAAGAAAAAAAGAAAATTTATCCGCTTCCGATTTGTTGACTTTTTCAGGAAAAAGGGTATAATATAACTACAATCACTTTATTCAAATAAACATTTGTCAGACAATAATGTATTGGGAGAGGGACTATGAAAACCGTTAAGCTTTTTACAAATCAGGTTACACCGGGCATGGTTGTTGCTGAAGATATTTATACTTACAACAATCAACTGCTCGTTCCGGCAGGAACAGAAATTGATGACAGACTCATCACACGAATGAAATTCTATTCAATCAATGCCGTTTCAATCCGCATTGATACTGATTCACCCGCTTCCGGCGCGCCTTCTAAAAAGGAAGTCGGAAATTCGGATATTGTTAAGAACACACCGGAATTCCAGTATTACAAAACAGCAATGCCCAATTCCGTTGGTTCTCTTAAGAAAGAATTTGTTTCCATCGCAACCGGCAACAACGTTGACACAGGCGCGCTTCTTTCAAGTGTTCAGGGCATGCTCCAGCAGTCCCGAAACGGTATCCATGTTTTTGACATGATTCACTGTCTGCGTGATTTCAGTGATGAAATCTACGCTCACAGCCTTAATGTAGCTCTTATCTGCTACGTTCTTGGAAACTGGCTCGGTTATTCCCGTCAGGACCTTGACATCCTTACTCTCAGCGGTCTGCTTCATGATATCGGCAAAACCACTATTTCGGAAGAAATTCTGAACAAGCCTTCCTCCCTTAATGAAGAAGAACTTTCAGCCGTAAAAACACATTCCGTTCGCGGATATGATATGCTTCGTACAAAGAACATTGATAACCGTATCAAGCTTTCAGCCATGATGCATCATGAGCGCTGCAACGGTACCGGTTATCCCATGGGCCTGAAGGGTGACCAGATTGAACCCTTCGCAAAGATTGTTGCAATTGCCGATGTTTATGAGGCAATGACATCTGCACGTCCTTACCGTGGAGCAATCTGTCCGTTTGACGTTATTCATCTGTTTGAATCAGAAGGCCTGTCTTCATTTGATACACACTTCCTTATGTGCTTCCTTGAGCACCTGAACCTGACCTACATCAACAGCAATGTCAAGCTGAGTGACGGCTCGGAAGGCAAGATTGTCATGATGAACAGATTCGCGCTTTCACGTCCCATTGTAAAGGTTGGCAGAAAGTACGTTGACCTTTCAACAGAAACAAATATTCAGATTGAATCATTAAACTAAAGCAGGAAAGAAAAGTGCAGGTCCGGTGGGACCTGCACTTTTTTCATTTTTTTATCTGTTGACTCACCCATTGACTCAGCCAACCCCGTTGGCTTATTTTGTTTTGCCTAAGTTCTTATTCTTCTTTACAATTACAACTGTGCAAACAGTTGCACAAGTTAAGATTATAGCACATACAAGGATGAGTAAGAGGCTGCCCTGTCCAAAGATACTTGCAACAGCAGTTGTTCCGCCGTATACACATCCGGTAAGGTTATAAGTACAGCTTTTTTCTTTAACTGCAGTTATCTGATCCACATCATTTGAAGAAGTGATTGCTCCGTAGTTCTTACAGTAGCTCAGGTCAATTGTTTTGGCCTTATTTACTTTACCGAAAATTCCGCTGCCATAGTACTTAGCGTTTACATTGCCTTTGTTGACACAGTTCTTCGCGCTGTGATTTACAACTCTTTCATAAGAATTGTTGTATACATATGCTGCAATGCCGGATGCGTAACCAACCTTGTTCGAAGTAATATCGCCTTCATTTACACAGTCATCCAACGTCAGTGATCCGTTGAGTGAGTCGGCAATGATACCGGCCGCATACGTTCCGTAAACATCTCCTGAATTGTAATTACGGGACAGATCAATATCGTAACTTAAATTGTATCCGATAATACCGGCGCTGTCTCCGGCCTTTTCCTTGTTTTCGGTATTAATATTTCCGGTATTTCTGTTATCGGTAACGTAAGCTTTGACCCTTGAATAGTTGTAAGCAATTATACCGCCTGCAGCTCCTGCGCTAATGACTGCGCTGTTTTCACAGTTTGTTATCTTTATGGTAGGCTCGAAATATGCCCATCCGATTATTCCTGCTCCAACGCTTTCGTTTTTAATCTTTCCGGAGTTGCTGCATCCGTTAACAGTTAATGTTCCGCCTTCAACATGGCCAACAATACCTGCTCCTATGTATGAGCTCATTTCTCCGGTATTTCTGCAATTTTCGATTAAACCGCCGTTATTTACATATGCTACAATACCGCCTGTTCTTACTGCTCTGTCGGTTGTTGAAGCGCTGATAAATGCATTGTTTGTACAGTTCTTTATCAGGTAAACGCCGTTTGTGTAACCAACCAGACCGCCTACGTTTTTCTTTCCGCTCAGGGTACCGCTTTTAACGTAAACATTATCGATTACAATGGGCTTTGAAGTGATATTCTTCACTATTTTGGCTGCAAGCGTTCCTGCATTCGATGCTGAAGCAGCATTGATGTTCACATTTTCAAATGTCAGATTACAAATAGTTGCTCCCGATCCGATTGTTCTGAACAGGCCTGCACCGTATGCATCTCCCGTATCGTTCAGATTCTTAATGGTATGACCGTTTCCGTTGAAGGTTCCCATAAAGCCTTTCTGACTGCTCTCTTCAGTCAGGCCGGCCCAGAGTGCGCTATATGTACAGTCGCTTAAGTCAAGGTCACAGTTAAGATTAATTTCTGTATTGTAATATGTGTTTCCTGCTCCAACAGAAAGGATAAAGGATTCAAAATCAAGTTCATTGTTGATTTCTACGTGAGCCGGTCTGAAGAAGTAGAAAGTACACATATTTTCAAAGCAGTTTGCCGATCTCACACTGTCATACCCGTAGTACTGGTAGTCTTCATACTGAGGAAGCGGTGAGTAAAGGCTTCCGCCTGACAAATAGTATCCGTTCTTTACGTTGCTGTCATAACCGCTTACGCGGAAATCAGCCGTCTTACCGTCAGTTACGGTTACAGTTGATTTGTAAACGAAAAGGTCAGGACCTGTGCCCTTCTTGTACGATGTTGTCTCGCAATCATGTACGGGCGTTCCGATTTCAAAACCGTAATCTCTTAAAATATCAAGGAATGATTTTTCGGTTGTTGATTTTGTGTTTCCGGAAGAAAGATCAACATATACACCGTTTGCATTTTGGATAATATGTTCAACAAGTTTCTGAACTTCATCGCCGGAAAGAGCCGAATCCAAATATGCGTTCAGGCTGTTATTTGCGTAAACCGCATTTGCAGTGCCTTCCGTAACCTCAAGGCTTGAATTGTATGGATATATGCATGTATCTAACGTGAAAAACGTAACCTGGATGTCATTATTTACAAGCTTACAGTCTCTAATGTAGTCAAACCAGTGACTTGCAACCATTTCATTGTATTTGGAAGAAAGACTGTCTGTTTCTCCGAAATACTGATTATGGCGTGTCCATAAACTTGCGTCTCCGTCAGAAACAAGGTTTTTCCAGTTCTGAAGGCTTGCAATGTCCTTATAATTGGACTTAAGACCGTATTCTACAAGAGCTGCAACGTACTTATCGTAATTTTCAGAGTTGGGATTGCTTGCTGCAAGAACTTCATCATAATGTTCAGCAACATATACTTTACATTTTGCTACGATGATAAGCATCTTATATGCAGATGATAATGTTCCTGATACCTGATTGAGGTAATTTACAATTCTCATGGCAGCTTCACCGCCAAGAACGGAATTGTTGCAGCTTGCAAGGTATACTGTCTCATAAAGATTTCTTGCATTTCCAAGAGTAATCTGGCTGCCGTCCAGGTACTTTGAAAGCGTCATAACCATGTTTACGTAATCATCGGTTGCATTGCTGTTAAATGTCTCAATAGACTCTGCAATGGTAAGTGTCTTATAAAGGTCTGATGTATATAAAGCAGGCGCTCTTTCAATATTGTTCAGGTCATTCTCATAAAGGAGGGCCATGTCGCGATACATTCTTTCAGTGATATAAGCAACAGATGTAAGTTTGGTGTTGAAGCTATCAAGTGTGATTCCGAATCTTGACTCAAACATTTCGCTTAACAGGATTTGTGTTGACTGATCAAGTTTATTTGACAGATCCTTGATATTCTGCTGAATATCTCTTAATTCAGTCTGCATTGCATCAAGCTTGCCATTGATTTCATCAAGTGTTTCTTTGATTTCATCAAGCTTTTCATTAATCATCCCTAGCTGGCTGAGTATAGCGCCGTTCCCTTTAATTCCAAGCACTTCACCAAGTACCGGTGAAAGGAGGGGTGTAATAAATGCACCGCCGGGAATTGTTGAAATACCTTTTTCAATTAATCCCTTTGCCGCAATCTTGACGGTTCCTTCCGATATGGCATAGGTTTTAACCGGACGCGCGGTCGCGAAAAGCGAACCGATAAGAACCAGTGATAAAAAAAGACTGACAATACGTTTTTTCATGTTTTTTCCTCTTTCTTAACTTTATGAATCGCATCACCTCAATCATCTCCTGAGGTGTTTTTTTCTTTTCAATTATTTATACGGATGAGTTTTCAAGGTGGCTACTTCTTTTTTTATTTATTGTTAAAAGAAGAGGAATATAAGTTGCAATCGGAAGAATTATGCCTATTATCGGATATTCCGACTGCACCATGATGTTGTAAATCGAATGATAAATCACAGCTACCGAAAGTACTGCAACCGTACCAGTATAAGTAAGCTTTCTGTCCGCACTTACAAATGTCATTGAATAACCTACAGCCAGTGTGCTGACACCATGCAGCATTCCTGCCCCAAAGCCGCGTATAATCACTGTTTCAATTGAGATAACGGAGCCCGAATCAAAGAGCAGGCAGATGTTTTCCATTGTTGCAAACCCAACACCTACGGCAACAGCGCATGAAAGCAGCAGTTCCTTATTAGGCTTAAACAGCAGCGCAACAAATATAATGGGAACAGCCTTTAATATTTCTTCAACAATGGGGGTAATATTTACCGTAAGGAATCTCATGGACAATTTGGTTCCGTTCAGGATCAGGCCATTGATTTCTCCGGCAAAAAGACACATGAAAACTCCGGTCAGCAAAGCACCAAGGATTGCCCGTGAACGGCCCCTTAAAATAAAAAGCATCATGGAAAGCGGAGCCGCAAGGCAAATAAACAGCATCAAATGTGAGTTTCCCATTTCGAAGCCTCCTTTCTGCAGAGAACAACCAGAACAAAAAGCATTCCGGCAATAACAAGATCATACAAGCTCATCAGTTTTTCAGGGATGTACAGGTATGCAATCGGATAAAGGTAATTTATTGTATAAAAAGCAAGTAACAGAATTTCTATGGCCTTTGCAGTTCTCAGCGCGCCTTTTGCATTCCAAAGAAGAAGCAGATGCAAAAGACTGAAATACGACCCGACCAATGCAGGCGAAATACTTACAAGACCGACTGCAATAACCGCTGCCGGTTCCTGTTGTACGGGTGAAAAAACAAAACATCCGTACAATGCAAGAAGAACGACCGGAGCAGCAAATGCAATGATTTTAGCTCTTCTGTTCTTATCTTCGGGTTTGTTTTTGTCAGTTTCCTGCGCTCCCGCTGACAACAAAAAGCAGAGACATCCGAAAAAGCCGAACAGGCGAACCGTTACAAGTCCGTCCTGAACACCGTTCCCAAGCAGATAATTCACAATAACCCACAGTTCCTCAAGCATGTAGCAGCCTGACGCATAAACGTAAAGTCTGAAAATCCGGGGGATTTCAATTTGAAAAAGTTTGAGCGAGCCATAAATGAATGCAGTCATCGAAACAGCAAAAGCCAGAAGTTCACACGTTGTAATCAAGTCTTTTCCGTCCTTTCTTCTCTAAATATTTTTTATATATCTTTATTTTTTTTACGATGAAACCCGCCACATGGCTACTTTTTCGCAAAAAAAAACGTGTAAAAAATGAATCATCATTTTTTACACGTAAAAATATTTATGTGAGTCAATTATGCTGAGCGAAGTTTGAACTTCTTAACAGCTTTTTCATTTGTTGAATCTGTTTTCATCATAACAGCTCCAAGATCTTTCATCTTCTGCTCGAAGTCTTCATAACCTCTTTCGATGTACTCAATCTGCTCAACTGTTGTGAAACCTTCTGCCGCAAGACCTGCAATTACAAGTGCTGCACCTGCTCTGAGGTCCGGTGCGACTACTGATGCGCCTGTAAGCTCTGAAACGCCGTCAATAATAGCTGAATTGCTTTCAACCTTAATTGTAGCACCCATCTTTGTAAGTTCGTCTACGTACTTGAAACGGCTCTCAAAAACGCTTTCTGTTACAATACTTGTTCCGCTGCATGTGGAAAGAAGTGTTGTAATCTGAGGCTGCATATCTGTAGGGAATCCGGGATAAGGGAATGTTTTTACATTTGCATGTGTAAGTTCCTTACCTGCACGAACACGGATTGCTTCATCAAATTCCTCAACTTCTGCACCAATTTCCTCAAGCTTTGCGGAAATAACCTCAAGATGCTTGGGAATAACATTCTTAATAAGAACATCACCATGAGTAATGGCAGCTGCCATCATAAATGTTCCGGCTTCAATCTGGTCAGGGATGATGGAATATGTTGTACCGTGAAGAGCCTGAACGCCCTTGATACGGATAACGTCTGTTCCTGCGCCCTTGATGTTTGCACCCATACTGTTCAGGAAGTTGGCAACATCTACAACATGAGGCTCCTTTGCAGGATTCTCAATGATTGTCTGCCCCTCAGCAAGAGAAGCGGCAAGCATAATGTTGATAGTTGCACCAACACTGCTTACATCAAGATAGATGTGATTTCCCGAAAGCTTTTCCGCATCTGCACAAACAAGACCATGCTTAATCTCAACTGTTGCGCCAAGAAGTTCAAAGCCCTTAATATGCTGGTCAATCGGACGGCTTCCGATATTGCATCCGCCGGGAAGTGAAACTTCTGCATGACGGTATTTTCCGAGCAATGCTCCAATAAGATAATATGAGCCGCGAATCTTACGGATTGCATCTGAATCTGCATGGAAAGAATTAATCTTTGTTCCGTTAATTTTAACGGAATGACGGTCAGGACGGTTTACCTTTACGCCAAGCTCCATAAGTGCATCCAGAAGCACATTGATATCACGAACATCCGGTATATTTTCAATTGTAACAGCTTCATCAGCCATAATAGCTGCAGCAATTATTCCAAGTGCAGCGTTCTTAGCTCCCCCAATAAGCACCTCTCCGGTAAGAGGTGTTCCACCCTTAATGACATACTGATCCATATCTTTTTTCTCCGATCAGTCGGACGGTCCTTTCATCATAAGTTGCGGATTAAAAATGCATATAAGGGCACTTTTAATCACCCCATATTATAACAATCTTTTACACTTTTGTAAACCCCGAAAAAACAGTCAGAATATATTGCTTAATATCGCGAACTGTCAAACGGAGTCTATCTTTTTTTTAAGTATTATGATATAATAAAATGAGTGGTAAAAAATTTACCACTCACTGAAATTAACGGAGGACATAAGATGCCAAACAATTACATCGAAATCTTATCTGTTTCTGAAGGATCCGAGCAAAAAGTAAAGCAGGATCTCAAGTTCAAGACGGGCAAATTTGTTTGGCGTGTTAAGTTTACTGCCCCGCTCAATCCGTCAACGGTTAACAGCAACAACCTCTATGTTACGGACTCAAAGGGCAATCTTCTGAATGCGATCATCCGTTATGATGCTGAAAAAAACTATATTGAAATAGAACCGGCCGCTCCGTATGCCTCAATGGAGACCTACACGCTGAATGTTACAAGACGTGTAGAATCTCAGGGAGGTCAGAAGCTGAAGGATGATGTCCAGGTCCGTTTCAACATGGTTTAATCGTTAAAATCCTCAGCTCGGATTGTCATAATATCAACATTTTCAAAACTACCGTCAAGGGCGATTTCAGCAATCACCTTGGCGTTTCTTTTTTCTGCGGATGCGATTGCCTGTTTTGCAATTTCGACCGCATCCTTAATAATATCCTCACTGCCGCTGTCTACAAGCCTTGCGAGCTTTTTATCTATAATCTCATCTGCTGCGGGTTCAAGGTCATATTCCTTCTCAAAAAGATATTCGAACACAAACCCCTTCAGGTCTGCTGCCTTGTACTCGGAAGGCAGGTGGATTCTGTTATTAAATACGCTGTTGAGTTCAGGATTGTCCCTCAGGAGTGTGTTGATATTCTTTCTTTCGTCCTCAAGAATAATTGAGGTACGGCCGGCATATGCAGCTGAAATGGCAAGAAGATTTTCGATTGTATCCTTTGTCAGTTGTCCTGCTTTTTCAATGATGATTGCGCAGTCTGCCAGGTTTTCGCGCTGTTTGACAAAATCAATCCGGTTCATTTTATCGGCACCGACAAGAAGGGCCTTTGATGACTTGATAACTCCGAAGCGGTTCATTGTTTTCGCCATCTTTTTGGCAAGTGTTGTTTTGCCTGTTCTCGGACCGCCTGTGATAATGATGTTGTCTCCCCTCTTAAGCGGATCAAAAATCATATCAAGGCTTCTGATAAGCTGCTTTCTGACAAGCTCCATGCGTGCATAATTTCCGAAGAAATCTTCCAGAACGGCAGAACCGTTTGCAAGCTGCTTTCCAAGCTGTCCACCAATTTTGGGGACATCCTTGTATTCAGGACGCAGTTTAATGTAAGGCGAACTGTTCTTTGCCAGATAATCCGACATATACTGAACAGCCTCTATTTCATAATCTGCCTTGTCAATATCATTTTCCGTATTGTTCTGTGCGGATACGGTTGCAAAAACACTTGAAACTTCAGGCTCCTCCGTTATTTCCGGTTCGGGACTGCTTTCGGTTTCCTCTTCGGTATATTCATCTTCGGCATATTCTTCTTCAGAATATTCCTCCTCAGAATAATCCGCTTCAGCATATTCCTCTTCTTCAGGTTCTGCGCCGGGAACGGCAAGAATTTCTGCTTCTGAAATGCTTTCCGTTTTTTCGGGAGAAACGGTGTTTTCCTGCTCGGGATAATATTCTACTGCATCGGGAGCATCAGTAAATTCATCAGATGTTTCCTCTTCAAAAGAAGGAATTGTTTCTTCTTCCGAAATTAGTTCTTCATTAATATCAACTTCATAATCGGGTTCCGCAGGCTGCTTTATTTCTTCATAAACCACTGCAGTCTGTTTGGGCTCTTCGTAACGTACTTCGGGCTGTTTGGGCTCTTCATAATGCAGAGTCCCGCTGCTTTCGGAAGCATCGGTAACATTAATCTGACCAAGAAGATGGGCTTTAAGCGTTTTTGCCCAGTCAACATATTCGCCCTCACCAAACCAGAGAATCAGACGGTCACATTCTTCAAGGCAGCGCTCATCGTTACCGTCCTTGTGATAAAGCTTGCAAAGCTCAGCGCCCCAGCGCTCATTGTAATCTTCATTCTTCCACTTCTCAAGAGTGGCGATTTTCTGCTTAATCGGAGCCTTTTCAAGCTTTTCGATACGGTACTCGTAAATCAGACGGACGGGATCCTTCGGCGCAATCTTTTCATATTCCTCAAGAAGTTTGCGGGCCTGTTCGGCATCCTTAAGTTTGATGTTTAAGTAGACAAGCTCCCCAAGAGCATGCCTTGAATTATTTTTCTTATAAAGTTTTTCATAAGCTGCCCTGGCTTTTTCATAATCGCCCATCTGCGAATAGACGTCGGCTATCATGGAGAAATCGGTAATGTGGGCAACATGCTTCAGTTCCACATCCTTTGCAATCTCATAAGCTTTTTCGTAATCGTCTTTACTCCGCAGTTCCTTAATCTTTGCCAAAGCAACGATTGTACGGTAATTCTCCATTTTAATCCCCCAAATTACGCACAAGTTTTTATAATTCTCTGTACTGCCTAAACGTTAATAATGCTTTGTAGTACCTAAGTGTTTATAATTCCTTGTAGTACTTAAGTGTTTCTTCCATTTCCTCAGAAATCACCACGCCGGTGTTTGTCAGATTTCTGTAGTGATTCTCAAGATCGTAAATCTTTTTCTTAAGGTTTCGCTCGAACCTTGCCGATGCATCATCGAATACAGGCTGTCCCGCAAGATTGCCTCTGATAACCGTTGAGAACGGGCAATAAGTAGCAATAATTTCACGGGCAACCTTGTTCAGACGTACTGCTCCCGAAGACTCAAACTTGATCCAGTTTTCATAATCAAGAACAAATACTTCTCGCGTGTTGTTACGTGCCTTGGCAAGCTGTGCCTTGACTTTTTCCTTACGTTCCTCTGACAGATCCTTGTTTTTACGATAATACTGGATATAATCACAATACTCGGAAGTAAGTGACTTAATCTGAATGTTGTTCCACGCAATACTCTGGATTGTTCTGCAAAGTTCCCATCTGAAGCGTGCAAAAGCCTTCACCATTGCGCCATCCAGCCTGCCTTCAAAGAAGGCCGGAACTACAAATCGGCCGGCGCTGTCGCGTTTTCTGCCGGAAATATCCTGCCACATTGAAATGTTTGCGCCGTTGATAGGAAGAATGATAAATTCAGGAAATACCTGTCTTACAACAGCTTCTCTCTCGAGTTTTGCTTCCGAATCGCTGAAAATCATTTCACGATGGAAAACGGACGGGTCAACGGTAAGCAGCTGATTAACAGCGGCATTGATTCCTTCTCTTGTAACCCTGCTCTTGGACGGTATGCCTGCAAAGCTGTCGCTGCAGAGAACCGGGATAAATGTTGAAATCTGGCCGTTGATGATTTTATCGTTGGTAGCGAACATGTTCTGAATCTCATACGAAAGGCGCTTGTACGGATCCTTCATAGCGGCATCTATTTCCGCATCGTTCATCTCACCGCGTTTTTTCATATCACGCAGATATTCTTCATAATCAAGGTCAAACTCGCTTCTTGAAGGATTTCTCTGCATGGTATAAATCAGTTCAAGCCACTCTCTTAACGTATAAACCATGCACGGCTCCGCACCCTTGTCAGGCTTTAGCGAGGCAAGGTCTACAATCTGCTCATCGGTAAGCAGACGGTCATCAACAAAACCGTAATTCAGGAACAGCTCAACCACAAGCGGAAGCTGGTTCCTGTCACGTGCAACAAGAAAAACATCCTGGTAAAGTTCGAAGAAAATTGTCGAAATTTCTTTTTTAAGCTTTCTTAAATTGTCATCAACGTTCATTCTGTCGGTAAGGCGGACATATTTCTCAATATCTGCCTCAAACAGTGATGCTTTCTCATTCTTCCAGCCGGCAAAATCAGTAATTCTTCCGGCTCCGCCCGCGAGCGATTTTCTAAGCAGTGAAACAGCCTCAGGGTCAATAACCGCAGGTGTATCCTGTGTTTCTTCAATTGTGCCGCCGTTTCCTTCCACCGCTTCCGCATATGCACTTTCCATACGGTCAATATCAATGTTGAGCGGACGATGAACTGTTTCCTCAAAAGTAATGGTAAGTTCGAGTATTTTATCCTTTACGGCATTAAGCAGTTTTTCTGCGTTTGTACGGTCCTTATCCAGATTTTTGAGACGGCCCACAAGCTCCGTAATACGGATATAGAGGTTATCGTCACCCTCATTCATAAGGAGATAGAACCCTTCTTCAATAAAATGAGTAATTTCGGCACATACCGTCTGGTATCCGGTGATAAGTTCAGCCTCTTCATGAATATGGTGTACAGCCATGGCCGGCGAATCGGCAAAATATGCTTTATATTTATCTACAGGGCGTTTAACAAGTTCCCTGTAATAATCAATCATTTCTTTGTCCTGGCTGCGCTCCCTGAACTCAGTCAGCGTCTCAATAAGATGAAGGTCCGCAGGCTTGTAGCCCGCTGCCTTTGTCTGTGCCTGATATTCTTCATTCCTTTCACGGATGAATTCGGTCAGGCCCGTTGCCTTGTTTACAAGTGCCGTATAAACCGCATTCAGGTCCGACACGGTTCTTGCAAGTGTCCAGATTGCAACGCCCGCATAATCCGGTTTTGTTGCAAGAATTGTCTGAACAGCCTTGCTGTCTTTAACTTCAAAAGCATATATGGATGCATCTTCTGCAGCATAGTATGAAGAAAGATACTGGCCGTAGATGACATCGTTAATGCCTGCGAAGCATCCTGCTCCGAGCGTTACGATGCATCCTCTTCCGTCCATTACAATTTTGCCTTTCAGAACCATGAACACGCCGTTGACCCTTGTTCCTTCATGGGCCAGAAAGTCTCCCGCCTCCACCTGATTGATTGCTCCAAAGGTAATTTTGTGATCCATAAGTTGCCTCCAAGAAGATATTTATGAAAAGACAGAAATTTTAAAATAAAAGAATCCGTGCGTCCTGCTTCGAACACCGGTAACAAACGTTACCAACACAGTTAACTCAGTCCAGGTGACCTCACAACACATGAGAGATTTCGCTTAGTGCTGCTGCATTCCTGCCCTGACACGGTTCACGAGCTTTCATTGTGTGAGACCCGAACGTCACCGTCACTTATGTTGGGCTGCTTTGCAACTGAATGCCCTCGGCAGAACATCACCCCTGCTATAGCGGATTGCAGGTTCAGGGCACCGCTAACTCCCCGGCTGCACGGAAATTTTAAGACGTACGGAATATGACGATGCAGACTGCCCTGCACCTGTTTATTTGCGAAAACGCTATTGAAGTATACCTTCTTTCGCTTCCGATGTCAAGGATTTCCGTGGTTATTTTGTTTAGTTTGTGGGGCGGCCGGCCACTGACTTGATATGTGAAATAAGATTCCAGTCGGTAACCGTTCCCTTGTTTCCTACAAGGCTGATACTTGCTGTGCTTTTAAGGTTCTTCAAGCCGAAAACGGAATCAATTGAATTGTTTCCGCCCATGACATTTCCAAGTGTAACAAGTTCAAGCTTTGTAAGATTTAAGAGCGGTGCAACACTTGTTATTTTGTTGTCTGTTGCTCTCAGAACCGTAAGGTTCGTAAGTCCTGCAACAGGCTCAAGCGAACTGATTTTGTTAAAACAGATTGACAGCTCGGTCAGGCCCGTAAGCGATGATAAAGCCGAAATATCCGTAATTGAATTGTTGTTAAGATAGAGTGTTTTCAGGCCTGTAAATATTGAAAGATTCGCGATAGAGGTGATTCCGCAGTCCGAAAGGTCAAGTGTTGTAAGTTTCTTTACATCACTTTCCATTACAGTGCCCGTACTCTTTCCTATAGCCTTTCTGACAGCCTTTTCAAGCGCACTGTCCTGCCATGTAACGGGTACTCCCGGAACCGGTGTATTGGTAGGAGTATTCGTAGGTCTTGGTGTATTTGTAGGCTTGGGCGTATTTGTAGGCTTTGTTGTAGCCGTGGGTGTGGGCTTTGGTGTATTGGTAGGCTTTGAAGTTCCCGTAGGCACCGGCGTATTTGTTAATGTCGGTACCGGTGTATTTGTGGGAGCTTCTGTATTTGTAGGCTCCGGAGTGCTTGTAGGTTCGGGTGTGTTGGTAGGCTCCGGTGTTGCCGTATTTGTGGGCTCCGGAGTATTTGTAGGCCCGGGTGTTGCCGTCTGTGTAGGAAAAGGTGTATCCGTCGCTACAGGTGCGGTTGTGATTATACTTCCGCCGGAAGTAGGCGTAACATCTGCCTCTTCAGGTGTGGGAGTAGGCTCATTTTCTTTAGCCTTAAGCGCTTTTTTCAGAACCTCAAGGTTTTTCTCCATTACAGAAAGATAGGTTGTCCCCTTCTTGATATCTGTAAGACTTGTAGACTGCATGGAATCAAGCGTAAGGATTTGAGCATCCTTGGATGATGTCCCCGATACAACCGTTTTAGCCAGTTTGTCATCCGAGCCTTCCGTTTTCAGGACTGCAGGAAGTGAAAGCTCATCAACCTTGTTTATCAGGAATGCCACTGTTGAAAAGCTTGCTTCGGTTTCTGCCGAACATCCCGAAAATGCCGCATAATATTTAAGTCCGTAATCGTCAAGAAGATATCTGAACGGGAAACGGTCAGCAAACAGCAACGTTTTCAGTTCTGCTTCATCAACTGCGCTCTGATATTTCTTGTCAAGATTATTGAGCTTTTCCGTGTAACTGCCGGCATCTGCGGAATAATCATCGGCATGCGCGCTGTCTATTGTGCCCATTGCATGACTTATTGCATCCGTAAAAAGCACTGCATTTTTAAGGGAAAGCCAGACATGTTCGTCATACTCGTCGTCCTCAGCTTCACCTTCCATGCCTTCAATAAGTTCCTCAACGCGTGCCTTTTCGCCAAGAACGTCCATAAGGCTGATAACTGTGCGTTTATCGTTTTTGTTGTTCTTCAGAACGTCGGAAACCCATTCGTCCGATTCGCCCCCAACATAGATGAACAGGTCACAATCAGCAATTTCCACGATATCCGCGGTAGACGGCTGGTAACTGTGAAGATCCGTACCGTTGCTGACAAGAAGCGTCAGCTCGATATCGCTGTTGCTTTTGGTGATATTTGTCACCCAGTCATAAATCGGGAAAACCGATACAACAATTTTTATTTTATTTTTGCTTCCGGAAATGAACCTGCATCCCGCAAAGAGCGATATGACAAGTACCATTGCCAGAAGAATTGAAATCAGTTTTTTTCTCATATAATTACACTACTCCTATTATCTTTTCATTTTACCATAACTCGATTTTTGTTTCAAGAAAAGGTCAAGAAAATCAATGAAAGTTGTCTTTCTATATTTTCTTCTTTTTCAAATTATGATAAAATATTAGTTATGGAAGATGAATTATATATGAAAAAAGCCCTGTCTCTGGCAAAACGGGCCGCAAAAGCAGGTGAGGTGCCCATAGGCTGTGTAATTGTCTGCAACGGAGAAATTGTCGGAACAGGTTATAACAAGAGAAAAATGAAGAAAACCACGCTCGCGCATGCTGAGCTTCTGGCCATTGACAAAGCAAGCCGGAAGCTGGGGGACTGGCGTCTTGAGGGCTGCACCATGTATCCTACGCTTGTGTCCTGCCAGATGTGCTCAGGAGCTATTGTTCAATCGCGCCTTGACAGAGTCGTAATAGGAGCCAGAAACCCCAAAGCAGGCTGTGCAGGCTCAATTCTGAATCTGCTTCAGATGCCTGAATTTAATCATCAGGTTGAGATCACCTATGATGTTATGGAGCCGGAATGCTCAAAAGTTCTGACTGAGTTTTTTTCTTCTCTTCGTATGAAGCTCAAGAAAGAAAAAGAGCAGCCGGCGGAGGTGTAATATGGACATTCACGGCTTAAATAAATTAACCTTGCTCGATTATCCGGGGCATATGGCCTGCCTTATTTTCACGGGTGGTTGCAACTACCGGTGTCCTTTCTGCCAGAATCGCGATCTGGTACTTCATCCCACAAGCCAGCCTGTCATTCCGGAGGAGGAGTTCATCTCCTTCTTAAAGCTTAGACAGGGTATTCTTGAAGGTGTCTGCATCACAGGCGGCGAACCTACCCTTTGCCCCGACCTTCCCGATTTGATTCAGAAAATCCGAAGTCTGGGGTACAAGGTCAAGCTGGACACAAACGGAAGCCGTCCGGAGGCGGTAAAGGCTCTCCTTAGTCAAAACCTTCTTGACTATGTTGCGATGGACATAAAGAATGCACCGGGAAAATATGCGGAAACAACCGGCCTTTCATCCGAGGCCTGCCCGCTTGAGGCCGTTAAGGAAACTGCTTCTCTGCTTATAAACTCGAATATGGATTATGAGTTCAGAACAACCGTTGTGAAAGAACTTCACACAGCTGAAGACCTGTTGGAAATCGCAAACTGGCTTAAAGGTGCAAAAGCCTATTATCTCCAGCCTTTCAAGGATTGTGACACGCTTGTCGGCTGTGAGGAAGGCCATTTTCACTCTTATTCCCCTGATGAACTCAAGCATTTCAGAGAATTGCTGACTCCTTATTTTGGCGTCACAGGTCTTCGCGGGACCGATTGATTTAAAAACAAGTGCTATTCCTGCACAGAACGGAGATGTTTTATGAAGGACGAAAAAAACAATTATATGCTTAGAAGCGGCCTCGGCGTAAAAGGCTATGACTGGTGGTGGCATTCCTTTACTGGAACAAATGCGCGTACCGGTGAGGAAAAGAGCTTCTTCATTGAATATTTCATTATGAATCCGTCTCTCGGAAGTGATGTTCCAAAGTTCACGGAGGAAGGTGCGGCCCGCCCCGCATATGTAATGATAAAGGCAGGTGCCTGGGGCAAAAACGCCAAGCAGCTCCATCGTTTCTTTGGCACAAAGGAATTCGAGTGGGATGCAAATGAGCTTCGAATTGTTGCCGGTGACTGTTTTCTTTCCGATGATGTCCTGAAAGGCAGCATCAGCGTTCCCACAAATATTGCCGAAAATCATCCCGAATACATGTCAGATGCAGGCTCAATGTCATGGCTTCTTCGAATTGACCGTAAAACCCCTTTTGATGTAGGCTACGGCACATCAAAGCCCTTCCGTATTCTTAATGCTTTTGGAATGTACTGGCACGCAGCGGGCATCCGCACGGAATACACAGGAAGCGTTTATCTTGATGGGGAAAAATACAATATTTCTCCCGTCACCTGCTATGGCTACTCTGATAAAAACTGGGGATCATCCTTTACAAAGCCCTGGTTATGGCTTTCTTCCTGCCACATCCGCCGTTCTGCGGATACAGAATTCCTTCAGGACACCGTTTTCGATTTTGGCGGCGGCCGACCTGTTGTTTTCGGTATTCCTCTCAAGAATAAACTTCTTGGAAAATTCCGTGTTGAAGGCAAAGACTATGAGTTCAACTTCTCAAAGTTCTGGACCTTTGCCCAGACCAAATTCCGCTGTAAGGTAACCGATAAAGATGTCATCTGGCACGTCCGTCTTGCCAATCGCGACGGAGCTCTTGAGATCAAGGCTGCCTGCCGGATTTCCGACATGATAAAAATCCGTTATCAGGCGCCCGACGGCTCCCACCCGTTTAATGAACTTTGGAACGGCGGAACAGGCCGTGCAACCCTTAAGCTCTATAAACGTGGCATTTCAGGTCTTCATCTTGTTGATGAATTTGTTGCAGACCACGTTGGTTGTGAATGGGGCGAAAAATAAAGGTACATTTGGGATACAATTTATTGATTTTTTCTTGCGTTTTTATTTGATATGTTGTATTATATTATCATCATTATTCCTTATTAGGAGGGCTATTTATGGGTAAGTTTGTTATCAAAGAAACCGCTAAGGGTGTTAACTTCAATCTTAAGGCTTCAAATGGCGAAATTATCGCTTCATCACAGGTTTACAAGACCCTTGCAACTTGCAAGAAGGGTATCGCTAGTGTTCAGAAGAATGCTCCTGTTGCTGCTCTTGAAGATCAGACAGAAAAGAACTTTGCAGCAGTTAAGAACCCTAAGTTCGAAGTTTACACCGACAAAAAGGGTGAGTTCCGTTTCCGCTTAAAAGCTACAAACGGCCAGATCATCGCTACCGGCGAAGGCTATTCAACAAAGAAGGCTTGCCTCAATGGTGTTGAGTCCATCAGAAAGAATGCTGTTGGCGCTAAGATTGAGAAAGAAGCTTAATCGTTGAAAAATCAAAGGCCTGCGGTTCACAAAGAACCGCAGGCCTTTTTTACATTACTATTTCAGCAGATTTAACAAAAATATTATGTCTCGGGAAAAACATTCCACCATCTTCAGCAAAAAACTTTACCGCTTCAGCATCAAGAACTATCTTTATTTTTTCTGTCTCCGGATTAAAAACATGAACACAGCCATCACTCTCAAAATCCGCATCATTATTCAACAGCAGGTTGCTGCAGTTGTTGTCGCAGCATTCTCAGCCGAATTGTATATACAGACATATAATCCCGCATTCAGCATGAGGGACCTTTCTGTCCGGTTTTCCTCCAACACACTTACCGACATACTAAAATCTTCTTCACATTGGGAAAGAACAGTAAGGCATGCTAAACTCAGACGCGATTTTTCACCCAGAGCAAAGTTTGAATAACCTTTCTGATCTGCCAGGAAAGTCTCAACTTCAATAATCGCCTCAGCAATCGACCGCGAGTCAGAACCATGTCCCGCAAGTGCTCCAATCGGAATCATCTCAGACCCTTTACCAATCGCATGACCGCAAAGCTTGAGTGTTTTATGAATTTCGATTACCTGAGCACAGATGCTCTCAAGAATACCTTCCGAAAGAGAAACCAGAGCTGCAAGACGATATGTAGTCCTTTTCTTCCCAAAATAATCAACAAGAAGATTGAAACCTTCTTCAACACGCTGAACAGCCCCTTCTGAATCACTTGTTGAAACTGCAAGAAAAGCAGCCGAAGGAATAAGTGACGAATCGGTCAGAACACTATGCTCTTTTTTCATCAGTTCAAATATTTCGCTCGTTCTGTTTGCAAGCTGCATAAGACGGTCGCCTTCAGCATATTCGGAGAGAATCATTGCAGCCGTCATTCTTGACAGGCTTGCAAGACGGTTTCCGGGAATACTGTCATATACACCGAGCACATTATTTATATATTTTTCAGGATTGTCGCTGACATACATTTTTGCTATGGCAGGAAGACGAAGATAATTATTCAGGTCTGAAAACAGACCGGCTTTCTTTTTGATTGTCGAAGCCAGCCTTTTCATTTCAGTCTCATTGGCCACAGCCCCGTTAAGCATCAGTGCTGTCGCTGTCACAGTATGAAGCCAGGAATAATCCCACTTGAAGTTTTTCCTGATACACAATGTATTATCCGCCTGTAAATAACATTTTTCCTGAAGATTCCTTTTCATAAAAAGCTCCTCTGTTTTTTAATAGACCTACTCTAACATATTCCCATAAAAAGATAAAGTATCCGGGCGCAAATCATGGTTTTTTGGTCATGAACCATGATAAGCGCCCGGAAATTACCTGACTATATTCTTTTGTAGCTTTGTGTACAATTATTTGGAAACCATTTGTAATTCATTATCTTGCAATAAAACATGCAATCATTCGAAATTCATTACTGTACCTACAAACATAGGAATTTCGTTTGCAGAATCGATAATCATATATACAAACGGACGGTTCAGGAACACTTCAAGATTTTCATAATTCGGAGGCATACTTTTGCCAGGGACTGCAATTATTGTTGTTGCTGCTGCTTCAGTTCCTTCTTTGTCCAGTTTAATATACGTTTTTTGACGAACTTTGCTCACATATATGCTTCCCGGTTTGGCATTCTCAGTTCCGTCAAGACGTGTCAAATCTGCTTTAGATGGGTCAAAAACATCCGTTATGCCAATCTGATTCAGCATTCCTGCCAAATCCAGATCGCATTCCTGCTCAAACTCAGGAATTCTGACAGCAACTATGTATTCTTTTCCGGTATAAACTTTTGATTGTTCTAATGCCTGTTCCCACTTCTCAGCGGTAAAGTTTTTAACAAAATCAATAATATCAACGCCTTCATCCGGTAAAAGAGCAACAAACTTATAATCCCCCGAATCATACCATTTTGAAAAGCCTGTGAAATCATCGCCGTAATAATACTCAAATTCATCTGAACAAAGGTATGTTACTTCCTTTTTTGTTCCGTCATAATTGGTAAAATCATCTTTTTTGATATTCTCAAGCTTGTATTTATCTTCCCAGGTGTCCTTAAAATAAACGGCATTAATCAGCTCCATGACTTCATTGGGTCCAAACTTATCGATTATATGGTCAATCTTACCGTTCGTCTTACCGTAGCACCACTTGTTAATATCCTGCACTGCGGTATCATTAAAGGGCAGCTTGAAGATGTCTGCAGAATGCCAGTCGGCATTTGTCTGAAGAAAAGCCGGATTAACGTTAAGCGTTTCATTCACCCAGATTGAATTTGCAATGGTGAATACTGAAGAATCAACCCGGTCACGGGTATACAGATATATTGCACGGTTAAGGTCTGTCTCTGTTAATCCCAGGGCATTCTCAATCTGCGCTTTTGTGTTACCGTCCGTTCCGTTCAAAAGCATTGAAAGAGCAGTTGCAAGAGAAAAAGGTGACTCAAACAGATTCTCCTCCGAAACCGTTTTGGAAAGCATGTCGAATGAAAACTCATTCAGTGCATGGTAAAAGCCACTTGGAATTGTTCCCCGGTAATCATTTGTATTTTGATAATCCGCAGACAATTCCTCTGCATAAACGGGAGTCGCTTTATGTATCTTAATTCTTCCGTCCACAAACAATATCACGGCTGCAACAGCACAGGCGGCTGCTGCGCACGATGCGATCCGGAGCAGCACTTTCCATGTTTTCTTCTTTTTTTCCTGTTTGGCTCTTAATAATTCTTCATCAGCTTCAGCAACAAAATTATTCTCAATATTGCTCAGTTCATCAAAAGCTGTTTTTTTCATGGCTGGCCTCCACCTTTCTCAAGAAAAACATATAGTTTTTTTCTTATTCTCATAAGCCTTACCGAAAGGGTGTTTTCACTTGACCCAAGCAGTTCTGCAAGTTCAGGCATAGTATCTCCGTAGAAATAACGCCGCATAAACAGAATTCGGTCTTTTTTCGGTAAGTTGAACAAAAAAGCTTCGATGTCCCAACGGAGCTCACAGAGTGCAGAATCATTGACATCCGGGATGGCTTCCAAAAATTCTTCTTCCAGAAGGTCACGGTCTCCCTTTCGTTTTTCTGCATTTTTTCTGTTATACATGTTGCAGGCCAGATTTCTTGTGACCTTTACCAACCATGCACCAAAGTTTTCGGGCTTTTCAGGCGGTATCCTGCTCCAGGCAGCCATAAGGGCATCATTTACACACTCTTCTGCATCTTCAGAATTTCCTGTCATTCGAAGTGCAATATTTTTGCAAACTTTGCCGTATTTTTTTTCTGTTTCTTTTATGGCTTCCTCACTCCGCATAAAGAAAAGGCCAATAATCAAACTGTCATCCATGGATCTCTCCTATTATTTCAACATCGAAACGCTTCTATCCCATAAGTAAAGATTCAGCCCGTAAATATGACATCTTTTTTATCTTTTTTAATTTTCTTTTTTGTAAATGCAGCAATCCTTCACCTTTGAAACAATTTTCCCAATCTCGGGAGTATAAATAAGGAGTGCATAATTCCAATTACCGGTACGTGTATCAAGAAAATTGAATACCTTATCCATGACTCTGTCTTTTATTTCATCCTCACATTTCGGATCAAACTCAAGAACCACCTGGCTCGCATAACCTTCGGCATCATCGTTGATTGTTTTATGCACAAGATAAACCGCCTTTAAGGCTCCTTCACCGGCCCTGAGTATATTTTCAAGAATATAATCCAGTTTTTCTTTGTCAAAGGTCTCTGCCGACAGTTTGTCAGAACTTCTCATTTCTGTTCTTTCCCGAACAACGTCAGCCTGATATTGCATGCATTCAGTGCACTTTTCGCGATACTTCCGATATTCTTCATCCAAACCATTTCTGCAGCAAAAGCTTCCAATCAAATCAAAACCGGAATCAATATAATTTGAGTTCAGTTCCATAGCCTGATAGACAAGGTCAAGGCCCTCTTTATCATCGTGGCTAAGATAATATGCTCCCAGCTTGAATATAGGAAAAGCCTTTGCGTATTGGTCAATTTCCGGATTGTTTATGACATCCTTGCAAAGTTGAACCATTTCGCTGATTTTTCCGGTGCTCGAAAAGGCATCCAGAATCTCACGGAATTGTTCCGGATTGTACCTCTCGGTTTCATCCTTTTCGTAAAACTCAGCTGTCAGTCTTTCTTTTTGGTCAAACTCCTTCTTCCATTCCTCAACTTTATCAGCGTTTTCTCTACGAATTTCCTGATTGATACGATAGAAAACCCTTCTGCACTCTTCACGGAACGGTGTATCCTCATATCTGTCGGGAAGAGAATATTTAATGTCGGTCAGTTCCATGCCTATATTTTTTACACGTTCACGAATGATAGGATGTGTTGCGTTTCGCGGCTGTTTTTCCACCTGAAAAAGCCCAAACCATCTCTTGTTATGGTCTTCAAAAATCCTTCTGAAAAGATCAAGCGAATATGTACAGACATCTTCGCGACCGCCTTCCTGCATAAAGAAAAAATGGTCCGGGGCATAGTAATCGGGATATAACGGCGCTGCCCAATCTATCATCCCTATTTTTACAAGGGCTGAAGCAAACACTTCAGGATTTCCAAGCGAAGCAGCCTTTTTATCTGTTGCCGCCTCACAAAACTCAGAATTCAGGATTAAATATTTTTCTCTGTTAAAAGCAATAAAAAAATAAAAAAAGGTGATTGACCAATCGGTTATTTTCTTTAATACAGGGGGTGTATCAAATTCCCCGATAAGCGCATTACAGAAAATATTGTTTGTCGGATTTTTATACCCAGTCATACTGAGATGTGAAAACTCATGAAGTAATGAATTATACATTTCCTCCTCGCTTAATGCATCAAGGATGCCGGTTCCCATAATAAGCGAGATGTCGCCGTTCTTTCTTCTGCCGACCTTTGCAATTCCAATATTGGTTTCGGTTGTAAAAACAATATGAATCCTGCCCTTTATCCCACAAGCCTTCTCCGCTTTATACGCCAGTTTGTAAATGGCCGGATATTCTTCTTCTTTCGAATAACCGGACCAATCATATTTACTGTACATCATGTAAATGTAACGATAAAAGTAAGCAGCAAACAGAGTAAACGGAATAATGAGTCCCACGAATGCATGCAAACGTTTATTATCACAAAGACCAAAAAACGATACACACATGCCCAGAATAAATGCCCCTGCATAAAACAAGTGTGCCCATGACACATAGCTTCGAAGTTTTCTGTATAACTTTCTGAAGTTTCCGGCTTTATTTATTTCTGAGGCGGTCTTTTTTTCAGCATCAAACTCGTCAGCAAAATCAGATAAACGCTTGGATTTAAGTTTCTTTGCCACATTCAAAAACAGAACATGCTGAAGCATAAAAAGAAAGACCAGCAAATGAATTGTAATACAATAAACGATATACGCGTTTTTTTGCATAGTCGGATGTGCTGCTCCAATAGCACTTCCAAAGCTGCAAATAAACATTGTAAACGCAATAGACACTGCAAACGAAATTGCAAGACTCTTATTTCTGGTTGAAGTATAATCTGTATCAAAATCAGGCATGGTTTTCTCTTTCCTTTTACACAGAAGGAGGCTTCCGGTATTTTCCCATTCTTTTCAGAAGCAGGCTTCTGATATTTTTTTAACGTAATTTACGCGTAGTGGATGATATCATAAAAGCGCTTGTATTTCAAGAGTTTTCGGCTTCATGGGGTCCCATGGGTCCCCACCGGTTTTCATCCTTTTTCCCATGGATTATTTATCATCTCTGCGTCATACTTTGTTTCAGATGAAGGTTTTGCTAATAAATCAATATTGTTTTACCGATATAAAATTTGAGAAAGAGTAAACGGAATTGCTCTACGGCAACAAGGAGGTTTCAAGATGAATACAAATGCAATCGTTTCAAACTTATACGCACAGAATTACGGGAAAAATAAAACATCCGAAGGTTCTGCAACGGATGTTCAAAATAACGGACGTGTTAAAGAATCCGGAAACCTTGGGCAGACCATAGGTGAGCCCAAACTTTCCGAGGAGGCTCAGAAATATTATGAAAGCCTGAAGAAGAAATTTGGCAACTATGACTTCATCCTTGTAAGCGAAGATCAGAAGGCAAATGCACAGGCTAATGCGGCCAAATATGCTAACGGTCTCAAAACTGTTGTGCTCATTGATGAAGCCAAAATTGAGCGCATGGCTACTGATGCTGATTATCGCAAGAAATATGAGGGAATTCTCAGCGGCGCAACACAACAGCTTGATCAGCTCAAATCAAGCATGGAAAAGTCCGGCGCCAATGTTCAGGGTTATGGGATGACCGTAAACGATGGTGGTACAGCTTCGTTCTTTGCAGTACTCAGAAAATCCTCAACCGCTCAGAAAGCCAGAATCGAAAAGGCTGCTGCCAACAAGAAAGCTGAGAAAAAAGCTGCTGAACGTAAAGCTGAAAAGAAGCAGGCAGAAGCACGCCTGAAAAAGTCCAGAGGAGAAAGCGCCGCCAAAGCCGACCGTTTTGACACAGACGTCCCCTATGAAGATGATGAAACAATTACCATCACAGCAAATTCAATTGAAGAATTAATGCAGAAAATCAGCGATTACACCTTCAATGAGAAAAGCGATAATGTTCAGACCGAAAGCGAAAAAATGGTCGGACAGCATTTTGATTTCAGAGGATAAAATATAATACCATAAACCGTCTTAACAATGATAAAAAGCTGTAAAACAACTCGTAACACGAAACAAACGTGCATTCTTTAAGTTGTTTTACAGCTTATTTTTCAATTTTCCTTTTCGGTTTTTTTTGCACGGGTGATTTTTAGTATAATAATCAACATAATAATCACCGTCAAAACCAGCACGCCAATCACTACCCAAAGAACGACAGGAACAGCAGCCACGGATTTTCCGTTTTTATCGTCTTTTGGAACGTCTGCAGAATAAGTTTTTCCGCCCTTTCAGTCTTATTTATTATATTATACCGACCACAAGCTCCACTTTCTTGATAGCCCGGAGGCTTATATATGCTTCCGTGAAAGTGTTAACTAAAATAAAAGCCTTGAAACGCTTAAAATAAGCATTTCAAAGCTTTCAAACAGAGGCGACAATCGGATTTGAACCGATGAATCAGGGTGTTGCAGACCCACGCCTTACCACTTGGCTATGTCGCCTTATTTCATAAACTCCCCGAGTTGGGCTCGAACCAACAACCCTTCGGTTAACAGCCGAATGCTCTGCCATTGAGCTATCGAGGATAATTTAATTTTGACTGCAAAGCAGTCAAAATGTAAATGTCACAATCGCTGCGCGATTGCGCTTTTGTCCAAATGCTTACGCATCTGTAATCAACCTTGTATCAAGTGACAAATGCGTAAGCATTTGCGCTTTACTTAAGGAAATAATTAATATTTCCGAGCAGTGGCTCGCAAATATTAATTATGGTCACAATCGCTTCGCGATTGCGCATATGTCACAAATGCTTACGCATCTGCGAACAAATGTCAGATACTAAAATTTGACTGCGCTTTCGCTCAGTCAAACTAAAATGACAATTTATACTTCACATTGAATCCAAACCAAACCAGTATCAGGTCAAGCCCTCGACCTATTAGTAGCAGTCAGCTGCGTGCATTACTGCACTTCCACCTCTGCCCTATC
>JAZQNE010000067.1:0-5982 GCA_045627185.1 Lachnospiraceae bacterium
GCAAAGATTGACTACAGCGTAACAACAACAGAGAACGGACAAAGCAGTACTGTTTCAGGTATTTACAGTGTAGTAACCAACTCCCGCGGAGATATTGAAAGAATCATTGGTTCAACGGGAACTGTATGTGCAGAGTATGTATATGATGCATGGGGCAACCTGCTTGAAACCAAGGCACTTACAGCATCAGGAACAATCGGCAGTACAATAGCTGATGTAAACCCGGTAAGATACAGAGGTTATTACTTTGATGAAGAGACAGGGCTGTACTACTGCATCGGAAGGTACTATGAACCGGAGGTGGGAAGGTTTGTAAATGCTGATGAATTTGAATCTGCAATGGGTTCCTTAGAAAAGCTTATTCAATACAATCTATTTCTCTATTGTTTTAATAATCCGGTTATGTATATGGATTCAGATGGTCTGTGGCCGAAACTTAGTTCAGTTCTGGCAGTGGTTGCAATGTCTGCAGTTGTTGTTGCGGTTGTTGCAGTTACCGTTGCAACCGTAGGAACTGCTTCTGCAATTATAGCTGCAGGTTGTTCAGCTTCTATTACAACTGGAACAGTTGTTTCTGCAATTGATATTGCCATAATAGCCGGAGAAGTGGCTGTGGTTTCTACAGCGGCAGCTGTAGCTGTAGATAAAGTGGAGTCTGACTTACAAAAAAGATTCCGGTGGTAATTGTTCTGTTTATATACTCGTTGATGAAAATCAGGAAGTCCAATATGTTGGACGGACTCGCAACGTCGAAAAAAGAAAAAAGGCTCATAAAGCAAACCCTGCTCGTGCGAAACTTGAAATGGTTGTTTTGGCACAAAATCTTAGTTATTCAGAATCAAGAATTCTAGAGCAAGCGGGAATGGCGTATTACCATACAATTAACACTGCGAACAAAATGAACAATCAGATTAATGGTATAGCTTCAAAGTTTTGGAGTTTTAATAAAGAAATTGCATTAGGAATGTTAAGATATGGTTGGAATCAGATGACGAATGAGCTGTTGTTCTGGACAAATAATTAATGGAGATAATGTGATATGGGTTATTGGGGCTATAAAATTCTAGAAAATGATGTATCTGCTGATGTGGCAGACCTATTTGAGGGATTGCTACAAAAGAACACATCTGTAAAAGAAATTGAGGAAAAATTAAATGAAATATATTTTAATGTAGAATCAGATGACAGGGTATTGTATATTTTAGGCTTGGCAACAGCAGAAATGAACTTTGGTAATCTGACCTCTCAAACTAAAAAAATAGCAATAGATTTAATTGAATCGGGCGCTGATTTGAACTGGTGGATTGTGAATCGCCCCAAAGATGTAGAACGGCGTCAAAGAGAACTTGAAAAGATTCAAAATGATTTGCTTAATTTTAAGCCTAAAGTAAAAAAAACACATGTGTCTGAGCCGTTTAAGTGCACATGGAAGCAAGGAGATGTGTTTGCACATCGGCTGGATAGTGATTTTGCAAAAAACAAGGGGTTATTTGGGCAATACATTTTAGCCCAAAAAGTGGATGAAGTATGTTGGAATGGTGCATGTGTTGTCCCGATTGTGTATCTGAAAATTACCTCTAATGGACTTTTGCCAAATGGTAAGGATGAGTATGATAAAATGGAATATATTCAGACCTCTTTTACTAAATATGAACAAAGATTTTGGCCTTTAGATTTTTCAAATCTACAGAATGATATTAAAGAAAAATCACGAATGAATTATGTGACAGATGAATTTGGGTATCTTCCCGAGTTTCGTGCAATTTTAGCTGCATCTTCTTCGAAGAACATTTTGACGTCTTTTGATTATGTTGGAAATTATGCCGAAATTTCTTCACCATTAAACGAATTTATTCCTCATTCTATTCACAATGTATTTACTGTGTTTTTGAAAAATAAGTCTGATGATTTTGAAAAAACAATAATAGAAAGGTATTGCTATTATAATCGCCGAGAGTGCGCTGCATATCAACGAAAATAAAAAGACGAAGCAAATTGCTGTTTTCAAAAATCACTGGAAGCTGCCGTGCCTGGTGCGGCAGCTTCCAATGTTGAAACAAAAACCGTTAACTGCACTGCGGTAAAAAGAAATAAAAACCCCTTAAGGCTGTCGCGCTGATATGCTACCCCTAAGTAGGACACTGAATTATAAAACTACTTGGGGGCATTTTTATGTCTCGAAATAGCAAAATAAATCCAGCTCTAAAAGTAGAACTGGCAGAAAGATATCTTGAAGGCGAATTTGGAATTAGTGAGGCTATAAGGCTGGGGCATCTTGAAACGCGAGACTCACTACGATAAACGTTCTGTTTCTAAAGCGGAGCCGGTCTATGCCATAGAGGAATATATCAGCCATTATAACATCGGGCATAGCCAACGGAATCTGTATTTGATGACACTTGTTGTAAAGGGAAACACCTTGTTTCCTCTGTTTTGATTGTATTTCAGTGTATCTTCTGCTATAATTTACCTAAATTTGAACTTAAATTAAACTAAACATAATAAAACACAAATTATAAAATATAGCGAATAAAAATGAAGCGAATTAACATCTTCCGGCGAAGAAAAGCCGGCTGCCGGTTCGTTAAAAAATGTTCAAAACGGGGAGAATGAATATGAAAAGAAAAAAATATCCGGTACTGATTTTGTTTTCAATAATTGTGATGCTTCTTGCAGCATGCGAAAAACATGTCAAAAATCCGACGGAAGCGCTTCCGAGTGGGACTCCGGCGGCAACGTCTGTCCCGTCGCGAACACCTGTATATTCAAAACAGACCAACAGCACAGGCTCAGAATCAAAGCCGTTTTCAATTGTTGTAGAGGCGGAAACCGGTGAACTGAAGGGAAACCTTAAAGTCGGCAATACCAGAAAAAATTACGGCGGAACGGGCTATGTAACCGGATTTAATCAGAACAAGAGCAATTCGATTGTTCTTACGGTAGATATTCCGTATTCGCAGTTTTACACCATTACCGTCCGTGCAGGTGCCGACCAGCAGAAGGTTAATTATCTCACTCTCAATGGTGCAAGCATTGGTGAAATCGTTTCTGACGGGGTCAATAAGGATTTTACGGATACAGTTCTCACATCGGTCTATATTGAAGCCGGAAAGGCAGATTTCGGCATTCTGGAGTCCTGGGGATGGTTTGATTTTGACAGCCTGAAAATTGAAAACGGAGAGGGCGTGAGTTCATCCGTTTATGACGGCATCCCTTCAACACTCAGCAATCCCGCCGCAAATGAAGATGCTGTCCGCCTGATGGAATACCTGACTGGAATTTACGGAAATTATACGCTTGCGGGCCAGTACTGCACACACAATTCGTCAAATGAAGTTAACGCAATTGAAAAAATTACGGGCAAACTTCCCGCAGTCCGCGGATTTGATATGATTTTCTGCTCTCCAAACTCCGGATATGCAAATCTGGCGGAGATTAATCAGGCAAAAAAATGGGCGGCAAAGGGCGGAATTGTATCGTTTTCATGGCATTGGCACGGTCCGGTCGGCGCAAACAGTTTTTACAGCGCAGACTCTGACTTCCGGATTCCGGACGCGCGCACAGCGGAGGATTATTCCATGACCTCCATCGATGACCTCAAGGCTCTTTACGAAAACGGAACGCTTACAGAGAAGCAGTACAGGCTGATTGCCGATATCGATACAATAGCTTTTCATCTGAAAACCCTGCAGTCTGAGGGCATTCCCGTGCTCTGGCGTCCGCTTCATGAGGCGAGCGGCGGCTGGTTCTGGTGGGGCGCAAGTGGCGCTGAAAACTATATCTGGCTTTGGAAACTTATGTACAACCGCCTTACAAAATATCATGCGCTGAACAACCTGATCTGGGTCTGGAATGCGCAGGATGCCGCCTGGTATCCCGGCGATGAATATGTGGACATTGTTGGTGAGGATATTTATGCCGACTCCTACAATTATTCATCACAGACCCCGAAATTCCTGAGCGTTGTTGATTATTCAAAGGGTAAAAAGCTCACTGCACTCACCGAAAACGGTGTTATTATGGACCCTGACCTTTGCGTGCGGGACAATACCTACTGGCTCTGGTTCAATGTCTGGAACGGTGATTTTCTGTTTGACGCCGCTTTTGAGCCGAACGAACAGTATACATCCACGGAAATGCTGAAGAAAGCATATAATTCCGAGTATGTCATTACGCTTGATGAACTGCCGGACTGGGGAAAATGATGTAATTATTCCGGATGAGTATCCGTATTGGGGAAATGGTGTAATTATCCCGGATGAGCGTCCGTATTGGAGAAATGGTGTCTTCTCTCCTTATGATATTCTGTCTGTAATTCACAGTTTTTTACGGATGAAGACGCAGAATATTCACTTTACGGATGTATGATTCTGTGGTAGAATGACAGTCGGCAATGAGCGGATGCTGCTTGCTATATGTGGAATTCATCAATGAGCGGCTGTTGCTTGCCATATGTGGAATTCATCAATGAAGGACGGAAAGGTTTACCATGGCAATCGAGGTATTTAACCGAAAAGAAATTAAATATCAGGTTTCCGATGAAATGAGCGAAAAACTGCTTGCAGACCTTGCGCCTTACATTAATGCGGATGCGTACAGCCGGAACGGGGCAACATACCTTATTTGCAATATTTACTATGACACTCCGACCAATGAGCTTATCCGCAGATCGCTTGACAAGCCAATTTACAAAGAAAAGCTGAGGCTTAGGAGTTACGGCCTGAAGAATCCTGACGAAAAGGTTTATCTTGAAATAAAGAAAAAGTACAAAGGCCTTGTAAATAAGCGTCGGACGGGAATCATCATGAGCGATGCATATCGTTTTGTTGAAACCGGCAGGTTTACAAACAGCGACGGCACTGAGGAAATTCCTGAGTTTATGAATGCCCAGGTTACAAAGGAACTGGCTTACATGATTGGAAGAAACCCGGGAATTGCGCCCGCTCTTTATCTGAGCTATGAGCGTGCTGCTTTTTTTGCCAAGGATGACCCCGAAATCCGCATCACTTTTGACCGTAATATAATCACCCGAAGATATGACCTTGGGCTTCATTACGGAAACTATGGTGACAAGCTTATTCCTGACGATCTTCGAATCATGGAAATTAAGGTCGGTCAGGCTTTCCCACGCTGGCTCATAGAAGTTCTTTCGAAATATAAGGTTTATCCGCAATCCTTTTCAAAATACGGAACCGAATATACCGGCTATTGTCATAAGCAGCCGGAGAACGCATTTATGGAGGTTTAGTAATGTTTAATTCAATTATCAGCCAGTCAGCAGCAGAAGGAAGCATAGATGTAAAGACATGGATTATCTGCATACTTGTTTCACTTGCTCTCGGAATTGTTTGCGCTATTTCCTATATTATTGTTAATAAGAAGCGTGAGAGTAATCCGCACTTTGTTGTTGCTCTTGTTATTCTTCCGGCTGTTACGGCAGTTGTGATTCTGCTTGTCGGTTCCAATATTGCCCGTGCTTTCTCACTTGCTGGCATTTTCGCCCTTATCCGTTTCCGTAGTCAGCCCGGTGACGCAAAAGACATTACAAGCGTGTTCCTCTGCGCATCCGCAGGTCTTGCATGCGGCCTTGGCTATATTGTGTTTGCAGTTATTTTCATCCTGATTATCTGTGCTGCATTTATTCTAATCGGACTTATCTGCAACCGCTATTTCAAAGACACTCTTATGGATCTGAGAATTGTCATTCCTGAAGACATGAACTATCAGAATGTGTTTGATGATGTTCTTGATACCTACTGTGACCGCTTTGAACTTGTACGTGTAAAGACAACAAACCTTGGTTCCATGTATGAATTAAGCTACATTGTTGACCCTCGCAAGAAGAGTGACCAGAAGGCCATGATTGATGAAATCCGTTGCAGAAACGGTAACCTGACCGTTGTAATGAGCAAGCATGAAACAAAGAAGGACCAGCTGTAAGAAACAGAAATTGAATTGTCACGCCCCGGCGCCTTAGCACCG
>JAZQNE010000068.1:0-2123 GCA_045627185.1 Lachnospiraceae bacterium
ATTGCTGTGCAGGACATTTTTTACATCATTATCAGATTATGCTTGATGTTAAGTTAAAAACACGTGAGATTGTTTCTTCGCCATTGGATAGTCATGGAAAGGAACCCTGTGTAATTCGTTTTGAGATTGTTGAAAATTGATATTTTCTTTTTGCAAAGAGCTCGACAACTTTCAGCTTTACGCATACTGACATTATTGACTTCGAGTTAAGGGACCACATTGATGTAGGAAAAAGAACAAATGGCTTCGGATCCAAAAAACTCAATCTGGGCACATTCCAAAACAGCGAATTCAATACATATCGGTTATATTCCTACACTGAATGCGGGGAGTTTATTGTATTACAGCTAAAGGATAATACTGTTCCGGTCTTCAACGGTGAAGATCGAGATACTACTCAAGATCTATATGAAGAAAGGAACTTAAGGATAAAATGAAAAATGATCTCAACGCCATACTGCGCCTGTTCGGCGCGGAAACATGGTCGGTAAGCAGGATTCCGGAGCACGAAGGCGGCAGAAACAGCGTCTTTATCATAGAAAATGCCGAAGGTGAAAAAAGAATCCTCCGCATATCAATGCTTGAGGACCGGACGGAGGAAGATTATCTTGCGGAGACTGAGTTTGTACACTACCTTGCAGATAACGGCGCATCGGTGGCGAATGTAATCCCGTCCGTGAACGGAAGATTTGTCGAGCAGATCGGCGGAATGTTTGCAAGCCTTTTTGAATATGCGCCGGGAATGCTGATTTCAGACAACGGGTATCGGTATCGTGACGGGGCGCCGCTTGAAGAATACTTCTACAACACGGGGAAGACGCTCGGCAGGATTCATGCACTTTCCCAGAAATATGAGCCGGTTCACCGCCGCCCGCAGTATTTTGACAAGTACAACTTGGCGTATATCGGCAAGCTCATCCCGGATTCATACGCGGAGCTGAAGCTTGCGATTTTCAAGCGGCTGGAGGCTTTTCATTCTCTGCCGCAGGTTAAGGATTCCTACGGACTGGTTCATTTTGATTACAGCGACGGCAACTATCACATAGACATGGATACGGGCCGCATCACCGTATTTGATTTTGACAACTGCATGAACTGCTGGTATATGTTTGACCTTGCAAATCTTTGGACACACGGTGAGGGCTGGTTCCGTCACATCGAGGACAAAGTCGAAAGAGCGAAGGGCATGCAGCGGTACTTTGATACTATTCTGGCCGGATACCGGACAGAAACCGATGTGGCTGAGGAAATGCTGAATAAACTGCCGCTGTTCATCGATATGGTCCTTATTGAAAATATCGTCGATGAATTTGAATGCTGTAAAAGGGCCGGTGAAGCTTTGGATTACGAAGATATTGAAGACGCCGCGGAATGCCTGATGCATAATATCCCGTATGCGGGTTTATCCGGGTATGCTGAATAGGATGAGTTTTCAGAGCCGGATCAGTACAGTGGTATAAGAAAAAATTATAATTTAATGCAGAGAAGAGAATTTGATGAACATAGAACTGATAAAGCTGTCATAGCAGGATTCATTCATTCCGGTAGAAGAAACCATATTACAGGCAAACTGGACGAGGTTGAATGACTCGCTAAAAATGGCGCACCGTTCAATTAAGGAGAGAAAAGTGTTTATTCAGGAATTAATCGGAGCAATCGGACAGTTACTTATTTTTTCTTTGATTCCATTTATATGGTGGCTGATTACGGCAAGGAAAAAAGAGAATTTTTTCAAGTGGATTGGCTTAAAGAAGATAAAACATGAGGGGAAATGGCTTTACACCGTTTTGATTACACTTGGAGCGTTTGCTGCTTACATTTTCTTTACATGGTTAATAATGAGCCTGATTAATGATGACGCGATTACAACTGCGGGCAGTAACTTTGCGGGAAGCGGGGCAGTAGCCATACCCGCTGTAATAGTGTATGGCTTTATAAGAACCGGTCTTTCAGAGGAAATCATATTCAGAGGATTCTTAGGCAAAAGAATTGCCGGAAAGTTTGGATTTGTAACAGGTAATATTATTCAGGCCATTTTGTTTGGCTTCATGCATGGAGTCCCTTTCGGACTTGCCACACATAATATCCTCGTAACTGTTCTTTTGACAATACTGCCCGGTTTG
>JAZQNE010000069.1:0-5572 GCA_045627185.1 Lachnospiraceae bacterium
AGCTGCGCTTGAAGACATTTTCAAGATCTTCGGGTTTGATGCCTATGCCTGTATCAATGACGCTCAGGCGGATGCAGGGAAGCTCAGACCCTTCACGCTCAACTTTAAGGGTGATTGAGTCACCATCGTGGGAATACTTAAGTGCGTTGGAAAAAAGGTTGTCCAGAACGCGCAGAAGCTGCCTTGAATCGGCATTTATGATGGCAGGCGAGGAATCCGGCATATCAAGGGAAAGTGTGCGGGAATCGTACTTGGAATCGATTTCGCACTCGGTGAAAAATTCCTCAACAAGCGGAATCACGTCGAAGGACTCGAACTTCATGGTGAGTGACTTGGACTCAAGAGTCGCAAGAAGGAAGATATCGTTAATCAGGGCCTCAAGAGTGCGGATGCGCGTATCCATCAGGCGGAGCGCGGATGCATAGTCTTCAGGAGTAGGATTCTCAAGCATCTGAAGGTATTCGACAGAACTCTTGATGGCTGTGAGCGGCGAGCGCAGGTCATGAGAGATGTTCGCAAACATTTCGGTACGCGAACGGTTGATGTCCGTGAGCTCATCGTTCATGCGCTGGAGCTCCTGATTGGCCTCATAAAGGGCAGCCGAAAGGTCTTCAATTGTAAGTTGCGGCGCTTCAAACTTTTTCATGATTTTCTCCAAAACAAAAGGCAAACCGTGGTTTGCCTTGATTTTTTGAATTGCGGTATAACAAAATGCTGTGGGGCAGTTGTGATAAAAAAATCACAAAATGCGTTTATGTGTTTATGCAATAATTCCGGCTTTTTCAAGCTTTGTAAGGAAAGCAGCGGTTGATTCAATGCATTTTTCCTCAGTAACATCATATTCCTCAAGAAGCTTTGCGATGAGGTCACCAAACGTAATGTCAGTCTGAATGATTTCCCAAATGTCATTTGCAACGCCCTGAAGCATGTAATATTTGCCGGACTCAAAATCAATCATAACCTTGTCACCTGAAAGCTCTGAAACCTTAAGAGTTCTCTGAATGTGAATTAATTTATCTTTTTCCATGTATTTTCAGTCTCCCAAACATCAAATAGTATGGTTATTATACCACCATTTACAGATAATTTCAACATAAAGTGTGATTTGCGAAAATTGTCTTAAACATTATTCAGGCAATTCAATTATCGAATACAATTATCAGCCATAGATTCGAATCCGAATACGCTGATCAGACGCCAAGGCGATACCCTTTGCCCCAGACACTTTCAATAATGTTTTCGCAGCCGGGGTACTCCTCAAGCTTCTTGCGGAGGCGGCTCACGTTAACCATAAGGGAACGGCGCTCAACATCGCTGTAATTGCCCCAGAACTTTTCAGAAATCTCCTCATAATTGAAGGGCTCACCGGGACGTGTGGCAAGAAGCGCAATCAGGTCAAACTCACGGTTTGTAACAACAATTTCGGTATCGCCCGTGTAAAGCTTGTGCTCAACAAAATTGATGGTGAAATTCGGGAAAGTCATAACTGTAGCAGCTGACGGCTCAATCGAAGCGGCACCGGCCTCCTTAACAGCCTTGTGACGGCGAATATTTGTAAGGATGCGGGCTGCAAGCTCTTTAATGCTGTAGGGCTTGGTCATGTAATCGTCCGCGCCAAGAAGAAGACCGTTAATTTTGTCATCCTCGGAAGCACGGCCGGTCAGGAAGATGATGGGCACATTGGTAATCTCGCGCAGCTGGCGGAACACACCAAACCCGTCAAGACCGGGCATCATAACATCCAGTACGATGCAGTCGGGCTCAAACTCCCTGCATGCCTTCAGCGCGTTTAGGGAATTGCTGAGCGCACGTACCGAAAAGCCCTGCGAACTTAAAAACTTTCCGTTCAGTTCGAGAACCTCTTTGTCATCATCAACGATAAGAACTTTTCCTAGCATAAATGCCTCCGTGGAAATTAATTTCTAATAAAGTGAAAAGCAGATTTCTGCACCTTGGACCCTTCAGTGCAGTTAAACCGTCCGGCACTCAATTGTCCGCAGCATATTTCAGTGTCACAACAACAAGCTCCGGGCGGTTGTAAAACCGGGGAATGGGGATAATTGCGTTGCCAAGCCCGCGGGACGTAATCTGGGTAGTTCCGCCAATAGTGGAAAACCCCGCCTCATATTCGCAGCCGAAAGAATGATTGTTATTAATCAGACCGCCTATAAAAGGCAGGCGTATAACGCCTCCGTGCAGGTGGCCCGCAAGAATCAGGTCAAACGAAAGATCCGAGATATACGGAAAAACAGATGCGTTATGGTTCAGCAGTATGTTAAGAGTTTCGGTAGAAGGCTGAGGGTAAGGCAGAACATATTTTTTGTTGCTTGTGGGCATATCGGCATAACGAGCGGGAACACACCAGGCAAACCCGCACAGATTCACGCTTTGACCATCTTTCTCAAGTTCTGTGATTTTGTCATCAAGGTCAACAACGCCACATTCCGTGCAGACACGGTCAAGCTCAGCCTCAAAGGAACGGCTGTCCGGTTCATGATTGCCCGAAACGCGATACATACTGTATTCTTTTTCGGCAAGAGCACGAATAAGTTTAACAGCAGGTTCAATGGAATCATGATAATCATCAATCAAATCGCCTGTGAATACAATAATGTCCGGCTTTTGCGCATCTATTTTCTTAATCAGTTTCTCCTGGTCCGTTCCGAATTTCTGACAATGCAGGTCAGAAATCTGCAGGATTTTGAAGCCGTCAAAGGCTTTAGGCACCTTGGCGGAAACATAATTGTAGCGCGAGACGTCAATCCCCGGCAGAAATCCGAGCAGGATAAATGCCAAAATCGCCAGAGCCAGCCCGACAAGAATGTCACGCAGAATGCGTTGAAACTTTGTTAATTTTTTCTTTCTTTTCATATCTGCTTCTTCCCCGGACCTGTCAAAAAACAAGGGACCAATCTCTTATTGCGGAAATTACATTAAAAATAGAATCCTACAAAGTAGAACAGTGTTGCGCCAATCATCAGCTGGCCCAGATAATACAGCAGCAGGTTTGTTGCGCGCAGTGAAAGACGCTGGGTCTTTCCGAAGGTGTTGAAAACCATGACGATATCGCTCACAAGGAACAGCAGGGCACCTATTCCGAACAGAATATTTGCGGCCGTCTGGAATTCACGAATTAGCCCTGCCGCGCATACGGCCATAACTGAAACAATGCCGATGTAAACTGCGCCGAAAATCTTAAACGCGGGTTTGATACCTTTAAGATTCTTAAAGATAAAGAACAGCAGAATTGCTGCAAGTGCAATACCAATGAGAATGTAGCCCAAAACGCCTTCCAGCTGCTTTGCGGCATACAGAATGTAGAAAATGTGGCCGGCCAGGAATGCAGCGATGCCCGCAAGGAACGCAATCTGCCCCTTCTTCAGGCAGAAGCGCAGGTTCAGCAGAATATCGCCAACAGCGCCCAAAATCAGTCCAATCAGGATGTACCTTGCGATGGTAGGTCCATCAATTCCCTCAAATGCATAGCTCATGTGCCCTGAGTACCAGCCGAACAGTACGAAAATCACCGATGCAAGCCCCTTCAGGCACACTGCCTGCACCCATTTCTTCTTGTTCTCCACAATAATGAAGGCAATCTGTACCAGAATGCCCACAGCCCCAATAAGAAATAATCTTCCAGGTAACATAATAATCCTCCCATTTCAAAGGGCATGAATTTGCGATGTTCAGGCAAGGCCCTTTGGGGATATTATAGCAGATGGGGGGAAGGGAAGGCAAGATAGTAGAATCTATAATTAAAAGAAATGTGCAATTTCTATAAATAAACAGTCATTTATTGGGCTTTGCCATCTATTTCATTATAGTAAAATGATAACCAATCATTTATTTCTTTCACATTGAATGTTACAGGCTCATTATCTGCTGAAGTTATCCAATTATTGTATGCCCAGGCACCGTCCCAGAAGGCATAATCGGATGGTATCGCAAAAATAGTGATTTCGTCACAGCCTTGCTCAAGTTTGTCTGAAATATAGTTATCACGTAGATTATCAAGCTGCCTGATATTAACAAACGTTGCAAGAAGAGTGATTGAAAAAATAAAATTGACAAGGAGAAGTCTGTACGAAATTGGAAACCGATTAAGTTGTGAATCACAATCAGAGTTGCACACTGTTCCATTTTCTTTGTCTGACAGGCAATAATCACTTAATTTTAACAATGCGGCAGTTAATGCAACAACAGATATCCAAACTGTTCTTTCGGTTACGGGATATACAATCAAAAGTTGAACTGCAGGGATTAACGCAAATGTTCCAAGGAATAACAACAGATGTTTTGTATGAATTTCGTCAATAAAAAAGGCGAGTATAAAAAGATTCACAAGAAGAATCAAGGCACCGACACTGCTTAGTATTTTGAAAGAATTGGCAATGGTCTTTTGTACAGAGAACCATTCATTGTTTCTCATTAAGTAATTGAATAAGGCATAAATGAACGCGCTTGATGACGAGATTCGAAAATACAAACTGATTTTTTTCCCAATAGAAATTTTGTTGCAAACTAAAATTATACATACATAAATTGCAAGAAGCAGAAGGATACTGTTTGAAAAGACAAGTAATATACTGCTTGCAGATGAAGAAAAATGCCTTATTGTTTCCCGTAGACCTTTTCCAAGAAAACCGCGATAGCCTTCAGTCCGATTTCCATTGAGATAGAACAAACGCGGAATAAAAAACATTGCAAATCCACCGATAATGCTTGAAATAAGCAATATTATTCGCGGCATATGTTTCTTTTGTTTATTATAAAAACTGTTCAGAACCATTGCGAGAGAAAGCAAAATAATGGTTGTTGTAGTGTTTTCAACAAAAAGCTGTGAACAGAATCCCAAAATAAAGATGAGAAGAGAACCAAGGACCTTGCAAAACGGTTTACAAACCCTTTGCTCGATAACCTGGATAATACGGATGGAAAGAAGAACTCCCAAAATGGGAAAGACATAATTGCTGAATCCGCTTGTCCAAGAGAATACCTGTCCGAATACAGTAGGAGATATACCGAGCGTCAAAAGAAAACTCAATGCATATGCAAAATGTACTTTTATATTTAGAACAGCCGGAAGCAAAATAATAATCAGAGAAAGTGTCAGAGCACGTACAATACAACCAAGGACTCTGCTATTCACAAGGTAGATGACCAAAATGTTGCCAAGAAGTCTTCCGTTTCCATAATACAAAGCGTGGTCAAAAATATCCTTAAATGATTTCAGGCCCATAGCCTGAAATTCAATATCATCAGAGGTAAAGGGAGAACACCACATAATGATGAGTAAGAGTAAAAATGATGTAAAAAACCAGAATGACTTTGTGAATAAAGTATTTTTTAATGTTTTCATATGGACACCGTTCATAAAATGGGGATAGTTTAATGTAACTATAACAAGAGTTATCATAATTTCAGGGAGAGAGATTGTCAATGGGAAATGAAAAAAAAGTAACACTTATTTCTAACACTTGAATAAAAGATTATGTTGCGTTATATTATTGATGAATCTTATTTCCTTGAATCGAGGACACCCCTATGAAAATCTCAGTTGCAATGGCAACCT
>JAZQNE010000070.1:0-6302 GCA_045627185.1 Lachnospiraceae bacterium
ATGTATGGTGAGCCCGGAAGCGAGCAGCGTGCGGCGGAACATCGTCATATGAATTTTGCGGAGGCCGCCAAGCTTGCACAGAAAGCCGAACCTGCGGAAATGTGGCTTACGCATTACAGTCCCGCAATGGTTTTCCCTGAGCAGTATACTGACTATGTCCGTTCTATTTTCAAAAACACAAAAGTCTGCCGTGACGGCAGAACAACTACGCTCGAATTTGACAAAAACGAGTAATTTCCTAAGTCCATGGGCATGACAAATGCCCGGGAAACGGTAAAACGGAGGTTGTATGAGTAAAAGCAAAAAAGGAACCGTGACAACCATAATATTCGTTGTGATTTTTGCGGCAGCCATCTTTGGTATTTATTTTTACGTAAGAAACAAGGCACAGGAAAATGCAAAAAAGCAGGCAGAGAAAGATGCACAGCCCACTGAAGTGAGTGAAATCCTCGCCCTTAATATTGACGCGGCATATCCTGACACGGCAAGAACAGTCCTGAGGCTTTACTGTCGTATTGTTTCAGCCATGATGAATGAGGACTTAAAGGAAGGCGAACTTATGAAGCTTGAGATGCAGCTTCGTAAGCTTTTTGACGATGAATTCCTTGCAAACAACACCGTTAATGACCAGTATAATTCGCTTCAGCTCGAAAGGCTTGAGTATCAGGATAACAAGCGTAAGATTGACTCATACCTTGTTGATACCGCAAACAATGCAGAGCAGAAAGTTATTGAAGAACGCGATTACTACAGCATCATGGTTAATTTCATTATCAAGGAAAGCGGCATTTCCGGCACTCTTTATGAGGAATTCCTTTTAAGACGTGACGATGCCGGACGTTGGAAAATTGTTGGCTGGCGCCGTGTTGACAAGGACGGAATGACGGAAACAAAGTAAGCAGAAATGGTTTTTCGGTAATAAAGTAAGCAGAAATAAGGTTTTTTGAAATTTGATTGAAACCGGGTAAGAAAATGAAAGATACATATATTTTAGCAATTGAATCATCGTGCGATGAAACAGCCGCATCGGTTGTTGTGAACGGCCGTAAGGCGCTGTCAAACGTGATTTCTTCACAGATTGACCTGCATACGCTGTACGGAGGAGTTGTTCCTGAAATTGCATCGCGCAAACACATTGAAAAGGTTGACTATGTGGTTAACAAGGCTCTTGAGGATGCCGGCATGAAGCTTTCCGACATGGACGCCGTTGCCGTAACCTACGGACCGGGACTTGTAGGAGCTCTTCTTGTAGGCGTTTCCTATGCGAAATCCCTTGCATTTGCCGCAGGCCTTCCGCTTGTTGGCGTTCATCATATTGAGGGCCATATTTCAGCCAATTTTGTAAGCCATCCGGAACTTGAACCGCCCTTCATGTGTCTGATTGTTTCCGGCGGCCACACTCATCTTGTGGAAGTTAAGGATTACGGTGTTTATGAGATTCTGGGACGTACTCACGATGATGCTGCGGGCGAAGCCTTTGACAAGGTTGCGCGTGCCATCGGACTTGGGTATCCGGGCGGCCCGAAGATTGATAAAGCCGCTAAGGAAGGAAATTCCGAAGCATACGCTTTTCCCCGTGCAAAGATTGGCGATTCGCCTTATGATTTCAGCTTCAGCGGCTTGAAATCAGCAGTCCTGAATACGCTTAACCAGTGTGAAATGCGCGGTGAGACCATATCTGTTCCCGATGTAGCAGCATCCTTCCAGGCAGCGGTTGTGGATGTTCTTGTGAACCATACAATTGATGCCGCAAAGGAACATAATTTCAAAAAAATTGCGCTCGCCGGCGGTGTAGCATCTAATTCCGCACTTCGCGCCGGTATGAAGGTAGCCTGCGAAAAGGCCGGTTTTGAGCTTTTCTATCCTGAACCGATTCTTTGTACCGATAATGCCGTAATGATCGGATCTGCCGCATATTATGAGTTTATGAAGGGTCATGTTGCGGGACTTGACCTGAATGCAGTCCCGAATCTGCCTCTTAAGTGATTTGTTTTTGCCCTTCGGTACAGCGACATTTCAAAATGGTCCGCCGCAGGGTGAATCTTTTTCGAGCAGGAGATAAATATGAAATTCACAGCAATTATTCCGGCATCCGGCAAGGGACTACGAATGGGATCGAACACGCCAAAGCAGTTCATGCCGCTTGCGGGCAGGCCTGTTCTGTATTATTCGCTCAAGGCTTTTGAGGATAGTGATGTTGATGAAATCATCATTGTGACCTCGCCTGAATCCAAGGAATATGTCAAAAATAATATTGTCACAGCATTTGACTTCAAAAAGGTCAGCAAAATTGTAAACGGCGGAGCTGAAAGATATCTCTCTGTATATGAGGGACTGCTTGCGGCTGAAAATGCCGATTACGTTCTGATTCATGATGCTGCAAGGCCGCTTATTGATTCCGGGCTGATTGGGTCATGCATTGAAGCGGTTCAAAAATATGATGCCTGTGTTCCGTTTGTGCCCGTAGCGGACACGATTAAGGTCAGAAATTCAGAGGGCTTTGCCGATTCAACGCCTGACAGAAGCACACTCTGCGCAATTCAGACACCTCAGTGCTTTAAGCGTTCGCTTCTTCTTGAAGCCTATGAAGCGCTGAAGGGAAGAGTTGAAGACAGCTCTAAAATTACCGACGATGCTTCCGTTGTTGAACTTGGTCTTCATAAGCCCGTCAAGCTGATTCCGGGAAATCCCGGGAACAGAAAACTCACAACACCTGAGGATTTTGTGTTTGCTGAGGCACTGATAAACAACTGAAAAAAACCGGTCAAAAAAACTTGTGTTTTGAAGAATAAAATATCTTGACACTGTTAATCTTGTGTGGTACACTAGCATAGCGCGTTTGGGAAAAACACTTCAATGCGTAGTTGGAGAGGTATCGAAGTGGCTATAACGAGGCGGTCTTGAAAACCGTTTGTCCGCAAGGACACATGGGTTCGAATCCCATCCTCTCCGTTTGAAAAAAGCCGAAAGGCTTTTTTGCTTTAAAAAAATAATCTGATTTGATTCAGGCTTTGGAGAAGTACCCAAGAGGCTGAAGGGACACCCCTGGAAAGGGGGCAGGTCGTTAATAGCGGCGCGAGGGTTCAAATCCCTCCTTCTCCGGAAAAGAATGGCAATGCATTTATGCATTGCTTTTTTTGCGTGAAAGCGAAGCGCGAAGCAGCGCATCTGCTTTCGGGGCTCGCCTGAGACAAATGAAAAAAACAAAGTTTTCGGTGAACTTTCTGTGTTTTTTCCTGCACATCCTTGCATATTAAAAGTAAATAACATAAGATATAGTATATTGAGCAAAATATTACATGATAATATATGAATTATCCTCTTGCCACATGAAAAGCCAGGGTGTAAACTGTTCATAATAGTTGTGATAAGATTCACGAAAGTATCATGTAAATTAAAGTACTTGTTTTGAGGAGACTATATGCATAAAGGTTATCGTCGGCATAAATTTATATATGATTTTGTGCGGCTTCCGGTGCGAATCTTTCTTTGGTTCAAAATAAGGTTCCATCGCGGGAAGGTAAATAAAACAAAGGGGCCGTTTGTGCTTATTTCCAATCATGTTACCAACTTTGACATGCTGATGCTCAGCATATCGTTTAAGGAATATATGTATTATGTTGTGAGTGAGCACGCATTCAGGGCCGGATTCGGTTCGAAGGTCTTAAAGTATTTCTTTGATCCGATTGCACGCCCGAAAGCATCCGTGGGCTCCGGAACGGTTCTTGAGATGAAACGCCGCCTGAAGCAGGGACACAGCATCTGTATTTTTGCTGAGGGTCTCAGAAGCGCGAACGGTCTTACCAGTCCCATGATGCCCGCAACAGCTGCTGTTCTCAAACTTTTCAATGTGCCCATCGTAACATGCAGAATTCATGGCGGCTATTTTGCAAGTCCGCGCTGGAGTTTGGGCCTTCGAAAAGGCCGGACGGAATGCGAGCTTATCCATGTTTATACACCCGAAGAAATTAAAAAGCTGTCTGCAGATGAGCTGGATAAGGCATTAAATGCTGATATTTTTGAGGATGCTTACGAGTGGAACAGGGAACGTAAAATTTCGTATAAGGGCAAAAACCTTGCAGAGGGCATAGAAAATGAGCTTGTTGCCTGCCCGAACTGTCATGGCCTGAACACAATCAGATCAAAAGGAAACACATTCTTCTGCGAATGCGGAATGAATGGCACAATAGATGAATACGGCAAACTTTCCGGTGACGGGTTCTGCTTTGAAACTGTTACCGAATGGGATAAGTGGGAAAGAAAACTTATTGAGGAACTTCCGGATTATGACGGTGAACAGGTTCTGGCCTCATCGGAAAATCAGATTCTGAATGAGATTAAAGAAAATCATGTGACGGAAGAACTGGCGCGCGGAACACTTTCGATTACATCAAAGAAAATATCTGTTGGGGATGTTTCATTTTCTTTTGATGAAATCAGCCTGTATGATATTATCCTGCAGGGCTATATCCTGTTCGGCACATCGGACGGACGCCATTTTGAAATCAGAAACTCTGAGGCAAAGGTTCCCGGGTTCCTGTATGTTCAATTGATTAAAAGGTATAAAAAGAGAGGGGAGAAATAAAAATGACAGATGCATTAAAGCCTACAGATTTCAGTGAGACTGCGGTTTGGTCTGCAATTCTTCTGGTTGCGGCTATTTTGGGGAGCATGCTTATTGCGAATACTATTAAGAGGAAGATTAAGCCTCTGTGCAATTCTTTGATTCCTGTTTCCGTTCTTGGCGGAATCATTCTTCTGATTGTATCCGTTATCGTTAAGAAAATCACGGGAGAATATTTATTTAATTTACCTGCATTCTGTGCAGGAAGCACACGCTCCGGCATGAATATTCTTGAGGTACTTACCTACCACTGTCTTGCAATCGGTTTCATCGCCATGACGCTCAGAAAGGGCAAAGGCAAGGATAAAACGCGTACCAAGGATGTATTAAATACCGGTCTGACAACCGTTAATACGTATCTTATCCAGGCCGCTCTTGGCGTTGTTATTACCATTATCGGTTCGATTTTTATTCCGAAACTTATGAAATGTTCGGGCCTTCTGCTTTGCTTCGGCTACGGCCAGGGCACCGGTCAGGCGCTTAATTACGGCAATATTTATGAGAATGCCGGTTTTGAGAATGGTGGAAGCTTTGGTCTTACCATTGCAGCCATGGGATTTTTAAGTGCAAGTATTTTTGGTGTCATTTATCTTGAAGTCATGAAAAGAAAAGGCGTGCTTACAGTACGCACACAGGCCAGCAAGCTTAATAACGAAAAGGTCGAGGATGAAGGCGAAATCCCCATGATCGAATCTATAGATAAGATTACTGTTCAGGTTGCCCTTGTTGCCATCTGCTACCTTGGTGCATACGGTATTATGTATTTGCTTGGTAATCTTGTTGGCGATGGCTTAAAGTCGACCATCTACGGTTTCAATTTCCTTTTCGGAGCACTTGCGGGCGTTATTCTCAAAGCAATACTGAACCTGTTTAAGAAATGGAATATTATGAAGCGCGATTACATCAACAATTTCCTGCTTAACCGTCTTAGCGGTTTCGCTTTTGATGTAATGATTGTTGCCGGAATCGGTGCAATTAAGATCGATCTTCTTAAGGATTACTGGCTTATCCTGATTATTCTTGGTGCAGTGGGAGCACTTATTACATATATTTATGTCAAGTTTGTCAGCTACAGACTGTTCCCGGATTATAAATACGAACAGTTCCTTGTTATGTTCGGAATGCTTACAGGTACGGCCAGCACGGGCGTTATTCTTCTGCGTGAGGTTGACCCTGAATTCGTAACACCTGCATCAGAAAATATTGTATATCAGAACTTCCCGGCTATCATCTTTGGTTTCCCGATTATGCTGCTTGCGTCATATGCGCCTAAGGGAGATATGCAGACTTATATTGTTGCCGGAGCACTGTTCCTGATCTTTGCTGTTTTGAATGTTATTCTGTTCAGAGAGCAGATTTTCAGAAGGAAAAAGAAAGCTTGATGTGCATGAATCCTGCTAAATAGTGACTGTTGAACGGGAGGCTTTGGGGCCTCCCGTTTATTGTTCACACAATTCACACAATTCGCAATATTAGTGGCACAAAAGACAGAAAATATGCGGTTTGTAAGTCTTCAAAAAACTTAAAAAATTTATTGAAAAAGTTGTTGACAAAACAAACTGATGATGCTATACTCTCTTTTGCTGGCCGCGAGAACGGAACAAACAAGCGGACAGTTAATTTTTTTCTCTCTTCGGAGAGAGCACCTTGATAATCGAATAATGAAACAACCTTGAAA
>JAZQNE010000071.1:0-3597 GCA_045627185.1 Lachnospiraceae bacterium
ATCACCGATGAATATGTGCCTATTTTAGTGGTCGCGGTAGTTTTGGTGGTGGAAGTCGTTGTTGCGGAGGTCGTTACTGAAGTAATTTCTTCGGTTGTTATTTCTTCAGAAGTACTTTCTGTGCTGACACTCGTTTCCTCCGAAAAGGTTACAGGATTGTCTGTTGTAGTCTCCTCGTCCGGCAACAGGGAGCCGACAAAACCTAATCCTAATATAACCGCGATTACAATTATAAAGGTTTTAAATTTTTTTATTTTATAGCACTCATTGTATTTTTGAATTAATATGTTCTTTATTATAAAAAACAAACCAAATGTACAAAGAATAAAATACATTTGGTAGACGGGAATTGAAAATTAAATTTATATAAGGTCTTCGAGCTTTATATCCAATATCTCACAGATTTTCGGCAGATTCTTAAAATGCGGAGTGCTGTCGCCCTTTTCGTAGTGTGCCACCGCCGAACGGTCAAGTCCGAGAGCCTCGGCAACTTGCTCCTGTGTTAAGTTTGCTGCTTTTCGTGCGTTTTTGAAATTCTCTGCAAAACCCATATTTTTATCCCCTAAAATAAAAATGCGCCCAGCCGAAGCCAGACGCACGAAAAATACATAGCTCCGATTGCTGCCACGCAATTTGAAACTCCAGAAGAAGTATATCAAATAGAGCCTGTATTTTTACCGAAAGATAAAAATACACACCCCTGGAGTTTCAATATTCAAATTACGTGGCGGGGATATTTTAACATATTTAAAAAATTAAATCAATATAAAAGTTTCGCTGTTTTTCGACATAAAATGCTATATGGTTTTATTCTTCAATGGATTCATCACCATCATCAAGGAAGATAATATGAGCATCCGGGTTAAGACCTTCAGAAATAAGAATCTCCTTTTGTTTGTCATAATCCAAAGCAATAAAATCGGTGTATGATATCCCGTAGTTTTCAAGTGCATCAAGCATAATAGAATCAGGCGCACCTAAAGTAATCCTTCTGCGTTCAGTTCTTGTAATCGTTATTTCGGAACCATCCTCTGACACAGTTATTTCCGCCTTACCTTTCAACGCATCAAGAATTAAATCTAATGTATCTTTGTCCATAGCCTTTCCTCCTTAAAATATTATCTGTTTTCATTATAGTATCCCGTAGTCCGATGTCAACACAAAAATTACGGCTGTCACGGGTAAAGTACTAATAATCGTACTGTTCTGCCTATAAACGCAAAAAAGCCTCCGAAGCACATCGTTCTGATGTACCCCGGAGGCATTTATCTTTATTCCTTATTCAGTTTTCTTCAGCAACGGAAGGTTAAACTCCGCCACCACAGATTCAATCAGCATATCCATTTCAAGCTCTGTAATTTCAATACCGTCCTGTGTAAGCATGGCAAATATGTTCTCCTTTGCCTTTTCGAGCTTTTCGGCACCATCAAGGTCACGGTATAGCTGCTCCACAGCCTTTACGCAAGTTTCTACAACTTTGCGCTTGCGGTCGGTGTTGATGTGTTTTTCATACAGTCTTTTAATCTGCGTACCGATGAATCCGGCAATCGCAGTCAGAAGCGTGTAGATGATAAGCAGCCCGTATTCGGACACAAATTCCTTAAAAATGTTCATGGTCATTTCTCCTCATTGAGTTTTTTAATTGCCTGTTCAGTAAGGAAGGTTGCCTGTGCATCCTTTGCCTCGCTTGCCAGGTTAAGTGCGCGTTCTGTTTCGCCATTGGTTTTGCCGTCACGCATGGCAATAGCCGTAGCCTCTCCGAGCGCAATCGCGGCATTTACGCTTTTCAAAAGCAAAAGCTCGTGCTTTTCTCTGTCAGCGTCCTTGCGTTTCCTTTCGTCCTCTTTTTTGTCGATGTAACGCTTCAAGAGCCAAAAGAAAAATCCCGTCACTGCGGACGGAATTCCCATAATTGCAATTAAGCTGCCGATGTTAATTGTTATCATCCTTTTTCACCTCTTCTCCATTCAACAAAGCCGTAAGCACCTGCTCCGCTCCCATAATGGCATTAAGCTGCGCCATTATCTGTTCTTTCTGTGAAGCTAACTCCTTGAGCTTTTCACGGATTTTTTCTTCCATTACTGTGTTCCTCCTTCCAAGGCCTCAAGCCTTGACAGTATTTCCTGTGTTGCTTTCCAGTTAAGCGCGACTACGGTATAAAGGTCTATGTGCTTTTTGTCCTCCGATAAAAGAATATCGGGTGTATCTTCTCCGATAACAAATCCGATGCTGTCTTTGATAACAGTTTCAGGTTCAGGTTCGTCATCAGGGGATGCTGTATTTATCGGTATATCCTCGTCACCGATTATGATTACTTCCGGGACTCCAGCGGAACAAGTATGAATTACCGCTGACTGCTCGTCCATCTCCTCTGTAATCGGTTCGTCAGGTATGAGGTTGTACCTGAAAACGGATGTGTTTTTTATAACATCGAGTGCCGTATCCACATTACGGATATTTTCTTTGATTTCCTCGGTTGATGAAACATTAAATTTTTTAGCGTTCATTTCTCCGCTGAACCATATATTTTTGCCGAGTTCCAGCTCGTTGGAATACGAACTGTCCCTGTTGCCGCGAAGACAAATCATTGCTTCACCTTCACTGGCATACACATCCAAACGAGCTGTGATTGTAGAATAACCATAGTTCTGAAGCTGTAATGCTGCCGATGGTTTACTGTGAGCCACACCGCATCCGAATGTTGCGATTGCGGTGTAATTGCCTTTACCACCGAAATCGGTTGTTCTGTAATGCGTTACAGCCGCGAATATATTACCCGCCGTTTCGTTGGTTACAATATCGTAATAAAAAGATGTCTTTTTTCTGAAGTTTATGGAGCCTTTCAGGAATTCGCCCAAGGCGATGATGCTGCCGTCACTCGCTTCGTAGCCTATTGTGACTCCCTTTGCTGTTGAGCTTTTTGAGCAGTATATACATTGGAAATGATTACTGCTGTCAAGTGATATAGGAACGAGACCACCGACCTCCGATGTTGCCGAAGAAAGATGCTGCCTTACCCATCCGTCACTTATTACAGTTTTATATTTTTCACCGCCAATGCTGATGCTGCCACCGACAATTTCGGCATTCGCTGTATGTATCAATCCGCTTTCCAGGTTGAAATACGATGTCCCGTCAGCGGATGAAAGGATACCTGCCTTTATGATGTTTGCCGTCAGCGTACCCGTTGTAATGAAATCTGCTACGATTGCGCCGTTCATTGTAATTGCTGTTTTAAATGGTCCGCTGTATCCGTTGCTGCTGTATCCGAGTCCGCTCAAATTCCACCGCCACATCTTTGTCGCAGTATTTTTATTTGCAGTATTCATTATTAGGATTTCCTGCGGATTGTTCTCCGGGTTGAGCAACACATAACCACCGCTGTTGCCTGTGTTGGCTTTTGTTGCCGCCTCAATGGCAGCGGTTTATGCCGCTGTAATTGCAGAAGTATTATCAGCCTTATTTATAAGATTGATTGCTTCCTGCAGTTTTGTTGTCGCCTGTTTCATTGTGTCAGCGAAGTTTGCTTTAGCCGAGCCGAGTTCAATTTTCTCATATCTTTCGGCAAGAACATCGTACACAGTTTTTGTAACCTGT
>JAZQNE010000072.1:0-5746 GCA_045627185.1 Lachnospiraceae bacterium
GAGCAATGAGCAATAAAGGATTTGGTAACGGGCGTGCAACGTTAGATAACGGATACGGAATGTTTATAAACATGTTGGCGTATAAGCTTGATGAGAGAGGTAAACACCTTGTTAAGATAAACAAATGGTATGCTTCTTCCCGGATATGTTCTTCATGTGGCAAACAACATAAGATAAGTTTAGGTAACATTGACAACATTGATGATGAGACGGAAACGAATAAACAGGCTGTTAAATAGTCCTCAAACTTCAAAAACGCTATGAGCAGGTGCTCATAGCGTTTTTGCGTTATAATTTATTATGTACTTAATAAAGTTTTTATGAAAATTAATATCAGTGCTTCGGAACAAGCTTTTCCATGCCGCCCATGTAAGGACGAAGAACCTCGGGAATGCGAACGGAACCGTCAGCCTGAAGGTTGTTCTCAAGGAATGCAATAAGCATACGGGGCGGAGCGACAACGGTATTGTTAAGAGTATGAGCGAAATGCTTCCCGTCCTTACCGTTAACCCGAATCTTTACGCGGCGTGCCTGAGCATCTGAAAGATTGGAACAGCTGCCGACTTCAAAGTATTTCTTCTGGCGGGGTGACCATGCTTCAACGTCAAGGGACTTAACCTTAAGATCTGCAAGATCGCCTGAGCAGCACTCAAGAGTACGAACCGGAATGTCCAGGGTGCGGAACAGGTCAACGGTGTTCTGCCACAGCTTGTCAAACCACATGGGGCTTTCTTCGGGCTTGCAGACAACAATCATTTCCTGCTTTTCGAACTGGTGGATACGGTAAACACCGCGCTCCTCAATACCGTGTGCGCCCTTTTCCTTACGGAAGCAGGGTGAATAACTTGTAAGTGTAAGAGGAAGCTTATCCTCAGGAATAATCTGGTCAATGAACTTACCAATCATGGAATGTTCGCTGGTGCCGATAAGGTAAAGGTCTTCACCTTCAATTTTGTACATCATGGCATCCATTTCTGCGAAGCTCATAACGCCTGTTACAACGTTGCTGCGAATCATGAAAGGCGGTACACAGTAGGTAAAACCGCGGTTGATCATGAAATCACGTGCATAGGTGATAACTGCGCTGTGAAGACGTGCAATGTCGCCCATCAGGTAGTAGAAACCGTTGCCGGCAACACGGCCTGCAGCTTCAATATCAATACCATCAAAGCGTTCCATAATATCTGTGTGGTAAGGAACTTCGAAATCCGGAACAACAGGCTCACCGTAACGCTGAATTTCAACGTTTTCACTGTCATCTTTGCCGATGGGAACGGAAGGATCAATGATGTTTGGAATGGTCATCATAATCTTTCTGATGCGTTCCTGAAGTTCAGTCTCTTTTGCTTCAAGTTCGGGAAGGCGCTTTGCCTGCTCAGCAAGGTTTGCTTTGAGAACTTCTGCTTCATCGCGCTTGCCGGCTTTCATAAGTTCACCGATCTGCTTTGAAACAGTATTTCTGCTTGCACGGATGTTGTCAGCCTCTGTCTGGGTTGCACTTGCTTCTTTTGCAAGCTCGCATACTTCGTCAACAAGAGGAAGCTTTTCGTCCTGGAACTTGTTGCGGATGTTCTGTTTTACGATTTCAGGGTTTTCCCTGACAAACTTTAAGTCTAACATTTTATTTCCCCCTTAGTGGAATGAACCCTATTGGTTGTTTTATCTATTGTCTTCTTCTTTTGATGAATTGTCAATGCTTTCGTTCAAGGAGTTTTTAATTTCCACGAAAGTCTGTTTTGGAGCTTCCTGTGAAGGAATTTCCGGCCCCTGTGAAGGAGCTGCCTGTTCCTGCGACAAATCCGCATCGGGCTGAATCTCACCAAGAATATCCGGTGTGCGGACCGGTGCTGAAAAATCAACACGTGACAGGGGATTGTCTGAAGGATATGACGCGTTTATGCTTTCGGCAATAACCTGAGCAGCGTTGTCAGCGTAAACAACCGGCTCAGGAAGCTTCAAAAGAACGAAGAGAGCTACAACTGCAATCAGGCAGACAATTCCGATGAACAGTGCCATGGTATTGGTTTGAATGGCTGCTTCCGGTACGATGTACTCCAGAATCAGACTTGAGCCGTTTATTGCAGCATGGAGCAGAATGCTTGCAAGCAGGTTGTTCAGCTTGTAAGCAAGATATCCAAGAAGCATACCTATAATGAAAGCGTAAACACCCTGAACGATATTCATGTGATAAAGTCCGAACAGGAATGCCTGGAAAATTACAGCCGGAACAAGAGACCAGAACTTACGGAGATTTCCGAGAGAGATGCCTCTGAAAATAAGCTCTTCCGTAATGGGAGCAAGAATTGCAAGAGAAACGGCTGACATTATCCGGACACTGAGCATGTCAGATTCGGGAACGAGTGCTTCCAAAAGCTGAGCGTACTGTGATTCGATTTTCGGAAAAAGCGGAAGAACTACGTTAAGAAGCATCGAAACACCAAGCTGAAGAAGAACGCCCGATATAAGGATGATTCCTATGTTACGGAGTGGCAGGGCTTCTTTTACGGATGTCTGTCCGCGGTGGAACTTGCCCGCGAAAAACCACAGCGTAAAGAAAGCTGCCATAACAAGAAACATAATAAGTGTTGAAGTACTGTAGAAGGGTTCGGTAGTAACTATTTCGGTTACTTTTCGTGTGATTGCATCTTCAAAGGCGGGACCGGAAACAAGTTCGGGATTCTGGTCCGGAGCATTTGCAACCTTCGCGAAATCAATGCTGACTTTAATGGTAACAACCATATCGGCAATAAAGGTCAGGCCTAATTGCAAAATAATCGCTACCAGCACAGGTAGTAGCGATTTCATTAATAAAACAAATTTGTCCTGTTTTTTGTTCATGACTGTTACCTCAGGCTGCGTTATGCACCTACGGCAAGAGGCGCAGCCATTGCTTTCTCAATAGAATTTACCAGACGTCTGGGCATAAAAGGTTTTGTGATGATGTCCGTTGCACCAAGTACACGGCAGTCGTCAACTGCTGAAGGATCTGAGCCGGCGGTTACCATAACAACGGGAATGTCCTGCCAGTCTTTGTTTTTCTTGATTTCGGTGAGGGTTTCAACACCGTCAAGACCGGGCATCATAATGTCAAGGAGAATAAGGTCGGGACGCTTTTTCTCAAGATAAGAGAGAGCTCTTTCACCGTTATTAACCAAAGTTACACTGTAAGAAGAACGCAGAGAGTTCTTAACCATCTGCAGATTAGAAGCGCTGTCGTCAACAGCCAGAATATGTTTCATAATAATCCTCTCCCCAAAATATATTTTTCCCCAAAAGCAATCGCTATTGTATCACGGATTTTTCAGTTTGACTAGCCCTTAATTTTTGGAAATTAATATTTTTTTTCGTAAATGTACCCTTGAATATATCTTTAAATTCTGTTATTGTTGACCTAGGCTTTTTAGCACTTAAAATTGCATAGATTGGAGATGTTTCTATGTGGCCTTTTATTGTTGCCATTATTGTTTTAATCTTATTGGGAGTCATTATTTTTATGATTTTTCCCGACCACGCGACGGAATTACAGCGTGCACCCTTCCAGGACAAAAAGTTTGCCCACAGAGGCCTTCACACAAAAGATAAATCCGTACCCGAAAATTCGCTTGAAGCTTTCAGGAGAGCCTGTCTGCATGGCTATGGAATCGAACTGGACATTCAGTTTTCAAAGGATGAGCAGATTGTTGTTTTCCACGATGATACCCTTGACAGAGTCTGTGGCGTTCACGGCCGTGTTGATGACTTCACCTACGAAGAACTGAGCAAAATGTCACTTTGCGGAACAGCGGAGACAATCCCGCTCTTTTCTGAGGTTTTAAGAACCGTATCCGGACGTGTTCCGCTCATCGTTGAACTGAAGAACGGTCCGAAGAATGAACTTCTTTGTGAGAAGAGTCTTGAGATGCTTCGCGAGTATCACGGAGATTTCTGTATTGAGAGCTTCCAGCCCGCTATTGTGAAGTGGTACAGAAAGAATGCGCCGGACATCGTTCGTGGTCAGCTTTCTTCAAACGCAAAAGACCTCTCCGGCGGAGGAAAGGTCAAATTCAGCAGCTGGGCACTTGCAAATATGCTCTGTGACTGCATATCAAGACCTCAGTTCATTGCTTACAACAAAAACATCTATTCACCGCTTGCAAAACTTGTAGGTCATCTTGGCGCCATGCGTGTTGTGTGGACCGTCCGTGATGATGATGACATTGAGAAGATCAATTCGCTTAACGATGTGGTAATCTTCGAATTCTACGAGCCGTAAAAACAAGGGCTGTAAAATGACTCTTTTGAGCTGTTTTACAGCTCTTTTTTGTGCGAACGGCTCGGGCTGAGGCCTGTCACTGCAACTTACATGCCGTTTTATACAACTTACTTATGAATCTGTTTACAGAAATCCCGCAAAGACGTAGTATCCGTATCAGCAGACAGGACAGGCATCCGATGATGCATGAAGATGCAGGAACTAAGCGTACACAGACCTGTGGGAACAGAAAAACGGAGGATGAAATGAAGATAATAGAGATTGACGGACTGACAAAACAGTATGGCGATTACAAGGCTGTGAATAATCTGAGCTTTGATGTTAACGGTGGTGAGATGATAGGCTTTCTCGGGGTTAACGGTGCGGGCAAATCAACTACCATAAATATGCTTTCAACCATACTAAAGCCGGATGCGGGAAAGGTGCTGATTGATGACTTTGAGCTTGGTAAAGATGATAAGAATATCCGGTCGGCGATAGGCGTTGTATATCAGCAGAATGTTTTGGACGAAAGCCTCTCGGTTAAAGAGAATATAGCGGTTCGGGCAGCTCTTGCGGGCGTAAGTAAGGAAAATCTTGCAAGGCGGCTTGGTGAGATAGGCAACCTTTTAGAGCTTGATGATATTTTGAACAAGAGATACAAGGTTCTGTCCGGCGGGCAGAAGAGAAGGTGTGAGATTGCGGCAGCGCTTATCCATTCGCCTAAGGTTCTGTTTCTGGATGAGCCCACCACGGGCCTTGATCCGGCTACGCGAATTGATGTGTGGAATGCGGTAAAAGCACTAAGAACCAACAAGAATATGACAGTGTTTCTGACAACACACTATATGGAAGAAGCGGCTGCGGCAGACAAAATAGTAATCATCGATAAGGGCGTGAAGCTTGCGGAAGGTACACCCTTCGAGCTGAAAGAAAAATATGCCCAGGACAGATTGAAATTATATTTCCCGAAGGAAAAAGAAAACCTGATAATTCAAAACATTGCAGGCCGTGATTGCTGCCTGCAGACGTACGGAGCGGATGTGAAAATAAATGACTCCATGGAAGCGCTTGGCATCCTTGAAAAGCTGCGCGGGATGATAGAAGGGTTTGAAGTGATAGCCGGGAATATGGACGATGTGTTTATTAATGTGACAAAGGAGAATCGGTAATTATGAGACAATTTGGTGCGATATGTTCAAGAAATTTTAAGATATACTTACGAGACAGCGGAAGTATTTTCTTTTCATTCCTGTCAATGATTATTGTAATTGTTCTTATGCTGGTCTTCCTTGGTGATGTGACGGTTGATGCGGTGATTAGTGCGGTTGAGCAGGTTCCGGGACGAGACAGTGCTGCTGATATGGCTGACGCGAAGAATATGATTTTCCTGTGGACAACGGCGGGTATTCTGGCCATCAACGGAGCAACGGTCACGCTTGCATTTTATTCAAACATGATAAAGGACAGAAACGGAAACAGACTCAATTCCATAATGGTTATGCCTGTTAACAG
>JAZQNE010000073.1:0-28556 GCA_045627185.1 Lachnospiraceae bacterium
CCAACACCCTTTTTATGAGCGAAAAATTGAAGGTTCAAACGTAACATAATTTTACCTCCTTATGGATTTGACTCATTCGTGATTTTAATATACTTTTGGCCATAAGTTTCTTCTACCGAATGAAGCCCAAGAACAAACGATGACAGCAGAAGCTGCGACTGTTCGCTAAAGTCATTCATTGTAAGAATTATGGACCCGTTAATTTCGTCCTCTTGACAGGCAAATCTGTCTTCCGTTAAACGTTCAATTGAATTGCAGGTATTGATTGTCAGCATTGAAACAGCTGAACAAACAATATCATTTCCACATTCTGCATAACCTGCATGACCACTTATGCAGAACCCTTTAATCAATTTTCCGGTTTCATCAAAAAATATTTTTGCCTTTATCATAGGAGCACCTGATTAAGCGTTAATCTTATCGATCTTTACCTTGGTGAATAACTGTCTGTGACCGTTCTTCTTATGGTAACCGCTTTTTCTCTTATACTTATAAACAATAACCTTACGATCCTTGCCGTTCTCAACAACGGTTGCGGAAACGCTTGCACCTTCAACGGTAGGATTACCGATCTTGATGCCGTCATTATTTACAGCAAGAACCTGATCGAAGGTAACTGTCTGACCTTCTTCAACGCCAAGCTTCTCAACCTTGATGAAGTCACCTTCAGCTACTTTGTACTGCTTGCCGCCTGTTGCTATAATTGCGTACATATGTTGCTCCTCCTTCTATCCGTTTTCACGGATTTACTCGCTAACTACGGTGTCTGCTTAAAAAAGGGCAGAACTTGAACCTCATTATGCGGCACACTAGGGTATAATAACACAGAGACCCGCCTTTGTCAAACGTTTTTTCCTTGTATATACAAGTTTTTATTCGGCTGATAAACTGAGCAGCTGCTCTCTTACAGGCTTTCTGGTCTTCTTACGTGTAACCTCTACAAGATTAAGTCCGGTCATATCAACAACGGCAGTTTTTATGGGATCTGCTTTAACAAGTTCGCCAAGTGTTTCCATAAGTTCATGCCTGTTTGCACCGTCCGTCATATCAATAAAATCTATAATAATAATTCCGGTAATATTTCTAAGTCTCAGCTGATAAGCAATTTCTTCAGCTGCTTCAAGATTAATCTTCTTAAACATAAGCTGGGTATCAGCTTTTCCTTTAATCGCTTTTTCTGTATTTACGTCAATTGCAGTAAGAGCTTCGGTATGCTGGATTACAATGCTTCCACCGCTTTTAAGCCAGATTTTTTCATGGTAGCAGGACTGAATGCACTTGCTGATTCCATAATTATCATCAAGCGAAAGCGAAAAATCGGATGAATACATTCTGAGTTTATCAATATCCTCAGGCTGATGAAGCTCCAGATAATTCTTAAGGGTTTCAAAAATTGTGGGTTCATCGGTAACAAATTCATCAATCTGGTCGGAATAACCGTCACGCACAGTACAGATATATTCGGGAAATGCGCGACGAACAACAGAAAAACACTTTTTATAAACAGCTTCCGAAATCAGCTGCTCATATTCCTTATTAAGTGCGGCTGCTTCAGCCGTAATCTGCTCATCTTCTGCATTAAGGGCATTTGTTCTTACTATGAACCCTGTATTTTCCGTTACAAAAGGCTCAACAAGATTCTTATATTTTTTTCGAAGTGCGGAGCCCTCTATTTTTGAAGAAACCGAAACTTTGCCGGCATCGCGAACAAGAACAAGGTATTTTCCGGTCAGTTCAAGGTCTGTTGTACAGGTAGGAGCTTTTGATTTGACCATATCTCCGGAAATCTGAACAAGAAGCTCATCTCCCACCTTAATCGTGTCAGAGTTCCCATGCTTGATAAAAAGAGGGTTTACTGCTTTTGAAAGGGAAAGGTAACAGATTATGCCATCATTAATCTCAACAAATGCAGCATTAATATTTTTAACGATATTACGCACCTTTCCGATACAGATGTTTTCAAATATGTCTTCTTTTTCGGAATCAATGTCAAGACGAATAATTCTTTTACCGTCATGAAGCGCGGAAACAGTCGAATTCAGGTATTTGGTTATGATTATTTTACTGCCCATAAGGGAATCAGCCCTTTCTCATCAAGATGATACATATCGATTCTGTGTTTGCAAAAATCGCTTAATTTCAGCGAAAGCTTCATTCGTTCTATAAAATCTTCAATAACAACCTCAGGTTTTATGTTAAGTGCAGAACCGGCAGCCAGACGCAGATAAAAATAAGCACCTTCTTTTTCCGGGATAATACACTTGAAAGCATCCATATAATCTTTTGATATCGCACCGTTGTGACAGAACTCGGAAAAGCTGTTGCCATAAGCCAAAATGCAGGGTTTTAAGTCAAGTTCACGTTCAGTCGTTTTTGCTTTAAGAACAATCGGCAGTGAATCGTTTTGCAAATAATCCTTAAAAGCCGAATAAAGGTTGATTTTTTCAGCATTTGTGCAGGGGCCTTCGAGATAAACAAGGTAATCCGCATAATCAACAAGCGACATTGCCGATATTTTCTTTTTCCCGGGAATACGTTCCTCAAGAACCGAAACGCCCATAAGACGTACACCGTCTGAAAGGGATGACTCAATACGAAGAGCAATATCCGAAACGGAAAAATCAGAAAGCAGTTCAAAATCAACATATTCACCGTTACTTGTAATTCCTACTCCAAGAGGTGAAGCAAATTCCATTAAAGGATGCGGATTAAAGCCCTGTGAATATCTGAGGGGAAGCCCGCTTCTTGCAAATACTTTCTGAAAATATCTCATTGTATCAAGGTGTCCGATAAACTTCAGGGAACCTTCTTTTGAAAACCTGACTCTTACAAGCATATTAACTCCAATATATTTGTATATTCTGCAAAACCGGATAAATGAATTTTTTATACCGAATAATTTACTGCTTAATTAAGCTTATTCAGCAGTATTTGCAAGTCTTGCGGGACAGGTGCCCTCTGTATTTGCACCGCATCCGGAACAGCTTACACGGCAATTAGGTGTAACTGTTGCTGCAAGTCCGCGCTCATATTCGCGACGTAAAAACTTTTTGGTAACGCCAATATCGATAAAATCCCAAGGGAAAAGTTCATCTGCATTTCTTTCCCTTGTTGTATAGAAATCATAACTCAGGCCGCATTTTGCCATTGCATCGTCCCAGCGTTCCATTTTGAAAAATTCCGACCATGCTTCAAAAACGCCGCCTGCTTTATAAACTTCCTCAATAACTTTGCCAAGTCTTCTGTCGCCACGTGCAAGAAGTGCCTCAACAACAGTAGTTTCAGGGTCATGCCAGTTGTATTTTATGCTTCGGGCGTTCAGCTGTTCTTTAATTGTTTCATGAAGCAGATGCTGGTTAGCAAGGAATGTTTCTTTGGAAGCCATGGGGGCCCACTGGAAGGGAGTAAAAGGCTTGGGTACAAAGAAAGAGGTACTTGTTGTGATTTCAACACGCCCGTTTCTCTGTTCTTTCGGAAGTGTATAATACTCCTTCGCAATTTCGTTCGAAAGATAAGCAATACCTTTAACATCTTCATCCGTTTCGGTAGGAAGACCAAGCATAAAGTAAAGTTTAACTTTGTTCCAGCCACACTTGAAAGCATCCATGGAACCCTGAAGAATATTTTCTTCGGTAAGACCTTTGTTTATTACATTACGCATACGCTGGGTTCCTGCTTCAGGCGCAAAGGTAATACTGCTTTTTCTGATATCCTGAACTTTGCTCATAACATCAAGAGCAAAAGCATCAATACGAAGTGAAGGAAGTGAAATATTAACACCTTTTTCCTTAAACTCATCTATCAGGAAATTAACAAGCTCCGGAAGGCATGAATAATCGCTTGAACTAAGGGAACTGAGCGATATTTCCTCATATCCGGTTGATTCAATCATCTTCTTTGCAAGATTTTTAAGGTAATCAATATTTCTTTCGCGAAGAGGTCTGTAAATCATGCCGGCCTGGCAGAAACGGCAGCCGCGAATGCAGCCGCGCTGAATTTCAAGAACAACACGGTCCTGAATGGCACGAATATAAGGTACAACGGGCTTTTCCGGATAATATGTGTTATCCAGATCATACTGAACCTGTCTTTTTATTTTATCGGGAGCTGCGGACGAGTCGGCAACAAATGCCTTCAAAGTACCGTCTTCATTATATTCGGGATGATAAAGTGAAGGAACATATATACCTTCAACGCTTGCGGCAAGTTCAAGGAAATGCTTTCGACTGCCACCGTTCTTCCTGTTTTCTTTATAAATGTCAAGAAGCTGATTGTAGACAGTCTCCCCTTCTCCAATATAAAAGAGGTCAAAAAAATCAGCGATGGGTTCCGGATTGTATGCGCACGGGCCACCGCCTATAACTATGGGATAATCCTCCCCGCGCTCGGCAGCATGAAGCGGAATTTCTGCAAGATCAAGCACCTGAAGGATGTTTGAATAACACATTTCGTACTGAAGTGTAATGCCAAGAAAATCAAAATCTTTTATATAATCCTGTGATTCAAGAGCAAAAAGAGGGATATGATTTTCTTTAAGTTTTTGCGCCATATCGGGCCAGGGTGAATAAGTACGCTCGCACCAGGTATCTTCACGGCGGTTAAACATATCGTAAAGGATCTGGATTCCAAGATGTGACATACCTACTTCATAAACATCCGGGAAACACATACAAAATCTGATATCAATTTTGCTTAAATCCTTTACGACAGAATTAACTTCATTTCCAATATATCTGGCCGGTTTATCAACCGACATAAGTATTTCATCACTTAAAAGCTGTTTGTTCATTTTCTTTTACCTTTTTTCCCGAAACAAGTAATTGCAAGCGGTACAAGCAAAACGCTTGCGATTCCTACGCAAACAGCAGCTGTAACAAGCTTGTCCTTTGTAACCTCATGACAGTTTTTCTTAAAGCCCTTACCTGATTTGTCAGATTTGAGGCTGTTCTCAACATTTCGTACAACATTTCTGCTTCTGTCCGATGCAAAATCCCTGTTTTCCTGCTTGAAGGGGATATAATCAGCAGGATTTACAACCTTTATAACGGGTGTTTTTTCATTGATTGATTCTGCCGGTATTTCAGCCTTGGTTTCTTCTTTTTCCTTAACAATTTCAGGCTTTTCGGAAACAGGTTCCTCTTCTGCAAGAACAAGCTCAATTTCTTTTACATTGTCGGGAAGCACAGGGGCATCATCAAATTCAATTTCTTCAATCATGTCAGCAGGTTCGGCATTTTCCTCAACATTTTTACAAATGTCACCTGCTTCTGATGCTTCTGTTGTTTCCTCCTCAACTGTATTACTTACAGCAACAACGGTTGCGGCAACTGCAACATTTTCAAGAGCATTACCGAAATCAACAACCTGCTCAACAGTCTGAACAGGAAAATCAACTTTTATTCCATCATAATTCAAGGTTGAATCAGCGATTTCTTCAGTAATATCCTTTGTTTCTTCAATAATTTCCTGAGTCTCTTCAGTAATTCCCTTTGTTTCTTCTGTAATTTCCTGTACTTCTTCGGCAATTTCCTGAATTGTTCCGGTAATTTCCTGCATTTCTTCAGGATTAATGCTGTTTTCGGAAACGATTTCCTGATTTTCTCCGGAAATTTCATCTGCAATATTTTCAGCCGTCTTTAATGCACCACCAAAGAAAAGTTCGTCAGAAAGCTGAACACTTGAAGCTTCGGAAATTTCATCAGCAACCGGAACAACCGGTGTTTCGGGAATTTCATCAGAAGCCTTGTTTTCAAAAACAATATCCGGCTGTTCTTCTGTTGATGTCTCAGAGGGCTCAAAAACAGGCGTTTCAGGAATGTTTTCTTTAACAGGAACCGAAATTGCTTCAACTGTATCAATATGTGTACTGACAGTCTTTGTTGCCGGTACGGGATTTTTCTTTCTGGGAATCAGGCCATCAATATACCTTACAATCTGATTAACCGACTCTACATCAAGAATAACATCATTTTTAGCAAGTAAAAGTCTGCGATAAGTAATAAGTATGTCACGTTTGTACTGCTTGATTCCATCATACAGATGACTGAATTTGTGTGCCTTGGGCAGTCTGAAATGCCAGAAATCACTGACAGCACGTTCTGTTTTTTCATTCTTGGGCAGCGGCAGCCATTTATAAAAATCATTCATGGTAAGACGGATTCCGCTTTCAAGAGCGCTGATAAGCCATACATCAAAACCAAGTTCAATTATAAGTTTGTAGAAATAATACTGGCTGTCAATTTTACCGTCACTTAAAAGAGCAGCTACAACCACATCATAAACAAGATATTTTGAAGTGGCATAAATGTATGAAACAGAGGCAGTATCAAGATCGGTCCCGAAACTGTTCTCAAAATCATTGCGAATTATATCAAGACATGAACTGTTATTTGAACGCAGATAAGCAGTATGAAGAATTCTGTAGTACTCTTCAAAAAATTTTTCCTTGCTACATCCGCCACAGTTCTTTTTACAAAAATCTTTACTTGAAATGGAATTCTGAAAATTCATATAACGCCTCCGATTTCATGCTTAACCTCATAAACTTTATGAGATAAATCAAAAATGTTTAAGTCCGATATTCCCCCAAAATATATTCAGACCCTTTTATATTATACGCGAAAAACTCAAAAAAGTAAATCCTTCAAAAGTATTATTGTAAAGTCGGATAATATACGTTATAATATATGAAAATCAAGCGGATTATGCCTTTTGTGGCTTTTCTGAAATAAAAAATTTCAAAGGAGTTTGTCATGCCCTGGTGCCCGAATTGCAGAGAAGAATATAAAGAAGGAATCGTAAGATGTCCTGATTGTAATATAAAGCTTGTAAAATCTCTTGAATCAGATGAAGAAGTATCGGAATTTCTCCCGGTTTACACCTTTGAATCAAAAGAACTTGCAGAAAAATTTTCCGGATATCTTAATTATTCCGGAATCATGTCAGTCGAAAATGAAAACGATGACAAATCAATCACCATTTCCGTAAAAGAAAAAGATATCAAAAAAGCCAAGAAGCACTTTACAGCCTTCTATTCCGTTGAAGCCTCAAACGCCCTTGAAAAGGAATTCGCTGAAATGCGTGAGGCAAGTGATGAAAAAATACTTGATCCGCTTGAATGGACAAAGAAAAAAGATCAGGAAGAAAACAGTTCATCCTTTGATTCAGCAGTAGATTATGATGAACCTTCTCCTCAGGACGAATTGGAAGATGCTCTTGAAGATATTGTATATTCCGGAGAAGCTTATGAAAAACGTTCAGACAAAGCAAGCGACGCTTTTTCAACAGCAATAACCTTCCTCGTATTTGGAATAATTGGTGTGGTAATCGAAATATTAAGTGCCCTTAAAGTAATTACTTTCTTAAGCGGAACATTATTCTATATTGTAGCAACCCTCATTTTCGGCGGTTTCCTTGTTTTGGGTGTTTCATCGCTGATTTCCTACAAGAAGCTTAAAAATGAAGCCAGACAGGAAGAAGAAACAACAAATGCCCTTATGACATGGCTTTCTGAAAACTTCACCCGTGTTGATTATGATGCATTCAATGAAAAAATTACAAATGATGTACCTGATACAACAAAAGAACTTCGATATTTTAAGATAAGCAGTCACATTAAGGATCTTATTACAAGACAGTTCGGTGAAATTGATGAATCTTATCTTGATTACATCACTGAAGAATATTTCAACAAGGCTTTCCCCGAATCCAAAGAATCCGAAAATTAATTTACCTGTAAACAAAAACGGAGCACCTTGATTTACCGAAATCAGATCGGTAAACCAAAGTACTCCGTTTTTTTATCAATTTGCATTTTCCGTATTAAATTTAAGGTAAAATGAACTACGTATCAGATATCAAGTTTAAGCTGAAGCTCTTCTTCTGCTTCATGCTTAAAGTCTTCAAGGCGTTCGGGCTCAAGGTCAGGAAGTTCGTCAAGTGACTTGATTCCAAAGTTTCTTAAAAATGCTTCCGTTGTTCCAAACAAAATGGGACGTCCGGGTGCGTCAAGACGACCAAGCTCTGTAACAAGTTCATATTCAACAAGTTTATTTACGGCATGTTCACAGTTTACACCGCGGATTGCTTCAATCTGAGCCTTTGTAACAGGCTGCTTGTAAGCAATGATTGAAAGAGTTTCAAGAAGAACATCTGTAAGGACATGTTTCTTTGGGACATGGGTAAGTTTAATTATTGTTTCGTACATTGAAGGTTTCGTACACATCTGGAAAGACCCGTCAAGTTCGATAATCTGAATCCCATGCCCTTCCTCAGCATATTTGTCGCACATGCTGCGAATAACCTTTCTGACAGTATCCTCATCATGACCGACTGCTTCAGCAATTCTGCTCACTTCTACAGCATCACCCATGGTGAAAAGAATCGCCTCAACAACAGCTTCAAGGTGATTTAATTCATAATTTGTTGTCTCCATTATTTTCCCCTTTTATTCCTCAACAGCAAAACGCTCAACCGGAAGTATTTCTTCTGCAATAAATTCAATTTCGATATCATCGAACAATTCTTTCTGTGACACCTGAACCTGCCCCATTTTCATAAGTTCCAAAACGCCCAGGAATGTAACGATGGTATTCATTTTGTCGCCCTGATTTTCAAGAAGCTTTCTGAAACTGAAATGCTTGTGCTCTATTCCGTAATACTGGATTTCCATGATTTTTCCGGAAAGATTGATTTCTTCATGCTCGATTCGGCCAAATTTACTTCTGATAGGGTCAATTTTATCAGCCTGTTTTTTAATAACCGATTCAAAAATAGAGTGAAGTTTATTTAAGGTAAGGTCCGAAAGAAGTTCTTCAACGTCAACCGGATCCTCAATATCGGCTATCTCACTCGGAATTGAACTTCCCTTAAACACAAGCTTTTCGGCATCAAGCTGTTTATCCTTAAGTTCCTCGGAAATATATTTGTACATCTTATATTCCAAAAGCCTTGCAACAAGTTCGGCACGCGGGTCAACCTGTTCTTCATCTTCTTTAACTTCGGGAGGAAGAAGCATTTTGGACTTAATGTTAAGAAGCGTTGCAGCCATAACAAGGAATTCGCTCATTACTTCCATATCCTGCTTTTTCATTTCTTCAATGTATTCAAGATACTGTTCTGTAATGGTTACAATCGGAATATCGTAAATATTTATTTTATTTTTTTCAATCAGATGCAGCAGAAGGTCAAGCGGGCCCTCAAAAGCATCAAGTTTGAACGATAATGAACTAGCCATTTTTACATCCTAACTGAGGGTTAATTTTGTAATTTCAGGCGGATTAAACAGCCTGATTTTTATTGTATGACTGCCAAGGCCGCAGGAAACAAGCATATGCCTGTTGTTTTTCAATGTATAAAAGCCGCCCGAATATTTGGGGAATATACGGCCGCTTGGCGAAACACAGCCGCCTATAAACGGAATTCTTACAATTCCGCCATGCAGATGACCCGAAAAAACAACATCCCATTGCGAGGCTTCATAACTTTTATAAAGTTCCGGGTTATGTGACAAAAGAAGTCCGGGAATTTCAGGATTTTTCCGTTTGGGAAAATTATCATAAATAGGAATCGGCTTAAAATGACCATAAGCTTTTTCGTCTGCATTAAAACAGCCGATTTCAATTTCTTTTCCCTGAACCTCAATTATTAAAGAATCATCTTTCAAAAATCTTATACCATTATCAATTAGTTCTTCGGCATAGGTTTCATATTGTTTTTTGAAAGTCCTGCTAAAACGGATTTCATGATTGCCAAGACAATAAAAGGTGGGAGCAGCTGAAGCAATTTTTCTGCAGGTATTCAGGGCTGTATGGTAATCCTTTTCTTTCTTGTTAAGCATGTCCCCGGTTATAAAAATAAGATCCGGCTCACATGCTCTGACATATTCCAAAAGGCGGTCATTATCCGTTCCGAAAGAACAGTTATGTAAATCCGACAACTGTACTATTTTAATACAAGTACCAAGTCCTGCGCAATAAGAATATTCTTTTGTAACAGGTTTTTTTCTCATACGCATTTCCTTTGTTTAAGTAAAACGGTTTGTCATCTGCCGGTAGGATATTCAGCAAACAGTTCAATTACTGATTTTGCAAGATTTTCTGCGAATTCTTTCTGGTAAGCCGGGTCCTGGAGCTTTGCAAATTCCTCAGGATTAGTCATAAATCCGCATTCAATAAGAATTGCGGGAACCTTATTATGAGCTGTTACGGAAAGAGGCGTTGTCAAAAGACCGTTGCTTCTGACACCGATATCGTAATAAAGATTTTTAATCATTTTCTGTCCGAGAACCTTACTGCAAAAACCGTTCTCAAGTGCATCGTTATTATCTTTAGAATAATAAACACACATGCCCTGCTCTTTTGAAGAACTATGCGTATTCTGATGAATACTTATAAACATGTCTGCTTCAATTTCGGTTGAAAAGGCCGGTCTTGTTTCAAGAGAAAGGAAAATATCATTTTCTCTGGTGAAATAAACCTTAATGCCTTCATTTTCAAGAGGTTCACGAATATATTCCGCAATTGCAAGATTAAGGTGAGCTTCACGGACTTTATCACGAACAGCACCATAATCATATCCGCCGTGACCGGGATCAATAACTACTATTTTGCTGTATTTTTCACGTGGAGAAACAAAATTGACTTTATAGCCGTTTTCTGTTTTATCAAAATTACATGCACTGATTTTATTTAATTCAAAAACAACACGTGAAGCACCGTTTTCAGAAGCTTCAACAAATGCTCTGTTAACGTATGCCCCACCGTAAAACGGTTCTTTCTGAAGCCTTATGGGATCTGCTCCGGCCACATTAATTATTATATTTCTGTTTTGTGTTTCTTTTGAATCCTGCCTCAGCTTTTCAATAGAAAAATCTTCCTCAACCGGATAAAAATAATCAGGATAATCTGACAGGAAAAATGGCAGAATAAAAGAAAAATCATTAGTGCTGACGTTGCTTTTTCTTAAATCGCAAATAAAGCTTAAAGAATTATCTATTTTATTATAAATTTTCTTCAAGGAATTTTCGGAAAAAACATTTTCCAAAGGAAAATAGATGTCTGTAATGCCGTTTGATGACGACAGAACCTGCATTTTTAAAGAAGAATCCAAATAATCCAGAACTGTATTTTCATCACCCGAATTAATTGAAATTGTGTGGTTCGAAGGATTAAAAACAATTTCATCATTAAGCGTATCACTGATTAATCCATTAAGAGATACAAGAATCTGATTATCTGCCGAAATTGTTTTTTCGGGATTTGATTCAGAAACGTAACCATTTAGGGAAACAGCAGGAAAACCGGATTCATAAATGAAATTTTCACCGGAAACACGGTCAGAAAAGCTTATAGAAGCTGCTTTTACAGAAATCACACCTGATAAAGAAACAGCCAAAAATAAAATATATAAAGAAATTAAATATTTTTTCATACCCCACCCAAAACAATAAATAATCCAACGTAACCGATTTCGATTGTCACTATTTTTATTTTATATATTTTCAATAAAAGAATCAAGGAGTTTTACATGGTTCCCATAAAAAAAGAGCCATGTAAAACGGCTCTTTCTTTAATTATTTAGCGTAATCAACAACTCTTGATTCTCTGATAACACTTACCTTGATCTGGCCCGGATATTCAAGTTCGGACTCAATTCTCTTAGATAAGTCTCTAGCCAGAAGAACCATGTCGTCATCACTAATCTGCTCGGGCATAACGATAACTCGTACCTCACGACCGGCCTGGATGGCGTAAGATTTCTCGACTCCCTTAAAGCTGTTTGAAATATCTTCTAACTGTTTAAGACGATTGGTGTAAGTCTCAAGCGTCTCACGGCGGGCACCGGGTCTTGCAGCTGAAATAGCATCTGCTGCCTGAACGATGCATGCGATAATGGACTGGAACTCAACATCACCGTGATGAGCCTCTACCGCATTAATAACAACGGGTGATTCTTTGTATTTCTTACAAAGATCAACACCAATCTGTACATGAGTTCCTTCAATTTCATGGTCAACTGATTTACCAATATCATGAAGCAAACCTGCACGTTTTGCAAGACGCACATCAGCGCCGAGCTCACTTGCAAGAAGGCCTGAAAGTAAAGAAACCTCGATTGAATGCTTAAGAGCATTCTGCCCATAGCTTGTACGGAATTTCATCTTGCCGAGAAGTCTCACAAGTTCGGGATTCAGGTTGTGAACACCGGTCTCAAGCATTGCTGCTTCGCCTTCTTCAACAATCATCTTCTCAACTTCCTTCTGCGCCTTCTCAACCATTTCTTCAATGCGGGCAGGATGAATTCGACCATCAACTATAAGTTTTTCGAGTGCAATTCTTGCAACTTCACGTCTGACGGGATCAAAAGCAGAAAGTACAACTGCTTCCGGAGTATCATCAATAATAAGGTCAACACCTGTCATTGTTTCAAGTGTACGGATGTTTCTTCCTTCACGTCCGATGATACGGCCTTTCATCTCATCATTAGGGAGCTGCACAACTGAAATAGAAGCTTCAGCCACATGATCTGCAGCACACTTCTGAATAGCTGTTACAACAAAATCCTTAGCTTTTTTGTCAGCTTCGTCTTTTGCTTTCTGTTCAAGATTTTTCACAAGAACAGCGGTTTCGTGTTTAACTTCTTCTTCAACAGTCTTTAAAAGATATTCTTTGGCTTGTTCGGAGGTCAACCCGGAAATCTTCTCAAGTTGTTCAACCTGCTTCTGATGAAATGCATCAACTTCGGCTTTTGTTTTTGCAAGGTCTGCTTCCATTGAAGAAAGTTTTGCTTCTTTCTTTTCAATAGCTTCAGTCTTGCGGTCAAGAGATTCTTCCTTCTGTAAAACACGTTTTTCATAACGCTGAAGTTCTGCTCTTCTTTCCTTGATTTCACGCTCTAATTCGTTCTTGTTACGAAGAGCTTCTTCCTTAGCTTCAAGCAAAGCTTCCTTTTTGCGTGTTTCAGCAGTTTTTAAGGCATCATCTATGATTTCACGCGCTTTATCTTCAGCTCCGCCGATTTTGGCTTCAACAACCTTTTTACGGTAAGCGATAGCAGCGAACCATGCAATCAGGAAAAAAACAATAGCTGTTGCGACGCAGAAAACTATAATTTTTTCTGTTTCGGACACAGGGATACCTCCTTTATTCAATTTTCATTGTACGCCATAATACAACAATTAAAGTTTATACTTTTTCTAAATTTATGTCAAGCATAGAGTTCGAAAAAAATTAAATTTTGAAAATATTTTTACAATAATCAGAAAAAACGCCCATTATATGTTTAAGATATTCAGTAAAAACGTTATATTCACGAAATCAGAAAATTGAAAATGCTTTCAAATTCTCTCTCCGATATAATAAAATCCCTTTGACTCCGAAAGTTTTACTTTAATATATTTTCCAAGGTCATTTTTACATCCCGGGAAATGAACAAGCAAATTGTTCGATAAACGGCCGGTAACATATCCTTCAAGATGTGTATTTTCTTCCTCAACAAGAGCAATATCGGTTTTTCCTACAGCTTCAAGCGTAAGTTCCTCAGAAATGCGGTTAATTACGGCAAGAAGACGGTTGAAACGGTCCTGAACAACATCCTCCGGAACCTGGTCAGGCATAGAAGCTGCAGGCGTTCCGTTTCGCTTTGAATAAATAAAAGTAAATGCACTGTGGTATCTGACCTGTTCAACAACCTTAAGAGTCTCCTGAAAATCCTCTTCTGTTTCTCCGGGAAATCCAACAATAATATCCGTTGTAAAAGCAACATCGGGAACTCTTTTGCGAAGCTTTTCTACTTCTTCAAGATACATGTCCTTTGTATAATGACGGTTCATTTTCTGAAGAAGGCGGTCACTTCCCGACTGGAGCGGCAAATGCATGTGACGGCAGATTTTAGGCTCCTGTGCCATAACCTCAATAAGGTCATCTGATAAATCCTTCGGATGAGAAGTCATGAAACGGACACGTTCAAGCCCTTCAACCCTGCATACCATTCTGAGAAGTTCAGCAAAGGAAACAGGTGTATCAAGAGTTTTTCCGTAGGAATTCACATTCTGTCCAAGCAGCATGACCTCACTTATGCCTTCAGAGACCATCTGACGGATTTCTGCAATAATATCTTCGGGCTTTCTGCTTCTCTCACGCCCTCTTACATAAGGCACAATACAATAGCTGCAGAAATTATTGCAGCCGTACATAATGTTGACACCGGCCTTAAATGAGAATTTACGGGCACTCGGAAGGTTTTCAACAATTTTATCCGTTCCTTCCCAGACATCAACAAGCATCTTCCTGTTTTCACTCTCATAAAGCAATTCCGCAAGCTTAAAAATATTGTGAGTTCCAAATATTATGTCAACAAAACGATAGCTTGTTTTAAGCTTCTCAACTACATGCTTTTCCTGCATCATACACCCGCAGAGAATGATTTTCATGTCAGGCTTGCTCTTTTTAAGCTTTCCCAGATACCCGATGCGCCCGTAAACTCTGTTGTTCGCATTTTCACGCACCGTACAGGTGTTATAAAGAACAATATCAGCTTTCTCGCTATCAATTTCAACATACCCTATCTGCTCAAGAATACCGGCAAGCTTCTCGGAATCCTTGGCCTTCATCTGACAGCCGAAGGTTTCGATGTGATAGGTAAAAAGCCTGTTTTCCGTCTCCTGACGCTTCTGCATGGCTTTCTTAAGAAGGTCAATATAATAGAACTGGCGCTCGGGCTCAGTTTCCGGAATAAGATTGATTTCGTTATTCATAAAATAAATCCTTTGTTGTTTTCTTTAAGAACCGGCGGAATATTCCCGTAATATCAGTTCTGATCTTTCTTTTTAAGAGGTGTAACAGAGCCGTCCGGATTAACAATAGACACTGCATTCAGGCTGCTCTGAAGATCCGCCCTGATTGCGGCAACATAATCCATTCGAAGCTGTTTCTGTTCGGCAGCTTCTTCAGGTGTTAAACCTTCTGCTTTCTGTTTGTGGTAAAGTTCATTAATTCGTTTGATTTGTTCGTCTGTAATTCCCATTTTCTTTTCCTTAATTGATTTAAATTCGTTAACAGTTTAAGCACATATTATTCTGTGCTGTATTAATTATTTTATTCCATCGGCTTGTATTTATGGATAATCGCCTCAAAAACCCTGAGTCCGTCGGCAGCAGCCGATACGATTCCGCCCGCATAACCCGCACCCTCACCGCACGGATAAATCCCTGCGATATTGCACTGGAGTTCATCGTTCCGGTTCATGCGAACAGGCGATGAAGTACGCGATTCCACACCGCTCATTATCATATCATCACGCATAAATCCGGGGATTGCCCTGTCAAAAGCAGGCATACTTTCAATAATACTTTCCGAAATGAATTCCGGAAGAACATTTCTCAGATTTCCGGGAGATGTTAAGCCTCCTGTACATGACCTGTTTGCGAAATTTTCAAAGCCTGTTTCTTCCTGCGTCTTTCCGGAAACAGACGCTGACGGAACTTCTAAGCTTGTTCGGTTTGCCTTAAAATCAGCATAAAACTGCTGGGGGATTTTGCCCTTGCCTTCTTCATACGCAAGTTTTTCAAGCCTCTGCTGAAATGCTGTACCGGCAAGCGGATTTGAATCAGCATTTTCAAAATCCGAAGGATTAACCGTAACAATAATCGCACTGTTTGCATTTCCCGAATTTCTGGCACGGTTACTCATACCGTTAACGGCAAGTCTGCCTTCTTCGGAAGAAGCATTAACAACATAGCCGCCCGGGCACATGCAGAAGGAATATACACCTCTTCCGCTTTCGGTTGTATGTGTCAGTTTATAATCGGCAGGCGGAAGTTTGTCCGCAAAATCACCATATTGTGCCCTGCTGATAAAATCCTGCGGGTGTTCAACTCTAACACCAACCGCAAAAGCTTTCGGTTCCATATGAATTCCGGAATCAAGAAGCATTTTGAAGGTATCACGGGCACTGTGCCCAAGTGCAAGAACAAGCGCGCCGCATTCTATTTTTTCCGTTCCGTTAACAATAATGCCTGTTATTTTCGATTCGGAAAAAGCACCAACAGAATCAGAATTATTTGAATTAACAGTGATATTTTCGGTAACAAGTCCGGTTAATTTGGCCCTGTAACGCACCAGGCCGCCCATTTCGCGTATTTTCTGCGACATTTCACTTATTACAGGCTTAAGAAGATCGGTCCCTATATGAGGCTTATTAACGTAAAGGATGTCATCCGGTGCACCGTTTTCAACAAAGGTTTTCAAAACGCAGCGAATACGGCCTTCGGTATCCTTAACCATAGTATTTAGTTTTCCGTCGGAATAGGTACCGGCTCCGCCTTCACCGAACTGGACATTCGATTCAGGATCAAGTTGTCCTCCCTTCCAGAAAGCATCAACCTTTTTGGTTCTTTCTTCTATACAGTCTCCACGCTCGATAAGAATTGGTTTATATCCGTATTTAGCAAGATAATAAGCACAAAAAAGCCCGGCGGGTCCTGAACCGACAACCACCGGAGGTCTGTCAAGATTCAATTGTCCAAGGATAACCGGCTTGAATTCCTTTGGCGTAAAAAAAGATACATCCTTGTGCTTCTTGGGATTAAGTTTAAAGGATTTATCATTTTTAAGGGTAACAAGAACAGAAAAAATGTAGTGAATATTGTCTTTTTTTCTGGCATCGAGTGAACGCTTGTAAATTGTAATTTCCGAAATTTCGCCGAAAGAAAGTTTAAGCGAATCACAAATGGCATTTCTGAGGGCTTTTTCCGAATAATCAACCGGAAGCTTAATGTTATCAATTCTGATCATAAGCTGCCGCCTTTCCGGACCTCATACCTGTTGCAAAAGCAAAATGCAGGTTATATCCGCCGCAATTTCCATCAACATCAAGAAGCTCACCAGTAACATAAAGACCTTTGACAAGTTTCGATTCAAGTGTATTCCAATTAATATCATCAGTTGAAAGGCCGCCTGTGCAAACCTGGGCATTTTCAAAGCCCTTAGTTCCCGTAACAGACAGGTTAAAATTCTTAAGACATGAAACCATGCGTTCAAAGCTTTTCCGGTTAAGACCGGAAACACACTGCTCAGGATCGAACCCGTTTTCTTTTAATACATAATAAACAGCCTTATAATTTAAGATACCTCTGAACAGATATTCAACAGTCAATTTCGGATTACGTTCCGAAAGCTGCATGCAAAAATCAACAAGCTCATTCTGCGTAAATGAAGGAATCAGGTCAATCTTAAGGGCAGCCCGATTAACATTATTATTTCCCTGCGAACCTGATTTTTGACCGTTTTTTCCGACTGCAAATCTGTCAAAATATTTAGAAACATATCTTGAAAGCTGGAACACCGGAATACCTGAAACATTATCGGCATTAAAAATAATTTCACCTTTTTCCCAATGCTTTTCATTACCGAGAATAATTTCAATTTCAGCTTCAAGCCTGACACCGGCAAGCGATTTTATAATTTTATCCGAAACAGCAACAGGACAAAGTGCGGGCAAAGGCTCCGATACCGTGTGTCCGGTTTTTTTCAGATAATCAAAACCAAAACGTGAAGCTCCGTAAACAGGAGCTGCCGGTCCGCCACAGGAAAGAATCAGTTTATCGGCAAAAAAGGAATCATCAGACTCAATAACAAAGCAGCCGTATGCCGATTTGTTAATTTCTCTTACGTCCTTTTCCAAAAATACATCAACATTAAGTCTTTTAAGTTCGGCTTCAAGGGCTCCCGTAACAGATTGTGCCTGCTCACTTACAGGATAAAGATAACCGTTTTTATCTTTGCATAAAATACCGATTTTTCCAAACCATTCAAGAATATCTACAGTACCGTAATCGGCCAGAATGTTTTCTACAAATGTAGACTTTTCGGTGTCACATGATGATGCATAATGTTCTTCACCCATAGAATAATTTGTAAGATTGCATTTACCGTTTCCGGTTACGGAAAGTTTTCTTCCGAGCTTCTTATTTTTTTCAAGGATGCAGACTTTCTTTCCGCTTGCAGCACAAAAGCAGGCGGCAACCATTCCGGAAGCACCACCGCCCACAACTGCAACATCGTATTTATTTTTAAAACCGGCATCCTTCATAAATACAAAAACCTCAAATAAATCAAATATGTTTTAATTTCAATCAGACAATCATATTCAATAATGGTATATTCTTTATTCACGCGGAAGCAGATTGAGTTTCTTTGCAATCCTTATAAATCTTCCGCCCATAGGGAAATCATTAAGCTCTGTTTCGGTACAGGTACGTAAAATCAAAAGCATCGCAAAATAAACAAATAAAGCGATAACAATTGAAATAAGCACTGCCAGCAGATTGGAAATATATTCTCTGCCTTTAAGGATTGTTAGGAAAAGAGAATCAAATGCATTATAGGAAAGCAGCGTCGCTACTCCCATTAATGCAGCGGAAACAAGCGGGTCAAGGAAGGTTTTAATAATTTCCTGCCTGTAGCCGGCATATTTTCTGAGTGCTATCCAGTTAAGAATACATACAACAAGTGCAAATGAAATATTGCCTATAACCATTCCGTAAAGTTCAAGGTCAAGAATATTCAGCATAAACCATACAACACCAATATGGATTGCAAGCGAAATGGCTGCATGAATAACGGGCAGTCTCATATGCCCAAGACCCTGAAGAATACCGTTTGTCATGGTTGAATAAGCAAAGAAAACAATGGCAACCGAACCGACCATCAGAAGTTCTCCGGCGGTACGTTTTGCATTCGGGAAAAGAAGGTAAATAATCTGCGGACCGAGTACACCCATTCCAACAGCGGCAGGAATTGCAACTATCATATTGAGTTTAATTCCGGTTGCTATTTTTTCTCTTGTTTTCTTTATATTACCGGACGCAACAAGCGCAGACAAGGTAGGAACAATGGCTGCACTAAGTGCCGTAGCAATGGCTACAGGGATATTTGTAAGCTGTCTGAACTTATTTGAATAGGGTTCGCCGGCAGCGGAAATTAAATCATCGATATTCAGGTTTTTAGCGGCAGCGGCAAGCATTTCTTCATCCGAAAAGCCTCTCCGTCTGAAATACCCTGAAAGCATTTTGGCATCAATAACACCGCTCGCCTGGAATACAAGCTGACTGAGAACAATAGGAAGCATGGTCATAACAACGGCAAGGAAAATGGTACCGTCGGAATCAGCAACGGTGTGCTCGTCACGCTGTTCTTTTCTTGCAAAATAACCACGATTAATGTAATAGATAAAATACATGAAAAGCAAGGCACTGACTGCACCAAGCAGGATACCCATTGTTCCGCCCGTAGCTCCGAGTGTAGCTTTTGTGCCTTCATCGGTTCCGACCTTCATGAACAAAGACACACAAAGAAGGCTTACAATAGCATTTATAATCTGCTCAATAAGCTGCGATATTGCAGTAGGAACCATATTCTTTTTGCCCTGGAAAAGACCCCTGAAAACACCAAGAATAGCAACAAGAAAAATAGTCGGACCAAGCACCCGGAGTGCACCTGCACAACCGCTGTAACCCATAAATACTGCAATGGGTTTGGCGAATAAGAATACAAGAAGTCCTGCTATTCCGCCTGTAATTGAGCCAAGTAAAAGAGATACCTTGAAAATTCTTCCCGAATATTTATATTCCCTTTTCTGGTCCCTTGCAGACACAAGTTTTGATACGGCAAGCGGAATACTAAGCGAAGATAAAATTAAAACTATATTGTAAACTTCATGGGCAGTTGTATAATAGCCCATTCCGGTTTCGCCAAGAATATTTGTAAGAGGTATTTTATATAACATGCCGATAACACGCGAAATCAGCGATGCCACCGCAAGAATACTGCCCTGCACGAGGGCACTGTCATTTTTCTTATTCATTATTATTCCCTCGTAATACCAAGTGTCTTAAGCACATTTTCCTGCTTTGTCTCCATTACTTTTCTTTCTTCATCTTCCATATGGTCATATCCAAGAAGATGAAGAACACTGTGAGCAGTCAGAAATGCTATTTCACGCTGAATGGAATGTCCGTATTCCGCAGCCTGGGCAAGCGCTTTTTCGTAGGAAATCATAATATCCCCAAGAAGAAGCTCATCGGTTTCGGGATCGAAATCATCATCGGTAAGTTCATCGTAATTGGCAGGACTCGAATATTCATGCATGGGGAAAGATAAAACATCAGTTTCCTTATCAATTCCGCGGAATTCGGAATTAACTGCTTTAATAGATTCATTGTCGGTAATTACAACAGATGCCTGCCAGTCATATTCACAGCCTTCCGATGCTGTAACTGCGGTAATGACTTCTTTTATCAGTTTTTCATAATCAAATCCTATTTCTTTATCCTGTTCATTTTCAAAATAAACTGTCATTTATTTGCCCTTCATTTTCAGTTAATTTTATCCAGAAAGCCTTGTTTCATACGATGGAACGAGGACATTGATATCATACAGTCACGTGCATAACCCCTTTTCAAAAGTAAAGTACAGGTGTTTTCAATGATTTTATCATTAGTAACATTAAGCTGATTTCGTTTTGCATAATTGATTGTTGAATTGATTCCGTTTGCTGCATAAACAATAATCTCCTCAAAATCAGCAGGATACCAGTCGGCACTGTTTTCACGCAGAAGTGCTTTTTTAAGTTCATCGGGAATATGAAGACTGTTTACATAAGATTCCGTAGATTCAGTTTCATTTTTAAACTTAACAAGGTCCTTATAAAAAGCTATAGCAAAAACAAGTTTGGCGTCAGCACCGGAAGCAGCTGCAACATCGGCACAAAGATTTGCAAAGCGGACCGATTTCCCGAAATTCTTTGGAAGACGTTCATGCAGAAGAACCGCATAATAATTTGTTTCTTCGCAAAGCTCATCAAGGGAAAGAACTGCCTTAAGTTCAGGCAGTGGCTTATTTACATCCCCGATTTTAACAGGTTCTTCCTCTTCTGCACCATAATCAAATGCAACCCAGAGAATAACGTTATTTGATTTGATAAGCGCAACAACCGTCAGAGCAGCAAGATAAAGCAGAATTACAATAACTGACTGGAGAAGAAGGTTTTTGTCTGAGTTTATGCCATATACAAGAACGGTAATAATAGCCTGAACCGTTGTAGAAACAGCAAATCTCTTGACAAGAGCTTTTCCCGTAACATTATCAAAAATCTGGAAGCATGAAATCAAAGCAAAAAAAGCATACATCAGGTTAATCAGCACGATTGAACCTTCAAGTATTGACACAATGCCAAAGCTTCCAAGAAGCAGAATCATTGCAAACGAAAGTCCGGAAAAACCTGCAACCGGAATGGTCAGAAGGAAATAAAGACCAAGCGATGACATGGCAGGATTCGGGAAGCACAGCATGATTCCCATAATGAGATAAGCTGCAAGCAATGTGAGCGAAAATACGGGATGCTCCGATAATTTCTCATCTTTCTTAATTGCAAGGAACAAAAGAGAAAGAAAAATTAGCCCGGATACGATAAGAATTGCCGTAAGCTGCTCATGTTCTTTTTCAAAGAACCACAGGCCGGCTGTCATGGCACAGCCGATAAATATAATGGTTAAGATATTTTTTATCAGATTGTTTCCGGCTGATTTTTCCATTATTTATGCCTCCGTGAGTTGGCTGATTTATCAGAGGAAGCCTTTGCAGCCTGCTTTTTCTCATATTTTTCATAAGCATCGACAATTTTCTGTACAAGAGGATGACGTACAACATCAACCGATGTAAGCCTTGCAATACCAATTTCTTCAGTGTTTTTCAACACTTCAAGTGCAATATCAAGGCCGGAAGCCTGACCCGAAGGCAGGTCTTTCTGCGTAATATCACCGGTAATTACAGCCTTTGAGCCGAAACCGATACGTGTCAGGAACATCTTCATCTGGGCGGGCGTAGTGTTCTGAGCCTCATCAAGTATTATAAACGCATTGTCAAGTGTACGGCCGCGCATGTAAGCAAGCGGTGCAACCTCAATTAAGCCCTTTTCCATGTTCTTATGGAAGCCTTCAGCACCCATAATCTGAAAAAGAGCATCATAAAGCGGTCTTAAATAAGGGTCAACCTTACTCTGCAGGTCACCCGGCAAAAATCCAAGCTTCTCTCCCGCTTCAATTGCAGGACGTGTAAGGATAATACGGCTGATATCATCGTTCTTAAAGGCACGGACAGCCATTGCCATGGCAAGATAGGTTTTGCCGGTTCCCGCCGGTCCTATTCCGAAAGTTATCATGCGCTCGGAAATAAGATCTGCATATTTTTTCTGACCAAGTGTCTTGGCTTTAATAGGTTTACCCGTAATTGTATGGCAAATAATTTCTTTATCAATTTCAGCGGCAAGTTCAGCCTTCTGTTCCATGGAAAGAGCAAGCAGATAATTAATAGTCTGTTCTGTTATTTCTTCCCCTGAATCAGCCTTTTTCATAAGCTGACGGAAAACCTCCTCAGCCTTTGCAAGACCTTCCGTATCACCAATAAGTTTGATTTCTCCGGCACGGTCAATTACAGTCACATTCAGGCTTCGCTCAATAATTCTGATATAAGAATCGAACTGACCAAATACAGCTTTCTGCTGGTCAATGGTAAGTGATAATGTTCTTTCTGATATACTCATAAACTACCCCAAAATATTCTTTTTAATCAGAGTAATTTTACCATTCTTATATTTTTAAGTCAATTATGAAAGAGGATAAAAACGCAGAAGAAAAGCAATAAAATCTTATAATTTATCACCTTAACCGATTACAAAATAAACAAGGCAGGGATAAGTTCCTGACTTGTTTAAGTCTGACTGTCCCTGCCTTATAATTCAGTTAATCAGGTGATATTATCACCCATTTATTTATAGTTCCCCAACCAAATAAATAAATCAATAAACCTCAGCGGATTACTTAATGTAACCGATTTCCTTTGCGAGCTTCTCCTCAATAACAACTGTTGCATCACGATGCATAAGCATAAATGTGCAAGGGCACTTGGGATCGATCTTGCCGGTGATGAGGAGCTTTGTCATAGCATCCTGCTTGTTGCCTGCAACAATCATGATAAGACGCTTAGCGCGCATAATATTGCCCATACCCATTGTAACCGCATGTGTGGGAACGTCTGCCTTTGAAGCGAAGAAACGCTTATTTGCTTCGATTGTGGAATCATCAAGAACTTCTTCATGAGCTCCGTCATAAAGTGTCTCACCGGGCTCATTAAAGCCAAGGTGACCGTCGGGACCAACCCCAAGAACCTGGATTTCAATATCTGTCTTATCAAGAATCTCATTGAATTCCTTAAGGTTAGCGGCAACATCGCCTGTTCCTTTTGCAACATAGGTGTTTGCTTTATCAATATTAATGTGGTCAAACAGGTTATCATTCATAAAATAACGATAGCTCTGGTCATGTGTTCCGGGAAGTCCAACATATTCATCAAGATTAACGGTATGAATCTTACTGAAATCAAGACCTTCTTCTTTGCAACGGCGCGCAAGCTCTTTGTACATTCCAACGGGACTTGAACCTGTTGCAAGACCAAGTGTGCAGGTAGGATTTTCACGAACAAGCTTCTCAATAATGTCAGCAGCCTTCTTAGCGCCTTCTTCATAATTCTTAACTACTAAAACGTTCATATGGTCTCCTTCTTCCGATTTACGGAAAATAAAATATTGGAATTACTTTATGTTAATCAAAATTACAAAATAACATCCCATTATTTTTTCTTGATTTCAATCAGATGGCCGCTTTCTTCCATAGCCTTAATGATTTTATCAACATTCTTTTCGCACTCTTCTTCTGTTCCGGCCTCTGACATTACACGGAGAACGGGCTCAGTGCCACTCTTACGCAGAAGCACACGGCCTTTATCGCCAAGATCTTCGGTACACTGCATAACAGCTTCCATAACCTTGGGATCGGCAAGTGTAGCGTCCTTATCATCAACCTTAACGTTCTTGAGAACCTGAGGATACATCTTAACGCCTTCTGCAAGAACTGACAGAGGCAGCTGTGTATCAATCATAACACCCATAAGCATAATTGCGGTAATAAGGCCGTCACCTGTACGGGCATGTTTTCTGAAAATGATATGACCGCTCTGCTCACCGCCGATAAGGTGGTCATAAGCTTTCATGTTTTCGTAAACATAACGGTCACCTACGGCAGTCTTTTCATAGTTAATCCCGGCTTCATCAAGAGCCTTGTAAAGACCGAAATTACTCATAATTGTAGTAACAACGGTATTGCTCGGAAGCTGTCCGTGGGACTTCATGTATTTGGCGCAGATGTACATAATCTTATCGCCGTTGATTTCATTACCTTTTTCATCAACAGCAAGGCAGCGGTCTGCATCGCCATCAAATGCGAAGCCGACATCAAGATGGTTTTCCTTAACGAATTTCTTTAAGCCCTTAATGTGAGTTGAACCACAGTCAGCATTTACATTAACGCCATCAGGAGTATTGTTGATGACATAAGTTTTTGCGCCAAGTGCGTTGAAAACCGAAGGTCCGATCATCCATGCAGAACCGTTTGAGCAGTCAAGGCCAACCTTCTTGTCATCAAATGACTTTGTGGCAAGAGTTGTAAGATAGCCGATATAACGGTTACGTCCCGAATAAAAGTCGATTGTGCAGCCGATTTTATCTTCTGTTGCCCACGGGATTTCTTCATGATTTCCATCAATATAGCTTTCGATTTCTTCCTGAAGATCATCATCCATCTTTTCACCCTTACCGTTCATAAGCTTAATGCCATTGTCATAATAAGGGTTGTGGCTTGCACTAATCATAACACCACAGTCAAAATCTTCCGTACGTGTAATGTAACTTACACAGGGAGTTGTTGTAACATGAAGCAGATATACATCACATCCTGCTGATGTGATACCTGCTGAAAGAGCGTCCTCATACATATAAGATGAACGCCTTGTATCCTTACCGATTACGATTTTTGCTTTTGTTCCGTCTTCTTTATGAAGATTTGAATAATACCAGCCAAGGAAACGGCCTGTTTTGAATGCATGTTCAGCTGTAAGAACAACGCCTGCCTTACCTCTGAAACCATCAGTACCAAAATACTTTGACATAACATTCCTCCAAAAATAATTGTTGGAATGAATTATAATTAATGTTTTTACGTTTGTAAATATAATGTTATATAACGTTATGCATTTTACGCAAAAATAAGCCGGAAACTATCTTTTTTGCGAACAGTTCCCGACTTGAATAGTCAAAAAGCGAATTTTAATAATCATTCTGTTACAGAAATTACATTAAAGAAAGTATTACTGCTCCCGTGAAAGGATAAAGTCATGGAATAATCTCCAATCGGAGCATCTTCCGGAATACTAAAATAATAAGTAAACTGACGGCTTTCATTCGATTTAATAACATAACGTGCATAATCAGTAGTCAAAGCATAAGGTTCCACCGGAACATTGTAAACGTATTCCCCATTTGAATAGAACAGTTTAATGCTGGCGGAAAAATCACTTTCCGACCCCTTATACACGTATTTTTTATCAGAAGCATTAGTCAGCTCTGTTGTAATGGCCACCCTGCTTCCCCCGGAAACACTTTTAGGGCTTGCAGTATATGAGAAACTGTATATTTCCTTTGAATCGCTGCAAGCAGTAATAAAACCGGCAACAAAACAAATAGCCAAACAAAGCCCCATAACCTTTATTAACTTATGAGAACTCAGGAATCTTCTTTTCATGCAACAACTCCCATCAGATAGTAAACACGAATTTGTCCCCTCTGATATACTGCTTGGAATTATGAAGCGGTCTGCCATGCTGGTCATAAATAACCTCTTTCAGGTAGATCAATGCAGTATTCAGCGGAATCTCAAGCGCCTCAGCCAGTTCTTTATTAGCCGGAACCATGGAAATTTCATGAGTTGCAGCCGACGGATAAACATCAATCTCAGCAAGATTTCCGTAAAGAGAACCCGTCAGATCCATATCCTTCAAAAACGAATAAGCACTCGAAAAATGATTAATTTCATAAACAACAGGACGCTTGTCGGCAAACCTCACACGAACAGTCTTAATCAGTTTACTGCCCGCCTTAACCTCAAGTTCCTTACAATCATTTTCATCTCCCGTAATTTCCTTAACCGAAACAACACGAGTCTCTGCCTTCACGCCAAGCCTTCTGCAATTCTGATGAAAACTGTTAACCTCATGAATAGCCTTTTTAAGCTTAGGAGCAGACACAAAAGTCCCCTGACCCTGCTTCTTCACAAGCAGCCCTTCCTCAGTCAATACAGAAACAGCCTTTCTGACAGTAATCCTGCTAACACCGTACTTTTCAATAATCTCCTGCTCCGTAGGAATCCTGCTCCCAACAGAATAATTACCCGCCTCAATCTCCTGGCGGATACGGTTCACAAGCTGCTTATAAAGCGGTGTAGAAATATTCTTTTTTAACGTCGTCTTTTTCATATCTACATTTTAAAATCCATAAACAAATATGTCAAGAAAGAATCCCAAAACTCCGCTTTCAAGCTCACCCTGCATTCAGCCCCCATCCAATAACAATGCTTACGCAATCAGAAAGAAATAATGATCAGAAAGAGCTTCATATGAAGTATTTTGTTTTCAATATTGCCCGCTTTTTTCTCTTTTAATTTAGCGGCTCTTAAATTTTTTGCAGCATAAACCATAAAGATTTTTCTTGATTTCACGGATGCAATACCTTTCTTTCGGACCGTCAAGAAAGGGTACTGCAGCCGGGAAATCATAAGTATACTCAAGTAAGTTTATGCAGCAAAAAACGTAAAAACACATAATAAAAGAGAAAAAAGCGGAAAAAATCCGAAAACGAAAAACGGCACAGCCGAAGCTGTGCCGCGATCGATCATTATTTCTTGATGATAAGTTCTTTAACCTTAGCTGCCTTACCTGTTCTCTGACGGAGATAGTTAAGTTTAGCACGGCGAACCTTACCATGACGAATAACCTCTACTCCTACAACTGCAGGAGAATGTAAAGGCCATGTCTTCTCAACGCCAACGCCGTTTGACATCTTACGAACAGTAAATGTTTCCTTAATGCCGCCGTTCTGACGCTTGAGAACGATTCCTTCGAAAACCTGGATTCTTTCCTTGTTACCTTCCTTAACCTTAGCTGATACACGTACGGTATCACCAACGTTAAACTGAGGTACCTGCTCTTTGAGTTGAGCGTTTTCGATGTTCTTGATAATGTCGTTCATGATGAATTCCTCCTATACTTGATGTTCATTCTACGACTCCCGCACAGCGGAACATCAGTTTCACAAGTGAGCATTATAACACGGATAGTAAATAATTGCAAGGATATTTTTTGTATTATATATACACCATTTTGGGTGGGTCATTCAGGATAAGCGTCTTAAAGCAGGTACCAAAGGTACTAATTCTACATGAATAAAGGTACCGATTATAAATGTATATCGGTACCTTTATACTGTATAAAATATATATTTACTTTACAATAGCCCTAGTTTCCTCGTCTGTCATTACCGTTTTGCTCATAATACAGCTGCTTGCAGGCATACATTGCTTCATCTGCACGCTTCTGTGCATCACGTACATCTTCATTGGCATGTCGAACAGCTATACCTGATGCTGCAGATATCTTCATTCCGAGTTCATTTGATTTTTTCTTGAAAATATCCTCGGTTTTCTTTATAACTTCTTTTCCGTTTTCTTCATCTTCAGTCAACAGAATTGCCACGAATTCATCGCCGCCGATACGAAACACTTTTCCACATGAGGCAGCTGCTTCCTTAATTCCGCCTCCTACAGCTGCTATGAGTTTGTCACCTGCTTCATGTCCCATGGTATCATTGGTTTTCTTTAATCCGTTCACATCAAACAGAAGCATCAGATAAGAACCCTTCTTACTGATTCTGTCCACATACGATTTAAAATATGTATAGGAACCTACCTCAGATAAAGCGTCATACTTACTTTCAATTTCGATTACGAAGTCATAATAAAGAATGATAAGAAGTGCCGAGCCGATGAAGCCGTCCTGAAACATTTCAGACTCGAGAATCTGTAGCACAATAGCAAGTGCTTCAAGCGAAAACAAAAAGATCATTCGCACAATATCTTCTTTTTCACATTTCTTATATTTTTTGAAGTTAATAACGATAAGAACGATAAATCCGGCAACCAGATATAAGGATGCGAGCGGCTGATAAACTCCCTTTTCAAACGTTCCATCCGGATATATAACAAACAGCCACCCCGTTATCGGAGAAGAAAGCGCCATTATTACAATTATGCCACCGATTATCTCAAACACTCTCATTACCGCACTTTTCCAAGAACGTAACGAGCCGATAAAGAAAAGGAAATATACAACCGAAGCAAAGTCAATCAGAAATGAAGAAACAAGTGCCAGCCAATAAACATGATGAACACCTGCATAATCTCTTCCCACTACGGCAGATAATGCAACAACCACACATAAAGCCGTAATATCATATTGGAAGTTACGCTTTCTTTCCATGTACGCACTGTGCCGTACAATTGATACCAATAGAATGAGCGCAACCGTCGTTAACAAATATATACCGTAATTTACCAT